>JBELLO010000001.1:0-57111 GCA_042096495.1 Candidatus Arcticimaribacter sp.
TCGCTGGAGTTTTACCGGGGATCCAAGTTGTTCCTTCGGGGGTATGGGCATTAGGCCGAGCACAAGAAAATGGCTGCGGCTATATCTTTGCGGGATAAGTTTAATGACAAAACACCTCTTCAATAAGTAAGGAGGAACCAAATACCCAATAAATAAAATTTTAAAAAATTTAGAATAACCATAAAACCAATTTAAAAATGAAAAAATTAATTCTATTACTCTTATGCTCAACTACTTTACTCGCTCAAAACAGTGAGGTAGTTTATGAAAACATTTTTTTAACTCCTGAAAAATCAAGTGAAAATTTACTGGTGGAAGGAATTAAAAAACACAATCAAAAATACCACAGTAAAGGAAAAGCAACCGCTTCACTTTATAGTGTGTTAATTGGGCAACACTCTGGACAATATGTTTGGCTTAATGGCCCCATGAAACTCGCCGACTATGATAATATGCCTGATAGTGCTCATATGGAAGACTGGCAAAAAAACATTCGTATGCACGTAAAAGACGAAAAGGTTAAAATGGCCAAACTCAATTGGGAAGCAAGTTATACTCCACCCGCCTGGGGAAGTCCTAACTATATCTTGTGGAGAACCTTTAAGGTAAAGCACAATATGGACAGCTATAACATGATTTTAGAGGCAGTTACTAAAATTGGAAAGGCTTTGAAGGAAATGGATGCCCCTAACCCAAGAAGAGTGTACGAAAGTGTCTTTAGAAGTGAGGACAGAAGCGATATCACTTTAGTCTATCCTTTTAAAAGCTTTTCGCGTTTTAGCAAATCAAATGGTTTACCAGAAGGCTTTCAAGCTAAATATGATAAGATAAATGGTCCAGGGGCTTTTAAGAAAGATGTAGGAGATATTATCTCTAAACATTCTAACGGTTGGCATGACGAAGTCTTAATGCTCATAAAATAATCCAAATAAAAACCCTCCTAAACAGAGGGTTTTTTTAATTTATATCACAATATTCATGCGGCTTAGAGCCCGCTAGAAAATGTCGATCAAGCCATTCCACATAATAATGATCGAGAACACAAAAGCAGCGATCATAATAACATTGGTCACCGTTCTTTTTGCAGGTAGACCAGCAGCTTTTCTATTCCAAAGCAACAGAAAACTCAATACCACCAACGGCAGTGCAAAGACATTAAAAACTTGCGTAATAATTTGCCCTTTTATGGGGTTAAACCCAAAAATAGGAATACTTAGGGCCAGTACACTGGCAATCCCAGTAATCAATTTAAAACGATTGGTCTCTACATCTAGCTTTCCAGAATTATAGTCCCCTAACATCAAGGGAACAATCATCAAACAGGGGAATATAGAGGATAAGCCTGCACTAAGGGTTCCCGCAAAGAAAACACTCACCGCAAATTTTCCCACAGATGGTTCAAGGGCTTTTGACATTTGCAATACATGAGTGATCTCCATTTCTTTTCCAAAGAGGCTTCCGCTGGCTACCGCCATAATGGCTCCACTAATGGTAAAAATCAACAGCGCTGCAATTAACGCATCGTTTTTATGAACGTTAAAATCTTGCTTTGTCCAGCCCTTCCCTTGAATAAAAAGCGGGCGTGATAAGAAAGTTGCTGCAGCCATGGTCGTCCCCACAAAAGCCGCGATCAAAATCCCCGATCCTTCTACTTCGGGAATTGTAGGGATCAAGCCTTTGATGACCTGTGCCGGCATAGGGTAAACAAAAAAGAGGGTGAAAATAAAGGACAAGCCCATCATAGAAACAAACAAAGCCAATACTTTTTCAAAAAGAGAATAATTCCCTTTGACCAACAAAGCATAAAAAATCCCAATAATTAATATGGCTAACGCCAAAACAACTTCGTATTTATGCCTTAGAAGACTAGGAAAGTTAAGTGCTAATATTTCAAAAACTACATTTGAAGTGATCCCTAAAATCCCTATCAAAGAATTCCATTGACCGATTCCCACAGTGGCAATAATCGCTATGGCAATAAGTTTCCCTACTGGTAAATGCTTTTTAATGGCATAAAGCGCTGTTTCTCCTGTATAGAGATAATAACTCCCAGAAACATAAATTAAAACACCAGAAAAGAGACAGCTAAAAAAGAGCACCCATAACAACTGCATCCCAAAACTGTTTCCAGCAACGATCATAGAAGTAACACTTCCAGTCCCTATGGTATAGCCTATGGCAAATATCCCTGGTCCAAATGACAATAAAAATCGAATTATTTTTTTTAGTACACCCATCGTTAACTGCTTAATAAAGAATCTCTAGTTTTTGTTGTTCCTGCACCTCAATTTTACCTGATTGGGTTACAGTATTATTGTGGTGATGGTTGTTTTTTGCCCCCCATAATACAGCGACACGCTTCACCTTATTGTTGATAAAAGTGTTGCCTTCTAACAAGACATTGATAATCCCTCTTGTTTTGATTAAGATCCCACTTTTCTCTTTTTGACCACTTTGCTTAAAGGTATTATTCTCTAAGGTCAAAACACCTCCTATGGTTGACTCGTCATATCCCCCACGGTAAAAATGAATCACATTTTGATCGATGTTTTCAAATGTGGAGTCTTTGATGGTAAACATCTCGGCATTGTAATCCCCCTTTTGATCTGCGGCTAGCACAAAACCATTTTTGGCATCCATAAAAGTAGTATTGTCAATCCCTATAGAATCTGCAAATGAACCTCTACTGGCTAATAGTAAATGATCAAAATGCTGCACCTTACTGTTCTTTACAAAAAGCTTGTAAGACGAAGACATGTTCTCTTTTAGCGGAGCAAAAGCCATTTGATTTCCCTCTCCTTTTAAAGTAATTCCGTCTAATTCTAAACGACTTAATGGGTGCATATCAAATGCAGCGGTCCCTGCACTTCCACTGTAATTTAAGCTAACTTTGGCGCCAGCGGCAGCCTTTAACAAAATAGCTTTATCAATGGCTAAAGAGTTAGCAAAAGAATATTCTCCTTCATTGAGTAAAATAATATCTCCTGTTACTGCCTCTTTTAACGCGCCTTCCAGTGCTCCTGCTGTTGCACTTATTTTATGAATGCTTGGCGCTGGCTTTTCTGCTTCTGGATCAAACCAAGATGGTCCGTATTGAGATTTGTCTAATTTAAATGATTTTGCATTTGCAGCATTAGCAACTGCACCAACCTTATTCTTTTCACTTCGATTATTCCCAAAAACGTCTTGGGTAATTCGATCAAAATCAAAGCCGTGATAGGTTTCGTAAAGAAGTTCATTGGTCCCTTCGGTAGGAACAAATAACCAATCATTGATTTGCTCCATCACGATACTCACATGCTTGAAGATTTTAAACTCATCTGCTGGATCACCAGCATTAAAAAGGACATTGTTTTCAAATTGAATCCCGCTCATATCATCGTGATTCACTACTGGGGCGGGATCAACTGTTGTATTGTAAATAATGTTGTTCGCTAAAATTGTTCTAATGGGCGGTGCCGAACGGATTTCACTTTTTGGCAATACATCTTTACTCGCCTTGTTTTGCCCTACACCTATTTGAAAAGGAGAGGCACAATCAACCCAGGTGTTGTAGGCTACCACTGCATCAGTAACCTGCTTGTAACGGTTGAGGGAAGATTTTGGGATACCATTCATCACTGCAAGAGGGCTTCTAAATTCCTCTCCTCTAATCTTATAGAAGTAGTTATTGGTAATCCAGTGACCGCTGTTGACTACGCGAATTCCGCCATAAAAGTCAGAGTCATCATCTCCTATAAACATGTTTCCATCGACGGTAGTGTAATCACTGTGTCGCATCACTAAAGAGCCCTCGCATTTATAAAATACATTATTGAGAAAGCTATTAAAGTTGGTCTTATCAGAAATGATTTCCACCTCTCCATTACAGCGATCAAAAAAGTTATTAGAGATGGTTGCTCTTCCTGGCGTCATCGAAGTTTCACTTCCTCCTAGACGAAAGGTTTCCCCTCTAGGCCCACCTTTTCTAGGGCGAGGCCCAAAGTGGTTGTATTCAATTTTATGAAAATTATTGGTGTGTTGATTTCCTTTGTGATAGACCATAAAGGTGGCTCCGTCATTCCCTTTTCCAGCGACATAATTATGATCAAACTGATTGTGCTGTCCATAGAGTTCTACCCAGCGATCGTTCTCCCAGCGATTAGGTCGGGTAAAACCATCAATCACTGTATTGGTGACACGAGAATGAAAAGCGGTACTGTCTTTCCCAATCTGATAACGAATCACCCCAGAGGCTGGTGCATATCCATTGCGGAAATACAAACCGTCCACTACCAGATGCTCCCCTCCTAAATGAAGGTAGGACTGCCCTTCTATAAAAACGCTTCCCGCGCTTTCTGCTTTTAAGGTAATAGGCGCTTTTTCTGTCCCATGACCATAGAATTTAATTTGAACATCTGTCCATGTTCCATTGGCTAAAACTATTTCTGTCCCAGGTGCGGCATTGTTTATAGCGGCATTGAGTTCTTCCGTTGTACTGACTAATATCTGGCTAGCATTATCTGTATTATTACAAGAGAGTAGTAACATAAGAAGCAAAAAGGATAAAAAGTGTCGTTTCATTTTTCGGTTTTATTGTTGGAATTTATTGTTTGTATTGATTATCTCGCCATCCAGCCCCCATCGACTGTAATAACACTACCGTGTATATAGTTAGCCGCTTCAGAGCATAAGAAAACAAGCGGGCCGGCAATATCTTCTGGTCGTCCCCATCTACCGGCAGGGATACGGTTTAGAATCGATTCAGATCTTGTGGGATCTTCTTGTAGGGCTTTGGTATTATCTGTCTTGATGTAACCTGGGGCAATTGCATTTACATTTATTCCCTTACTGGCCCATTCATTTGCAAAGGCTTTCGTCATTTGCGCAATAGCTCCTTTGCTTGCCGCATAACCGGGTACGGTTATCCCGCCTTGAAAACTCAAGATAGAAGCCGTGAAAATAATCTTTCCACTTCCCTGCTTGATCATTTCTTTACCAAATTCTCTACTAAGAATAAATTGTGCAGTTTGATTAACTTCGATCACTTCGTCCCAAAAGGAATCGCTGTGTTCTGCTGCAGGAGCACGAAGAATAGTCCCGGCATTATTCACTAAAATATGTAGGGTGGGGTGTTGTTCTTTGATTTGTGTAATTAAGGAATACAGTGCTTTTCTATTGCTAAAGTCACATTGATAAGCGGTGAATTTTCTTCCTAATTCAAGGACCTCCTTCTCTACTTCACTTCCCGCAGCCTCTAAACTTTGACTTACCCCAATAATGTCAGCACCGGCATTTGCCAGGGCGATTGCCATAGCTTTACCTATGCCTCTTTTACAGCCTGTAACGAGTGCGACTTTATGGGTTAAATCGAATTGATTTTGCATGAATAGCTTAAAGCAATTTGGTCTTTACTTCTTTCTAAAAGTAGCAAAATATAATTGGTTGACCAATTTTTATAAATCTGATCATCTATAGCCCTTAATCATTTTAGTGTGTTTTTAATACCTTAAGGGGATGAAAGCTGTTTTTTTATTTTATTTCTTGGGTTTGTTCTCTCTACAATTTGTCCCTGCTCAAATCCCAGAAAGCTTTGGATATATCTCAAAAGAGATCCCAGAGATCCATCTAGACATCCGTTATGCCACCAAGAATAATTTTATGGGAAGGGTAGTTAAAGGTTATGCTTCGCCAAAAGTGGTACTGACCAAAAAAGCATTGATTGCCCTTAAAAATGCAGAAGCTGATTTTAAACATATCGGCCTGGGAATAAAAGTATTTGATGCTTATAGACCGCAACGCGCAGTAGATGATTTTATAGTGTGGATCAAAGTAGAAAACGACACCCTAATGAAACAGCACTATTATCCCGATCTTGATAAAAAAGATTTAGTCCCGCAAGGATATATCGCCGAAAAGTCTGGGCATTCGAGAGGAAGCACGATTGACCTTAGCTTGATTTATCTTAAAGGCGACAAGGCTGGAAAGGAGTTAGATATGGGGGGTCGCTGGGATTTTTTTGGAAAACGATCCAATTATGACTTCCCCGAAATAAATCAAAAACAAAAAGAAAACAGAGCATTGTTACAAAAGATCATGAGCGAGCACGGCTTTATTCCATATGCACAAGAATGGTGGCATTTTTCACTCGCAGAAGAACCATTCCCTACAACCTATTTTGACTTTTAAACCAATTTAGATTTCTGTTAATTAGTCCTTTAAAAAGCAAGCTACTCAAGCTAAACCTTTAGCATTGAAGCATTGTCTCAATATTTTTTTATAACTTTAGGTAACCATAAACCAATTTGAAATGAATATTAAAACTTCAATTAAAATTGCAACAGCACTAATGTTATTGCAATTATCGCCCCTAATCATCAGTCTTTTTTCACCAGAATTTATGCAAGTACTTATTGTAGATGCATTTGGTGACACTCCTTCAAACGATGCTGTTCTAATGTTTGAAACCTTTGCGCTAGTAGTAAGCCTGCTGGGTATAGGAATCTGTTTTGCAATGTATGGCAGTCTCTCTTTTAACGAAGAAAATGTTCTTAAACGTCTTTGCTTTTTATTCTTCGTAATTATGGGATTCTTTGGTTTACCTGATCTTATTGGGTTTATTAAAGGAGATCCCACAGCCCCTCTTCCAGTTATTGCCATGAATTTGGTTGCCATCGCTGTATTGTTTTATGGCGCTAAAAAAGGCACTGTTTGAGTACACAGAATTTTAATTTTAACCATAAACCATAAACACATGAAAAATTTATTTTTATCTCTCTTTTTGTTGGTAATAACCAACTCATTCGCGCAAGAAATCACAGGACATGTAAGAACAGAAGACAAGTACTCTGTTGCGGTAAAAAGTACTATTACAGAATACCTAGAAAACAAATACACGACTTTTGACAAAGTATATGCAGATGATGTAGCCTTCAATCTAAATGGAAATCAGGCCAATAAAGCAGCTGTAAAACAAGGTTGGTCTTCGCACCACAGTATCTATAAAAACATCAAAATAGAATGGATGTTTGCAGAAACTACCATGTATGATGAAAACAATAACAATATGGTATGGAGTCATCTTTGGGGACAATGGACCGGCACATCGAATCGCACTGGGAAAGTATGGACCAACCCGTTTCACGCTTCATTTAAATGGGTGGACGGAAAGATTGTTAGTTCGAATTGGATCTATGATCCCACCTCTGAAAATGAAGAAATGGCAGCTATGCGTAAATAGTTGATCCCTTCGATTTAATGGCCCTTAGGGGCCATTTTTTTTGGTTTAATCCATCAAATGCCTTTTTCCATCCCATCTAAGTATATCTGAATTCTTATCTTAGTGATCTTACCAACGAACATGAAAAAGCTATTCTATATCCTTCTCTTTTCTTTGACTCTCTTAAACTGTGGAAAAGAAGATAATAGCGCAAATACTACCCAGTATAATATAGTGGTTAGCGCCGCCGAAGGAGGAACTGTCGACTCAACAGGAGGCACCTATAAAGAAGGTACTACATTTAATGTCTTTGCGCAGCCTAGCTTAGAATATCGCTTTACTGGTTGGTCAAACGGATCGACGGCAAATCCCTTGCGTATAATAGTAGATCGCAACCTCAATATCCAAGCGAATTTTGCTAAAAAAACATTTCCGCTAACACTAATTACAAACGGAGAAGGTCGCATTGAAACCGAAATTGTTTCAAGCGGTAAAAACACGGATTATACTATCGGTACGGTGATACGTTTAAACGCTATCGCGGAAGAAAACTGGCGCTTTATAAATTGGTCAGGATCCATCTCATCAACAATAAATCCTATTGAGTTGACGGTGAATAGTGCACAAACTGTTTTTGCGAATTTTGAAGCAATACAATCGGCAGAATCCTCGACAAGCTCTTTACTGCTAGCCGCAGATGGCCCGGGAGGAACCTATGATTTGATTACGTCAAAACTAGCCCCTGGGTACAATCCCATAGAAACCCCAGATTGTAACCATACCGACTTTGGCGATCATATTGATGAAGTGTATGATGAAGTTCTCGCTAAAAATGTTTTTCGTTTTCACATTCATGTTACCCCAGACAATGACCGTTGTATCAAATTTGATCGTCAACGCAATGAAATTAAAACCTACAATCAATCTCCAGAAAATCTTCTGGGAAGAGAGAACGAAACCGTTACCTATACTTGGAAATTTAAATTGCCAGAGGGTTTTCAATCCTCTCCTAGTTTCACCCATATACACCAGCTAAAATCTGTGGGGGGAGACTATAACAGTATGCCCATGTATACCCTTACCACCCGAAAATCTACTCCAGATCGATTAGAATTACGCTATGCAGCAATAGATCAACAAATCACCCTTCAACAAACAGATTTAGCGCCATTAATCAATCGGTGGATTAGCGTTACAGAGACAGTTCTATATGGCAATAATGGACGTTATACCATGCTATTAAAAGATAGTGCTACAGAAGAAATCTTGTTTGAATACACAAATGACAATATAATCAACTGGCGAGAAGGCGGGGAATTTGTAAGGCCAAAATGGGGTATTTACCGCAGTTTGAATTACCCTGAAGATCTTAGAGATGAAGCCCTTTTATTTGCTGATTTCGATATTATTGAAGAGTAAACAGTTGTTCTTTTATTGACAAAGGGTCTCGTTGATAAACTCTATCTTTCTAAATACCGTGGGATCGGTTACTTTAAAACCATTTATAAAGTTGTCAATTGAATTGACCGCTCTTAAAAGTTCCAAATCAGTATCAATCAAAAAGAGGTATTGGATGTCTTGATACCCATCACAGTTTGCGGCGACCTTGACTTCGAGTTCTTTTATTTCTGGGCGAAATAGTGCTAATTGAATCACCTTAGTTTCTAATCGATCATAATCAAACTTTCCACTTCGATTGATCCCTACATTACTGTAGACTAATTCTTCCCTGCTTTGATTTAAAGCTCTCCCGTTATACTGTTGTCTCGCTTCAAAAGAGTTGCGCGCAATATAGGCACTTTTATTGTCTGTAAAGAAACCCTTTGACCCAACCACCTTAAGCCATTTTGGGTTTTTGAGCTTCTCGATTTGCTTTCGCTTTCTGCGTTCTTTCTTTGAAGAGATTTTAACTTCTTCTAGTTGTATTTCGTTTCCATTTGGCGAAGCCTCTTCTTGCGCCATTAATTGACTGCATTGAAAGAGTAAAAAAAAAGTGAGGAGTATGTGGTGGGATGTCTTCATAAAATAAAAGTACCAAAATAACCTAACATAGGCTACTTTGATACTTTTATAAAAGGCTTATCTAAAGTTTATCTTAGTGTATTGATTAAAGCTAAAGTTGCTGCAACGTCTTTTTCAAGTTTTGCATAATCTTTGCTTTCTAAGATCTCTTTTGAAATTAATTTTGATCCCATTCCAACACAGGTTACTCCTGCATCAAACCAACCTTTTAGGTTAGATTCTTCTGTAGAAACGCCTCCTGTTGGCATAATCGAAGTCCATGGTTGTGGCCCTTTTATAGCCTTCACAAAACCAGGTCCATAGGTACTCCCAGGGAATAACTTGACTAGTTCGCAGCCCATTTCTTCTGCTGTTGCAATCTCTGTCAAAGATCCACAGCCTGGTGACCATAATACTTTGCGACGATTACAAACAACAGCGATGTCTTCTCTAAATACTGGAGTGACAACAAAATTTGCCCCCGCTAGCATATATTGAGAAGCCGAAGCTGCATCTGTAACAGAGCCTACTCCTAGCATCATCCCAGGAAGTTCGGCGATCGCATACTTGATCAAATCTGTAAAAATCTCAATAGCAAAGTCACCGCGATTGGTAAACTCCATTAAGCGAGCTCCACCATCATAACAGGCTTTTAATACTGCCTTTGCTACATTTATATCTGGGTGGTAAAATAAAGGAACCATACCTGATTCCTTCATTTGTTGTACCACTTCTATTCTTGAATATTGTGCCATAATAGTTTTATCTAGCAACACGCCCTGAGGCGTCTCCACTCATTAATTTTTCTATTTCTGGAATGGTCACTAAGTTCGCATCTCCTTTGATCGTATGCTTTAAACAAGAGGCTGCTACTGCATAGTCTAAGGCTCGCTGATCGTCTTCTGGGTAATGAATTAGTCCATAAATCAAAGCACCCATAAAAGAATCTCCTCCTCCTACTCTATCGACAATATGCGTAATTTGATATTGTGCACTTTCATACATGGTTTCTCCATCGTATAAAACTCCTGCCCAAGTGTTGTGTGAAGCTGATATCGATCCACGAAGGGTGGTGATAATCTTCTTGGCTCTAGGGAACTTCGCTTGCATTTGTTCGCAAACTGAACGGAAAGCTTCTGCTTTTACATGCTCTCCTTGTGTGGTGATATCTAAACCTTCTGGCTTAATCCCAAAGTGCATCTCTGCATCTTCTTCGTTTCCTAAGATAATATCACAGTAAGACGTTAATTCTGTCATGATCTTTTCACGATCCCCGTCATACTTCCACAATTTAGCACGGTAATTTAAATCTGTTGAAATAGTAATTCCCATTGAGCTCGCCACGCGAACCGCTTCTAAACAAGCATCTGCTGCAGATTGAGAAATCGCAGGGGTAATCCCTGTCCAGTGGAACCACTGTGCATCTTTAAATACCTCGCTCCAATCAACCATTCCTGGTTCAATTTCTGACATGGCAGAGTGTGCACGGTCATAAACTACTTTACTCCCACGGCTAACCGCTCCTGTTTCAAGGAAATAGATCCCTAAACGATCTCCCCCCTCAACAACATACTGTGTTCCTACATTGCGTTTACGCATTTCCATTAAGGCACATTGTCCTATATCAGATTTAGGTAAACGAGTAACAAATTCTACGGGTAAACCATAGTTGGCTAATGATACCGCTACATTGGATTCTCCTCCACCGTAAACAATATCAAAGCTATTGGCTTGTGAAAAGCGTAAAAATCCTGGAGGTGCTAGACGCAACATGATTTCTCCAAAAGTCACTACTTTTTTCATAACTAAATTAATTTTATTATTTTTTCAAAAATTAGATTCCCAATGCTTGACCACCACCAATCTGGATGGTCTCTGCAGTGATAAATGACGCATCTGCACTTGCCAAGAAAGATACTACATTCGCCACCTCTTGTGGTTGACCTAAACGGCCTAACATAATGTTGTTCTTCCATGAAGCAAATACTTCTGGCTTAGTTGACTTGATTTGCGCATGAAAAGGCGTATCAATCGTTCCAGGTGATACAGCATTCACACGAATGTTATATTCTGCTAAGTCTTTGGCTAAAGCACGGGTAATGGCATGAACTCCTGCTTTTGAAGTTCCATAGATCCCTGCTCCTGGGCCACCTGCGTTCCATCCTGCATTTGAGGTATAGTTGATGATTGTTGGATGATCACCTTTCTTTAAAAATGGAATCGCAGCGCGGGATGCAAAAAACGTTGAGTCTAAGTTTAACGCCATTACCTTGCGGTAGAAATCTGTCGTCATTTCTTCAAAACGCTGACGGCCTCCTAGACCTCCGGCGTTGTTCACTAAAACGTCAATCTTTCCATACTTCTCTCCGATCGCTTGAATACTGCTATTCACTGCGTCTTCATTGGTTACATCAAAACCTACATACTCCGCGTTAATGCCCTCTGCTTGTAGTTCTGCGGCTTTCTTTGCGCCTTCGGCGTCTTCGATGCCATTTAATACAACCGTAAAGCCATCTTGACCTAAACGTTTGGCGACTTCAAATCCAATTCCACTGGTTGCACCTGTGACAATGGCTACTTTATTCTCTGTACTCATAATTTAGTATTCGTTATTTTAAAATTTCTTAATTGTTGTGATTGGGTTCTATGACAAGCTTTACCTTATTTATCAATATAAATATTGCAAATACCGCTAGAACTACCGAGACTGTAATGGCAATAAATGCTGGAGTATATGAGCCTCCTGCGGTAATCTTACCGATAAACCAGTTCATGATAATCGGTGAAAATGCCGCTACTGTTCCTGCTAATCCAGCTAATGTCCCTACTGAAGGGCCTCTAAATAAATCACTCGATAATGTTTGGATATTACCGATCGCAAATTGGAAGCCAAATAGGGCGATCCCTGCTAGATAGATAAAGGTCATATAGTTAGAATCATTCACAAATAATATGATGCCTACAAAGCCCATTATAATCAGTAAACTCCCTAGTACAATACTCGCTTTCCTTCCGGTATCAACAGAGGTTCTTTTGATAATCGCTTCTGTAAATAGGCCTCCTAGTATTCCTCCTGCTGCTGCCATTAAATAGGAAATCCACATCGTGTTCCCTATTTCTTCAATACTTAAATTGAATTTTGAATTTAAATAAATGGGCATCCAGCCTGCAAAGAACCACCAGATGGGTTCGATGAAAAAACGGCACAGTAGAACTCCCCAAGGTTGTTTAAAACTCAAGATCTTTTGGATGCTTAAACTTTGGGCATCTTTGTCTTCTACAATATTATTTTCGATTCTATCGTCTAGGATTAACTTGCGCTCTTCGTCTGTGATCCATGGGTGGTCTTCGGGTTTAGCTTTATTGACGATATACCATGGAATAACCCATAGTAATCCTACTGCTCCTAATATGATATAGGTGGATTTCCATCCAAATTGAGCATAGAGATAAACAATAATTACCGGAGCAATTACATTACCGATCGATGCACCTGAGTTAAAGATCCCTTGGGCTAAAGCACGTTGCTTTACCGGAAACCACTCTCCATTGCTCTTTACTGCTCCTGGCCATAGGCCCGCTTCTCCTAAACCTAACAAACCACGAACAACAGACAAACTAATTACTCCTCTTGCAACAGCGTGAAATGCTGCAGCAACTGACCAGACCACGATAGAGGCAATAAAACCTATACGGGTTCCTATCTTGTCGTATAAGCGTCCTGATAAAAACTTACTCGCCGCATAAGTGACCATAAAAATGTTAAGCATTAGGGCATAATCAGAATTATCCATCCCTAAGTCTTCTCCCATTTGTGGCCATAGCAAAGCAAAAGCAGTACGATCAATATAATTGATAACTGTGGCGACAAAAATCAATCCTATTATCCACCATCTTAATCCGTTAATTTTCATAATTCAATTTAATTTATATCCATTAGATTTAATGGATAAAAGTTTATTTCGCCCTCCTAAAGAAAAAGGAAAAGGCAGGTACTATTCAATATTATAACAGTACTGATAAAGATCTTTAAAATGCTTCTTCATCGCAATTTTTGCTTGCTCTGGATCTTGATCACGAATGGCATCAACAATTTCTTTATGTTCTTCAATTCCTTTAAAAGCAGTGTCTTTATCACAGACATGGTGCTTTTCAAAATTGGTGATGATCTCTGGAGTGATTTTTAACATAAAAGTGTTGAGGGTAGGATTAGCACTTGCTTTAGCAATCGCTAAATGAAACAATAAATCTTCTTGAACTGCATCTTCTCCTCTGATGACTTTATCAGAATAATCTGCAAGGGTGTTTTCAAGGTGGATTAAATCGTCTGCTGTTCTTCTAATAGCTGCCAGTTTTACCCCTTTTAACTCTAAAAAGATCCGTGCTTCAACAAGGTCTTTGAAAGATGGTACAGCTAATCCTAAGATATCATCAATCATCCCATTCATGGCAGTAATTCCAATATCTGCAACAAAAGTTCCACTTTGTGGAATGGATTTCACTAAACCATAGAATTCAAGGGTTTGCAACGCTTCGCGTAAATTAGAACGAGAGACACCAAATTTTTCGGCCAACATGCGTTCAGATGGAAGCTTATCTCCTGGCTCGAAATTCTTAAAATTAATGAGTTCTTTCAAATTTAAAATAATCTGTTTTTGAACTTCCTCTATTTGACTATCAATCAACATATACTTTCTTATTGGTTTAGTAAAAACTAAACAAAACTAAACTTTTTTTTATGATATAATTTATGTAACACTTAGGTAATTAAATATTTACTTAAACAAAAACATCCATTTATAGTTCAATCTACAATTGCTGGAGGTTTTAACAAAAATTTGATGCCCAACAAGCAATAAACTCACATTTGTTAGATCGAAACTAGACATTTAAAAGCTAGCACATTTAGCTAAGTAGAAGACGCTCCGGTAGATTTCACTACAGGAGCGTCATATAGACTACTAGATTCAAGATACATTTTGTATTAAACGTGGCTATTTTGTACTTATCTTCTTAACTTCTTATGCATAAAAGTAATTAGCTAAAAGATAGAGTTAACCAAGATTGAATCTTCAATAATTAACTAAAATGACTTATTCTGCTGGATAGATTTTTACATTATCAACATAAGCATCTTCTGAAGTAACCGCATAAATCCAAATGGTTACTAAACCAGAAGCTGGAGCTGTAAATTGCTCTCTTACTAAGGTAAAGTTTCCTTTTCCTAACGCTGCATCACCAGTATGCTTAACGATTGGATTTGTATCTGCACTTACCTCAGCATCATTTGCATCTGCAAAATGACCATCAAGAACAGAAACTACTACTCTGTCCCCACCAGTAACATCATCACGATCATTTTTAATTGCATAACTGTACTCGATGATGTACTCACGTTCACCAGAAATGGTTACAGCTTGAGTCGCAAAACGAGAACTTGCACTTCTTAAATGACCTGCTGAAGTTGAATTAGTCCACTTCGCCCCTCTCGTTTTAGAATCTGCTGGAGTTCCGTCGTATAACATAGGCTCACCATCTGAACTACCGTTGTAAGGATTGTTTGTTGTTCCATCAGAGAAAGAGGCACGCCATGCGTCATAGCTTGAATCTTCAAAGTCTCCATTTTCAATGGTTGGAGCAACCGCCGGTGGAATTGGTGGTTCTTCTACATTGATTTCTTTAGAGAAAGAATTTGATGCATCTAAATTATCAGATGCAACAAGGGTTACTGTATAACGTCCAATAGCAGGAAATTCGTGTGTTGGCTCTGCTTCTGTTGAAGTAGTGTTATCACCAAAGTCCCATGCATAAGTGGTTGCACTTTTAGACGTATTAGAGAAACTATATATTAAAAAGTTTTCACTTTCTGTCGCAGAAAAGCTCGCGCTAGGGGGAGTTAAATCTGGTAAAGAACCAGCTTCTGGAAGCTCTAGCTCTTCCACACAGCCTACTGTTGTTAACAATAGTGCTGATAAAACAAGACCAAAAAAGGAACGTGTTTTTTTCATTGTGATTAATTGTGTGTTTTTCATATTGTATTGTTTTTAACGTGAACTAAACTTTCGTCTAGTTCACGCTTTATTAACTAAGAATGAAATTAATATCCAGGGTTTTGTGATAACGCCCCTTTACTCAACCCTATTTCCACTTGTGGGATAGGGAGTAATAAATCTGTCGATGCAAAACCATATCCATTTGCTGCAGAGAAGGCAGAAAGCACATCTTGTGCTACCCCCATTCGCATTAAATCAAATAAACGGTGATTTTCAAAGGCTAATTCAACACGTCTTTCGTTTAATAACATGTCTTTTGTTACCTCTGTTACTGCATCTGTTAATCCAGCACGGTTACGCACCGCTTGGAATGATGCTAAAGCAGCTCCATCTGTTGTTGCGTTGCCTCCAGCAAGGATTGACTCAACATGCATTAATAACACATCTGCAAATCGCAATACGATCCAGTCATTTCCTGCTTTAGTAGGATCAGATGCATATACTGGTCCTAGTTCTCCATTAGGGAAGTACTTTGCTACTTGATATTCTGTTGCTTGACTTTCATCCTGACGGAAAGAAACCGCTGTACGATTACCACCATAAGTATCAAAAGCAGTACGAACGTCTTGAGTAACATAGTTTACTCCAGAAGTTCTACCAACGGCGTTTAACCATTCTGCAGAAAAGTTTTGACTATCTATTCCACCCGTTTCATAACCAATGGCAAAGATCGTTTCACTGTTATTTTCATTATAGAAAACATCGTGGAAGTTACCTTCTAAAGAATAGTTTCCAGAGGATACAACACTTTCTAATAATGATCTCGCTTCAGCATAGTTACCACGGGTTAACTCTACTTTCGCTAAAAGCGCTTGTGCAGCAGCTTTAGAAGCACGCGTTCTGTAAGTGTTCGTTAAACCAGCGATAGCTGTGTTTAAATCTGACTGAATCAAATCATAGATATCACCACTAGGAGTCCTAGTATAAGCTGCATCTGTGTCTGCTGGTCCAGTTAAAGAAGTGATTAAAGGAATATCTCCATATAATCTTACTAAATTAAAGTAAGCATATGCGCGAACAAATTTAGCTTCAGCTTCAAACTGTGCAGCAGAAGTACCTGCAGCTTCTAAATTAGCTAATACTAGGTTCGCTCTAAAGATCACATTGTAAAAGCTTCTGTAATAGTCAGCAACAATACCGTTAGTCGCTTCAACAGAATAACTTTCAAATTGTGCTGCTTCTCCTTCTTGTGCTTTTGTACGGGTGTTATCACTGCGCATCTCTGTTAAGTAAAACTCAACTTGAGTTGAATGATTGTCCCCAGCACTAGTCGAGTTTGCACCTTGCAAACCGTCATACATATTTACAACAGCTGTTTCTAACTCTGTTGCATTGTTGTAATAGCTTCCTCCGTTAATCGCCGAAGTTAAAGCTGGCTCTAAAAAATCGTCTTCACAGGAAGTAATTAACGCTCCCACAAAAAACAATGCTAAATATTTTAAATGTTTCATAATATATGTTTTTTGTTTATGGATTAAAATTCAACGTTTAATCCTAATGAAATGGTACTAAATATTGGCGATCCAGCACGTTGATATCCCCATGTAGTTGGAGAAGTGTTGTTGATCGACTCTGGGTTAAATCCAGTGTAATCATCTGCCGTTTTGTAAAGCAAGTTTTGCCCTGAAATGTAAATACGTGCAGAAGATAGATTAATGTTATTTAAAAGATTCTCATCAAATCTATACCCAATGTTTACGTTTCTTAAAGAAATGTAAGAAGCGTCTTGTACGATATCGTTTGTAAAAATCTTTTGCTTGATAAAACCTTGATTAGGAGTCGTAGCTGTATTGAAATCTTGACCAGAGTTAAACTGGTTGAACAAGTATTGGTCTCCCATGTTTCTAACTTGTGCACCAAGACTTGCTTGTACCATAAAGCTTAAATCAAAGTTACCGTACTTGAATTCATTTGCAAAACTCCATACAACGTCAGCATAAGGATCCCCAAGGATCGTCTTATCATCATCGTCAATTAAACCATCTCCATTTAAATCTTTTACATAAACATCTTGTGCTTCTGCTCCGATTGGGTGGAAAGGCTCTTTAATGTACTCTAAAGGAATGTCCTCGTCAACAACCCATCCATAGAAAGAAGAAATTGGTTGACCTACTTGGTTGATCCATTCTGCAGCACGCTTAGAGTCTACATTTTGAATCTGACCATCTGCCTCTCCAAAGCTTACTAACTCATTATCGTTAGAAGAGATTAAGAAAGTAGAATTCCAAGAGAAGTTTTCTGTTGTTACATTCTTCGTACGTAATTCAACTTCGATACCACTGTTTTTAACTTCTCCAAGGTTTACAATTGCATTAGTAAATCCAGTTGTAGAAGAAATTGGGTTGTTAATCAATAATTGATCACTAGTACGCTCATAGTATTCAACAGAACCGGTAATACGGTTGTTAAATAAACCGAAATCAACTCCAGGGTTCATTTCAATAGAACGCTCCCACTGTAATCCAGTGTTAGCAATGTTGATTGGGTTAAAGGCTGTCGCTAATGCGCCGTCTACTACCGCAGTAGAAGATTGTAATAATGACAAATATGGGAAGTTGTTCACCAATACATCTCCTACATTAAAGAACGGGTTTCCAGAAACACCATAACTAAAACGCAGTTTTAATTGGTTTACAACACTATTTCCACTTAAAAAATCTTCGTTAGAAACAATCCAACCAACAGATGCTGCAGGGAAGTCTCCATATTTAGAATCAGGTCCAAAAGCAGAGTATCCATCACGACGGAAGCTAATTGAAGCTAAGTACTTGTTTTCGTAAACATAGTTCACACGAGAGATATAAGAAATCAATCGCTGTGCATAGTCATAAGAGTCTGCAGTAACCGTTGTAGGATCTGCAGCCCCGATATTTTGCAATAGGTCTGAAGTATAACCTTGACCAGAAGCTGACTCAAATTCAGTGTCCCACTTTTCAGCAGAGAAACCTAAGATAGCATCTAACTCATGACCATTGTTTTCGAAATGATATGAGAAGAAGTTATCTGACACAAAGTGAATTCTAGTTTGGTTAGATACATCATATTGTGCATTTGAAGCACCATTTCTATGTGCTTGAACACCTTGCCAACGATCGCGTTTTGTGTGTTGGAAGTCCCCTAAAAGAGTCGTCTTAAAGTTTAAGCCTTTAGCGATTTTATACTTCGCATAAACACTACCGTATAACTTGAATTTGTAATCGTTACGATCACGCTCAATTACTTTTGCAGCAGGGTTAGTATTTGAAGTGTTAGAGATATCTTGTCCACTTGAAACCGCTACATTATTTGTTAAATCCCAGTCGTCAAACATACGTTGGATAGCATAGTCTCCTACTTGAGCATAAGCATACTTTCCACCATCGCGAACGCGGTTTACATGTTGAATGGTGTTTTCATCTAAGTACGTTGGTAACCATGGGGTTTGACGTAAAATATCATGGGTAGAACCATCAAAACGTCTTCTATTTGAATAAGAAGGACTTAAATTAACTCCCATAGAAAACTTGTCGTTTAATTTAGTGTCAATTTTAAGCTTAAGATTATACTTCTTAAAGTCGTCTGTTAAAAGTACCCCTTCATCATGTACATAGTTTAAAGCAGTACTGTACTTTGTTTTCTTATTTCCACCACGAACGGCAAAAGAGTGAGAAGTAATTACCCCCCCGTCAAAAATGACATCTTGCCAATCACGATCAACTCCGATTTGAAGTTTACGCAGTGTTCTGTTAGAGATGTTTCCTTCTCCCCCAGTAGATGGGTGGCTAGACGCTCTTTCTCTGGCAGCAGAATCTGCTAAAGAAAAATAGTAAGCATCACTTTGGCGAGCCTCTTTAAAACCTGTATAAGTATTGTAAGAGAATTTAGTTTTTCCTTCTTCTCCTTCTTTGGTGGTAATTAAGATCACCCCGTTAGCTCCACGAGAACCATAGATTGCGGCAGAGGCAGCATCTTTTAAGATCTCGAAAGAAGCAACATCGTTCATGTCTAAGTTCCCTAAATAGTCGTTGTCAACTAAAAGACCATCTACTACAATAGCAGGATCAGAAACCCCAGTAATAGAACCTGTACCACGAATACGAATGGTAGGAGCAGAACCAGCTTCCCCTTCGGTAGCGGCGATGTTTACCCCAGATACTTGACCAACTAAAGCGTCGTCTACACGAGACACAGCGATTTGATCGAGTTTTTCGTTGGTTACCTTAGAAATTGAACCAGTAAGGTTAGATTTTCTTTGCGTACCATACCCCGTTACAACAATCTCGTCTAGTTCTTGAAGATCTTGTTCTAAAGATGCGTTAATACTGTCTTGTCCTGTAAAAGGAATGACTTGCGTTTTATACCCAATGTAGGAGATTTCTACATTTTGGCCATTCTCAACCTCGATAGAGAAATTCCCATCAAAGTCAGAGGTTGTTCCATTGTTTGTGCCTTGAACAAGCACTGTAGCTCCAGGGATTGGTTGCCCGTCTGAACCAACAATAGTTCCACTTAATTGTGTTTGTGCGTAAGTCAAGAGCATACCACAGAACACAAAAAATAGCGTTAGTTGCGATTTAATTTTCATTAGTTGTTTGTTTGTTTATAAATAATTTAAAAAAAGCTCGTCTCTAATGAGGCGATCGCACAAAACAATTTCATCTTATCTAAAACTTTAGATAAGGATAGCATTGCTCTGGCGGTGTCGTTTATTACTTTATCCCAAATAAAGTAATGTAAAAGGTGGGTAAACGCCCAGCTTCTTATATCGTGTGATTTGGGAGACCAATCTGGGTAACCAGTCTGGTTTACCAAATATATTAAAATTTATTTAACACACAACTTAGTGTTAATAAAAACCTCTATTCCATAAAATCCTCACGGATTGGACTAAAGACGTCTATCAATTCTCCTGCTTCTTTACAAATTGCCCCGTGAAGCACATTAGTAGGGATATAAAAGTTATCTCCTTGACGCAAGGTTTGCGTCTCTCCATCAATGGTTACATCAAAGACACCAGAGACAACATGAGTAACTTGTGAATGATGGTGCTGGTGCATAGGACCGATTCCGCCTTTATCAAAGGCTACATGCACTAACATGATTTTGTCGTCATAGCCCATGATTTTACGTTTAACCCCTTCTCCTACGGTTTCCCATTCCTTGTCTTTGGTTAACAAAAAAGATTTACTTGTTCCGAAACTCTTCATTTTTAATTGTTATTTAAGTTATTATTATCGTTAATATTTCTTGCGATTAAATAGCATTGATCGCTTTTATTTTTGTGGTGGAGTTGCTAAACCTACCGTTGAATCTCTAAACCAAACTTCCGTATAACTTCCATTTTCATATTGCTTAGCAATGTCTCCGCCATAGGTTTCAGCGCCAGTATGCCATACTATATTTTTTTCTGGATCTTTTCCATTGGTTTGGTTGTAGGCTCCTTGTTTGAAATAGTTTAGTTCTCCTTTATAAGCAATCGCTCTTTCTGTTCCGTCTTGCCCTAGTGGTCCAAACAATGTTCTCACCTGTTGTGGAATATCTGCAGCAGTTTTAAAGTCAGAATCAATCAAGTTCTTTGTAAATGTCTTTGTTTCGTGATTTGGACTTTTAAAAGTCAAATACATGATCCCTTCGTAAACATTTACTTCATAACTAAATTCTTCTCCTAGCATAATCCCATCTTCTGGCTCGGCAGGATACTCGTCTTTTGCTGTTCCTACAACCGCCATATCATAACCCCAAATAGCAGTTGAGTAATCCCATCTTCCTGAATTGTCATCGCCAGCAGTATTGATTTCATAATTCCAAAATAAAGAGCCTTTTTCATGGCCTGGGAATTTTTTATAATACAATTTAAAAGGCTCATTTTCATGCCCTTCTCCACTGTGAATCTGTCCAACTACTGTCGAATAAGAAGCGGCAACTCTAGCGTCGCCCGTAGTAGAAACATGCATTACTCTACAAGTACCCGTTAATTTTCCTCCTTCTTCTGGCACCCACTCTCTTTTTTCGTGTAGTTCTGTTCTAGTATTACTTGAGTTGGGAGAAGTAACGCCAGAATTAGGTGTTTTAAAGGCCACCCAGCGTCTTGTCCCGTCGATCACCGTGTAGAAAAAGTCTTTGTTTTCAAAGTCTACTAGATTATCTTCTCTTGAACCATCTCCCATTAAAATTTTAAACTTATCCATAAAAGGAATTACGGCGCTAGGGTAAACGGTCTTTTTGCTCAAATCATCGTTTGCTGCGAAATAGCCTTCATTCGAATAAGCTTTATCACTGATTTCGATATTGGCTGTTTTAAACCTAACCTCAGCATAATTTCCATCGGCGTATTGCTTTTGAAGATCACCCCCGTGAGTTTCTGCGCCAGAACACCATACTCGATTGACTTGTGGACTTTTTCCATTGGTTTGATTATAACTCCCCAACTTAAAGAATAAACCTTGATCGGTATACGCTTTTTCACGTTCAACACCATCTTGCCCTATCGGGAAAAACAACTCCTTCACCTGAGTAGGAATGTCTTCTTTTGTTTTAAACTCAGAGTCAATTAAATTTTTGGTAAAGGTTTTTGTTTCATGACCTTCACTTGAAAAAGTGAGGTACATCATTCCTTCTTTCACTTCTACTTCGTAACTAAATTCTTCTCCTAAAGCGATACCTTCTTCTGGCTCTTCAGGATAGGTGTCCTCACCAGTTCCTACAACAGAAAAGTCATAGCCCCAAATAGGATAAGAATAATCCCATCTTCCTGAGTTGTCTTCTCCTGCAGTGTTGATTTCATAATTCCAAAAAACCGATCCCTTCGTATGCCCAGGGAATTTTTTATAGTATAATTTAAAAGGTTCATTTTCATGTCCATCTGCACTGTGAATCTGACCCACAACGACAGAATAGCTTGCCGCCACTCTTGCATCCCCAGTTGTAGACACATTGGTCACTTTAAGGGTTGCATTGAGTTTAGCATCGGTCATGGGGGTCCATTTTTTTAACTGTGCTAGCTCTGTTCTTGTATTATTAGAAGTACCGTGGGTATTCCCTGCATTAGGGGTTTTAAATACCACCCACTTTTCTTCTCCCTCTTGCGTTGCATAAAAGAAGTCTTTGTTTTCATAGTCGGTTGCCTGACCCACATTTGACCCATCCCCTAAAATGAGATTCCAATGCTGGAAAAAAGGGATGACATCATTTGCCTTAAGTGTAGGCTGAATATTTTCTGCACACCCCTGCAGGAGCAACAAAGATATTATTGTAAATAGTCGAAAAGCTAGGGTTGATTTTGTCATTATAGTTTGTTTATAATTTTTGGTTTTCCAATTTGGTCAACCAATATAAGAATTTCCATTTAAAACCGCTTCTCTCCCTCATAAAAAAGCCCCTATAAAATTTAATAGAGGCTTTCTTAAAACTTATATTATTATAATAGACTAAGGCAATAGTGCGCCATTGTAATACGCTACTTGACGTGTTATTTTACCTTCTGCATTAAAGGAATGGCTAAAATGACAGAATACTTTAATCATTTCTTCTGTCTTTTTACTTTTAAACCTAAAGGTCCACCACGAAATCGCTTCTGCCCCGCTGCCTTCATAATCTAAAAGATCTGGATAGCCGTATTCGTCTATGCTGATCAAATCATATTTCGTTAAAGTCTGCTCAAAGCCAGCCTTGTTTTCTGCAATAGACATTGAAGTACCTACAGGGGCATTGATATCAGAAAAACGTGCGCCTTCTGTATAAAAAGAATAGGCCTTGTCATGGTCCCCCATCTCAAAATATGAAATCACCTTTCTTATCGTTCTAATGTTTTCGTGATCTTTATAAATGGTTCCATTGCGAATAGTTTCAAAAGACAAACTGTACTTGTCCATCATTTTTGTATTGTAATTGATAATCATGGCAGCAATTTTATCCCCTGCTTTATTTAAAATAAAAGAACGATCATAAGGCATCTCGATTTTAAAGCCGTTGTTCTTGTCAATACCATGAAAAACATCATAAGTGTAAATCCATGTACCAGAACGTTTGTATTCTAATGCATCTGGATAAGACCCCCCTCTTTTGTTAATGGTATAATTCATCAAAGCACCTTTCCAATACTTGGCTTGATTGATCATATCCTGCTTTGTAGAAGAGTTCCTGTCTTTGTTCATTCTTTCACCATTAAAGGCTTTGAAATCATCTGTCATCAAAGCATTGAGTTGGGCTTCATCTGCCGCAATAAAGGCTTTATTGAACTTTTCGACTAGGTCAATTCCAGGATGTTGATCATAGATTTTACCGTTGGAATTTTTTTGTGCAACTACACTTACTGATCCCGCAAGAAGCAGGATGAAATAAAATTTTTTCATCTTAAATTAGTTTATGGTTGACTAAATTTATAAAAATCTAATTAGATCAGAAAATCTATCCGATAGAATAAAACGGTTTCTTCGTCTTTAAAAATTAAAGAAAGAAAAATGTGAAAATGTTATATTGCAGCTTATGAAATTGAAAACCCTAGCCTTAAAACTCCTTTTGGCCTTAATGCTGATTGCTTGCCAATCAAAACCATCGACAAGTTCTCCTTCAACTTATCTTGCTTTAGGAGACAGTTATACCATAGGTGAAAGCGTGACAGACAGCCTGCGATGGCCTAACCAACTGGTGGCGGCACTCAAGCAAAATGGAAAGCAATTTGATCCTGCAAACATTATAGCAAGAACAGGATGGACCACAGATGAATTATCGACAGCAATGGATACTGTAGCATTAGCTCCTTCTTATGATTATGTTTCCCTTTTAATTGGAGTTAATAATCAATACAGAGGGAGAAGCATCGAGAATTTCGAAACAGAATTTATTCAATTACTAGATCGTTCAGTTACTCTAGGGAACCAAAAGGGTGCAAATGTCTTTGTACTCTCTATACCAGACTGGGGCGTTATGCCTTTTGCCGAGGGCAGGAACCGCAAACAAATTGCCCTCGAAATAGATCAATTTAACGCAGTAATTCAAACGGCATGTCGCGATAGAAATATCGCCTTTTTTGACATCACTCCTATTTCCAGAGAAGCAGAAACGAATCCTATTCTCGTCGCTAACGATGGTTTGCACCCTAGCGGGGAAATGTATGCAAGATGGGTTGACACCCTACTACCATTTTTTAATACTACTGGGAATGAATAGACGTGAAATAGCCCAAGATCTCGACAGTAAAGATTCTTTAGCCCATTTTAAAAAAGAATTTTATCATCCCGAAAATGAAATTTATCTCGATGGGAATTCTTTGGGTAAACTTCCGCTAAAAGCGAAAGAAAATATGGCCACAGTAATGCAAGAGCAATGGGGAAAGCATTTGATTAGGAGCTGGAACGATCATTGGTTAGATTTACCTAAACGCCTTGCGTCAAAACTAGCCCAATTGTTGAACGCAAAAGACCATGAAGTACTTGTAGGCGAATCTACTTCAGTCAATTTATACAAGCTCGCCCAGGCCCTGATACAATCTGGACATTACCCCAAACAACTCCTTACAGATGCGCTTAATTTTCCAACAGATAATTATATCCTCGAGGGGATTTGCCGTGAAAATGCTTTGGCGAAGCCTATTTGCATTCACTACTCCTCTGATTTAAAAGCAGATCTAAACCTACTAAAGGATCAAATATCTGCACATCCCGGCGTAGTTTGCTTGAGTTTAGTGAGCTACAAAAGTGCTTATTATTATCCTATGAAGGCGCTCAATCTTCACGCCAAAGAGAACAACAGCATCATCATTTGGGATTTGAGTCATGCGGTCGGTGCAGTTGCAATCGACCTCAAAGAAACCGAATCTTTAGCGGCGATTGGGTGTACCTATAAATACCTCAACGGTGGACCAGGTTCGCCCGCTTTTATTTATTTAGAAGAAACTTTAAGTCCGCGTCTTTTGAGCCCTATTCAAGGTTGGTTTGGTCACGCAAAACCTTTTGACTTTTCGCAAGAATATCTTCCTGCAGCTGGGATCGAAAAATTTGATGCGGGTACCCCCACCGTCTTATCCCTTGCGGCAATGGAAGCAGGAATCGATATTACTTTAGCCGCAGGTATTAAAAATATTAGCGCAAAAAGTATCACGCTAACTAACGCGCTAATTAAGGAGATAGAAACTCAACTCACCCCTTTAGGATACGCGCTTGAAAGTCCTACAGAAGCGATTGAACGTGGGTCTCATGTTACGATTTCGCATCAAGAGTCCTGGCGCGTTTGTCAATGCCTACTGCATGGAAATGAAAAAAGGCCAAAAATCATTCCTGACTTTCGACCTCCTCATTATATTCGTTTGGGAATAGCTCCCTTGTATATAGGTCATGAAGATCTGTGGCTTACAGTAGAGCGATTAAAAGAAATCGTTCTTGAAAAAGAGTATGAACACTATAGTCAAACTCGGCCTGTGGTGACCTAGTTGTATCTTTTGTCCCCGTTCTCGATAGAATCTGGGTGTACAGGTGGTGGAGGTGGCGGAATTGACTCCATGTTGTGATGCCGTCTTCTATGTTTGTGTTTTTTCTTTATATGATTCTTTTGATCGTCAGAAAGGCTTTTATGGTAAGCGCCTCTTGATTGATGCACTCCTTCTCGCATGGCACGATAAAGTGCTCTTTGCGCTTCGGTTAATGATTCGACAAACTCTTTTCTGCGTTGTTTCTTGTTCATAGAATCGTTCTTTAAAATAGCGCTTTGCGCTTCGGTTAAAGAGGCTTTAAAATCTGCTCTCAAACTCTTGATGATTTCACGACGTTCTTTTAACAAGGCTTTTTGTTCTTGCGAAAGACTTTCTAAGCGTTCAAGTTTAACGTTATTCGATGTTGGAATCTCTTGTGCGTTAACACAGAAAGAAAAAAGTAGTATTAGAAAGGGCAAAAAAGGTGTTCTGAATGTTTTCATATTTAAGGCTTTAGTTTTTAGACCATCAAAAGCAAAGAAAGTTTTAATTCAAGGCGATATCGTCTTCAAAATTATCTAATAACGCTTCTTGAATTGCTTGATCTAACTCTTCTTCTTCTAACAAAAGTGTCTCCATTAATAAGGAGGTGACAAAAACGTCTTCTTCAACTCCAGCGGTTTCTACAACGGTTGTATCATTTGCTTGCGTTAAAAAGAAAATGAACAATAAAGAAGCAGCAATCCCACTCAGAGCTACCCAGGGGGAACTCAATCTTATTTTTCTAGACGCATTTGTTTCTGCTTCAATTAAATGAAGGATTTGCTTTTTGCTTTCTTTTGAGTGATTTTTTGGTCTTTTAAACCCTAAATCGTTTTGTGTGATTTTCATTTTACTACTCATCTTATACGCTTTTTTCTAACTGCTGTTTAACTTTTTTTTCCGCTTTATAATAAAGGGTTTTTACAGAGTTTTTGTTTTTATCAATCATTGTTGCTATTTGAGAAAACTTTAGTGCATCAAAGTATTTTAAACTAAAAATATGCCGCTCGTTTTCTTTGAGTTTTGCAAGGGCTTGATGAAGCGCTAACTCACCTTTATCGCCATCAAAATGACTATCTGCTTTTAAACTTTCTAAATAGCTATTATCGACATCATCTAAACGGTAATGCTGCTTTTTTTGTTTTAAAAAACGCATGCATTCGTTATAGGCGATGCGAAACATCCAAGTGTCAATTTTGCTTTCCCCTTTAAATCCTGGAAGTCCTTTATGAATTTTTAACCAAGTGTTTTGTAAAACATCCTGTGCGTCATCATGCACCAAAACAATTTTACGTATCATCCAATACAAACGATCGTGATGCGCTTCTAGCAAAGCATTAAAGTCTGTCGTTATTGGCATACTCATCGTATTATCTTGGCCATAAGAGGATAAAACAATTTCCATACAATTAAGACCCACAAAAGGCTAAAAAGTTTTAATGTAAAACGTCACTTAACAATTTTACACCTTAAAAAACAAATTCTATATTACTTCAAAAAGACCAGCAGCGCCCATCCCCCCTCCTACACACATGGTAGAAACGACATATTTTGCACCGCGGCGTTTTCCTTCAATCAAAGCGTGAGCAACCATACGCGCACCAGACATGCCATAAGGGTGCCCGATAGAAATTGCCCCACCGTTTACATTCATCAATTCATTAGGGATACCTAAATGATCACGGCAGTAGAGCACTTGCACGGCAAAAGCTTCGTTGAGTTCCCACAGGCCGATATCGTCCATTTTAAGCCCATTGGCTTTTAACAACTTTGGAATAGCATAAATAGGTCCAATACCCATCTCATCTGGTTCGCAGCCAGCAACAGCTATTCCTCTATAAATTCCTAGCGGAGTTACATTGTGTCTAGCGGCAACACTAGCCTCCATCAAAACACTTGCCGATGCGCCATCTGATAATTGACTGGCATTCCCCGCAGTGATACAACCATTTTCTATCACTGGATTTAAACCTGCTAATCCTTCTAGTTGTGTACTGGGTCGATTTCCCTGATCTTTCTCTAAAGTAAAATCGTGGAAACTAATCTCTTTTGTTTCGCGATCCATCACCCCCATATTTGTTGTGGTAGTAATAATCTCGTCGTCAAACTTTCCTGCTTCTTGGGCAGCAGCAGTTCTTTGTTGGCTCTGCAAAGCATATTCGTCTTGCGCTTCGCGCGAAATAATATAGCGCTTTGCAACTACTTCTGCCGTTTGCAGCATGGGCATATAAATATGTTTGTGCTGCGCAACCAATGCTTTGTCGACCATGCGATGGGTATTCATATGTTCGTTTTGAACAAGACTGATCGATTCTACTCCCCCACCGATAACGACGTCCATACCGTCGCTTTGAATTTGTTTTGCGGCAGTGGCAATTGCCATCATTCCAGAAGAACATTGGCGATCAATACTCATTCCACTAACTGTAGCAGGAAGTCCTCCAGCTAAAGCGGCCATTCGACCAATATTTCCACCCGTGGTTCCTTGTTGTAAAGCAGCTCCCATAATTACATCATCAACTTGACTGGGATCTACCCCGGCACGTTTAACGGCTTCTTTTACGGCGATTCCAGCTAAGGTGGGGGCGGTAGTGTTATTATAGGCCCCTCTATAGGCTTTCCCAATGGGTGTTCTTGCTGTAGATACAATTAATGCTTCTCTCATATTGATATATTTATTGTAAGTGTTTTGTCTTTCCTTACAAATTAAGCGATTTATTTCAATTTCTCTGTTCTTTTGTTTTTGGGTTATTCAATTGAAGTAATTAATAGCAGGTGATTTTTAACATCCATTTAATTTTAAGTACATTAGAAAGGTCTAATGGAAAAAAATAAGATGATGAAACGCTCTAGAAAGATCAAAATTTTATATGGCCTGGGGTTCTCTTCCATGGGAATAAAAGACGCACTATTTCAATTATTCCTTTTTTTCTACTTCAGTCAAATCCTGGGGCTTAGCGCCACCTATACTGGATTAGCTACTATCATTGCACTGTTTTTTGACGCTATAAGTGACCCCTGGATAGGAACCTTGTCCGACCGCTGGGTTTCTAAAAAATACGGGCGGCGTCATCCTTTTATGTATGCGGCGGCTCTTCCGCTAGGAGCTACTTTATTCCTGCTCTTTTCTCCCCCCAATGGATTAGACGAATTTGGTTTATTTCTGTGGTTAACTTCCTTTTCTATTTTAGTAAGGGTTGCGCTAACCTTATTTATTGTCCCTGGGATGTCTTTAGGAGCAGAATTGTCAGACAATTATGATGAACGAACTTCTATCACCAGTTACCGTGTTATGTTTGGTTCCCTAATAGGTCCAATCTTATTGATGTTTGGCTTATTGGTTTTCTTTACTCCCACCGCAGAACATGCTAATGGATTATTCAACGAAGCGGCTTATTCAAGATTTGCCCTCTTATGCGGATTGCTCGCAGCCTTAGCCATTATCATTAGTACTTATGGAACCAAATCAACCATCCCTAGTCTCCCAAAAGGAAAACCTAACTCCGCTTCAAAGGGCTTAACTTCAACTTGGGAAAACTTAAAAGAAGCCATTCAACTTAAATCATATACCAGTTTAGTGAAATACATCATGATTGTCTACATAGGTTTAGGGATTGGGATGGTCTTTACAACTTATTTTACCACTTATTTTTTTGAACTAAGCGAAAAAGAACTCGCTGGTCTTCCTATCACAAGCGCTCTGGGGGGAATAAGTGCGCTTTTTTTAGCACCAATTATGGGTAGAATTTTTGACAAAAAGAAAAGTGTGATCATTAGCACCTTTGGTTTTGGTGTTTTCTTTTCATCCCCTTATTTATTACGCTTTTTAAATTTACTTCCAGAGAACAATACCGCCTTGTTAGTTCCTGTGTATTTTCTAACCCTTTGGGTAGCTTATACCTTTTTATGGATTGCCATTTCAATCACTAATTCTATGATGGCTGAAGTGGTTGATGAGTATGAATCCCTTCATCAAAAAAGGAATGAAGGTTTCTTTTTTTCCACCATGTCTTTCGCCTATAAATGTACGGTAGGTTTTGGATATTTCTTTGCAGGTATTCTTCTTGATCTTATACAGTTTCCCAAACAGGTTACCCAGATTGAAAGTATCGCCCCAGAGGTGATCAACGGTTTAGGCCTAATTGGTGGTCCATTAATATTATTAATTTATCTAAGTGCTATCTTGTTTATAATAAACTACCCCATTGATAAGTCCTCTCATCAAGCAATCAAAAAAATCATTCAAAGAGAAACCCTTAATTAACGGTTATTTCAATGCATAAAACAATCGACACCTTGATCATTGGCGCTGGATTTGCAGGAATTGGCGCAGCCATACAATTAAAAAAGCAAGGCATAAAAAGCTTTCTTGTATTAGAACGAAAAAGCGAGGTTGGTGGAACATGGCGAGACAATACCTATCCAGGCTGTGCTTGTGATATCCCCTCTTTTTTATATTCTTATTCCTTTGAACTCAATCCAGAATGGTCAGAATCTTTTTCCCCTCACAATGAGATCTTAGATTACCTAAAATTTTGTGTGAAGAAATATGGAATAGAAGAACATATTATCTATGATACCCCAGTAGAAGAGGTACGCTTTGATACTACAAAAGGAAACTGGAAGATTAAGACCAAAACAGAAAGAAATTTTGAAGCGAGAACGATCATCTCATGCTCTGGACCGTTAAATGAACCTAGCTATCCAGAAATTAAAAACCGAGAAGCCTTTAAAGGGCCACAATTTCACTCTTTACATTGGCAACACGATCTCGATTTAACTAATAAACGGATTGCAGTTATAGGTACAGGTGCAAGCGCTATCCAATTTATCCCTAAAATCGCTGAAACAGCGAAAGAAATTACTGTTTTTCAAAGAACAGCCCCTTGGGTTAGCCCAAAGAATAATCAAATCTTTACTGAAACCGCTAAAAATCGCTTTCGAAAATTCCCTTCCTACATGCGCTTTTGGCGTGAACTTGTCTATTGGCTCCTTGAACTTAGGGGAACAAGCCAGTACAAAGACAATAAAATCCGTAAATGGCGAACAAAAGAAGCCATGGACCACCTTAATACCCAAATAAGCGATCCTGTTTTACGTGAAAAACTTACGCCAAATTACACAATTGGATGCAAGCGTATTCTTATTTCAGACGAATACTACCCAACCCTTACTAAAGAACATGTTCATTTAGAAACAGACACCATTAGCGCTTTTACCGAAAAAGGTGTTTTAACCCAAAGTGGAAAAGAAGTCGAAGTCGATGTCATTATCTATGGAACTGGATTTAAAACAACTACTTTTTCACATATTTACAAGGTGATTGGTTTAAACAATCGAAGTCTTTTTGAAGAATGGAACCAAGAAGGAGGACAAGCCTTTAAGGGGATTAATGTAAACGGTTTCCCTAATTTTATGATTACTGTAGGTCCTAATACAGGACTTGGACACAACTCTATTATTCACATGATGGAATCCCAATACAAATACATTCTTGACTACCTAAAAAAACTATCTCAACATCCTCCTCACTCTTATTTTGATCTTAAAATTGAAAAACAAAAGGTCTTCAATAAACAATTACAAAAAGAACTAGAGCAGATGGTTTGGACAACAGGAGGATGTCAAAGTTATTACCTCAAAAACAGAGCAGGAAAAAACACTTCTATTTGGCCTGGTAGCACAATGAAATACAGAAAACTAACAAAAAAAGTGAAGCTATCTGATTACAATATTCTAACTCCAGATACATCGCACTAATAGACATCAAAACAATAGTTTACTAATAGGGATTAGCATAATTAGTGCAACAGCCTTATTCCTCCTTTTAATCTTTTGAGAAGTTTATCCTCCCTTCAAGTCGAATAATCGCCCTGCTATAAATAAAAGTTACTACTGCAAGGGCTGAGCGTTTTCTCGACGGACCTATTCTCCTTTGTATAAAAGTTAACTTGTTGTCCCCAAGAAAAAAAAATAAGAAGGCGGCTATTTAAAAAACAATCTCTTTACCTAAGAAGAAGTCACTTGTACAGTAAATTAATTAATAGATTATTATATTTACGAGAACAAGAACGATAATTTGTATTTTTTTACCACGGCAAAAGGACAAGCTATCGGGCTAGTCAAATTAAAACCAGACAACTATTATGAGTAATTCAACAAACGACGCCCTATTTGATTTTAAGTTTTATGAGTGGGAAAAACGCTTTAAAGATCAACCCTTTTTAAGACAACCTTTTGGCGACACTTGGGAAGAATATACCTGGGGCGAAGTGGGGCAAATGGCTCGTAAACTTGCAACAGGGTTAAAATCTTTAGGTTTACGCGAAAATGCACATATAGGATTAATCTCAAAGAATTGTCGCGAATGGATTATCGCAGATCTAGCCATTGTTATGGCGGGCTACATTAGTGTACCCTTTTTTCCTACCCTCAATGCGAAAGAGATCAATACTCTTCTCACCTTTGGAGATATTGACTTACTCTTTACAGGCAAGGTCGAAGACTGGGAGGAACAAAAGGAAGGAGTACCTGAAGGAATGCCCACGATCGCTTTCCCACACTATAAAAATCATTCTAATATTACTGAAGGGCATCAATGGTTTGATTTTATCAATCAATTTGAACCCATGCAAGAACCTCATCAACCTAAAATGAGCGATACATGGACCATTATTTTTACTTCGGGTACTACCGGAAACCCAAAAGGTGTTGTGCTAGATTACCTCGCCAACTCTAAAACCGCTGTACTTACTTTGGAGTCAAACCCTCTAAAGGTTGATTTTAACGGGAAAAATAGTTTTTTCTCCTATCTCCCATTAAACCATATTGCAGAGAGAATTGTGGTCGAATATGCTGTCTTCCGTTTTGGTGGTACAGTTTCTTTTGCCGAAAGTCTCGACACTTTTGCACAGAATCTTCAAGACACTCAACCCACAGTGTTCTTTGCCGTCCCGCGTATATGGACAAAATTCCAAACAGGAATACTCGCAAAACTCCCAAATGAAAAACTCGATAAACTATTGCGTATTCCTGTACTTTCTTGGTTACTTAAACGTAAGTTTAAAAAAGCATTGGGCCTAAGCAAAGCAAGAGCGATTGTATCTGGAGCAGCACCTATGTTAGAAACGCAACGTGCGTGGTTTAGAAAAATAGGAATTGGTATAACTAACGGTTACGGAATGACAGAGAATTGTGCTATTACCACTCAACTCGATGCACGTATCGTAAACAAACCTGGCTCAGTAGGAATTCCTCAACCAGAAGTAAATATTAAAACAGACCCAGAAAGCGGAGAAATCTTAATGCAAGGCCCTTTTATGATGAGAGGCTATTACAAGCAACCAGAATTAACAGATGAAGTAATCAAGAACGGATGGTTACATACAGGAGACCAGGGTTATATTGATGATGACGGTTTTTTATTCATAATAGGACGAGTTAAAGACATGTTTAAAACCTCTAAAGGAAAATATATTGAACCCTTGTTATTAGAAGCGTATTTTGCTGACATTGTAGAATTAGAACAAATTTGTGTAGCTGGATTAGGATTACCACAACCTATTCTTTTAGGCGTAGCCTCTGAAGTAGGAAAAGCCAAAGGAAACGATGCTCTGGAAGCGATGCTCGCAAAACGTCTTGACGAAGTTAATACACAAGTGTCTGGGTATAAAAAGATTGCTACAATTATTGTCACAAAAGACGAATGGACCGTGGACAACGGATTGACAACTCCCACCTTGAAAATCAAGCGTAATCAAGTGGATAAAAAGTATCAAACTAATTATCAAAATTGGTATGCGAGTGATCAAAAAGTCATTTTTGAGGCCTAAAATTTTCGGGAAACTTCAACCTTTACAACCACTTAGATTCGCAAAAAAACAGACAACTTACTTTAATAAATTAAAAACTTATTTATCTTTAATGGATTATAAAAAATCAACTCATTAAAAAATACCCCCCAAACTCCTACCTATAACCTAGTTTACTTGAAGTTTTGTAAACCAGTAATTATTATAAATCAATCAATTATGAAAAACAACAAATTGACAACTACATTAACAGTACTTGGGCTGTTTTGTGTAAATCTGCTGTTGGCACAAACCTCCATTAGTGGTTTGGTGACCGATGCAGAGACAAATGAGCCTATACCGGGCGTCAACATTCTTATCCAAGGAACTTCAGAAGGTACTAACACCGACTTCGACGGAAACTTTACTTTAAGTTCTGATCAAGCGGCTCCCTTCACAGTAGTGATTAGTTCTATTGGATTTAGTACACAATCTGTTGAAGTAACTTCTGCAGACCAAATTATCAATGTATCCTTACAACCTGGAGAGAATCTAGAAGAGATCATCGTTTCTGCTTCACGTCGTGCACAAAAAATACAAGATGCTCCTGCATCGGTTAGTATTGTTTCAGCTAAAGACATTGAAAACTCGGCAGTGGCCGTTGACCCAGTTCGTCACTTAGTAAATATTCCTGGGGTTCAAATCCAACAACAATCAGCCAATACGCTTAACATTGAAATGCGTGCTGGTTCTGGTATCTTTGGATCTGCTACTTTCCCTATTTTGGATTACAGATTCTTATCCACTCCTGCGGCATCAACTTTCTTTACACAGCATTCAGGCTTATCTAATATCGACATAGAAAAAATCGAAGTAGTACGAGGTGCTGCATCGGCATTATACGGTCCTAACGTAGTATCTGGTGTTGTTCACTTCATGTCTAAGAGTGCGATCGACCATCCCGGTACAACAGTAGAATTACTGGGAGGGGAAATGAGCACAATGGGAGCTGCTATTCGACATGCTTATGCTTCTGAAAATGAAAAATTTGGATATAAAATCAACGCAAAATGGTCTAAAGGAGATGATTTCGAATTAGATGCTGAAGAAGATGCTGAAAACATTGCTGGTTTTGCAAGAGAAATTTACATGCCAGCTATCTCAAATGGTGTTGTAGATGTTACACAACCTGGAACACTTCTTTTGTCAGAAAGTGATCTAGACGACAACTTTGACGGAAATCCATTAGCAACTAAATATGAGAACTTCTCTGCAAATGCTCACTTAGAGTTTCGTCCAAACGAAAAAACAACTGGTTTCCTATCTGGAGGTTTTGCACAAGGTGGTGCATTATTCTTTAACTCTCAAGGGGCTGGTTACCAAGATGGAGAAGATTACTGGGCGCAAGCACGTGTTCAATCTGGTGGTTTCTTCGGATTAGTTTCCTACAACTACAAAAGTGGTGGTGGACCAGAAAACCCAACCTTCCTGTATGACTCTGGTTTCCGCCAAGTAGCCATAAACTCTTCTTTAGAGGCGCAGGTACAATACAACTTTGACGTTCCATCTTTCTTAAACACTAACTTCACTGTTGGTATTGATCACAGAGATGTAATGTCTGATTCACAAAACACCTTATATGGTCGTAACGAGTTAAATGATGATTACATTATTACAGGAGCTTACCTTCAAGGAACATCTGTTTTAAGTGATCAATTAGAATTAACTTATGCTGGACGTGTAGATAAGTTTTCTATCACAGATGATCTTGGATTTTCTCCTCGAGCGGCATTAGTTTATAAACTAAACGAAAATAATACAATTAGAGCTTCTTACAACTCGTCAGTATCTATCCCAACTGCTTTACAGTTATACATCGATTTCCCAGTAAGCACAATTGTACCGGGTTCATATGATGTATGGTTAGCAGGAGAGGTTGAAGCTCAAAACTTTGATCCAAATGCACCAATTCGTTTACCGTTCTTAGGCGGGGCAACCGTTGATGTAGCTAACGCTGCTGCGGGTGTACCAAACAATGCTATTTTTGGAACACTTAATGCTTTAGGTGGTATTGATCAAATTATTGGTGCCATCAATACAGATCCAGCTTATGCTGCTCTAGCTCCTTTTGCTCCTATCTTAGAAGGGGTTTTAAGGAACCCTGCTACGATTGCCTCAATATCTGGAACTTCTGGAGTTTTAGGAAGTCCATATGGAGCAGGTACTGGTTACAACATTTTTAATGGTGAACAATTAGATCCATATCAAGGTGCAGGAGCTTCTGTTTTAAATCGAGTAAATTCATTTGAAGTTGGATATAAAGGTGTCATTGCAAAGAAATTATCTTTAGGTATTGACATTTATACTTACGAACAACAAGGATTCACCAATTTTACCGCTATTGGGCCTGCCTACGCTTACACCCCTGATACTGCACCAACAGGAGCTTTAGCACAATCTATTGCTGGGGATTTAGCAGCACTTCTTACACCTGGTGTAACTAGTGCTTTGACAACACAGTATACAGGTGTTGCTGCGCAACTTAATGGGCTAGGTATCCCAATCGATGCTGCTACTTTAATAGCAAATGGATTAACTGGTATTCCTGGAGTAGATCCTATTGCTCCGCTCGCAACAGCAGCCGCTCAAGTAATTGGTGGTCTGGCAGCCGTTGCTGGTGGTGGTTATGCTGGCGGACAAGCAGCTATTCCTTCTGAAGCTTTACCTGTATTCGGAACAATTAATTCTCAAAGAGCCCCTGCAGATGGAGGTACACACCTTGCTGCTGGATACCGTAAATTTGATGGGCAAAAACGTACCCACTGGGGGATGGATGTCGCTGCAGAATACTTTGCTAACGAAAACGTTAGCTTCTGGGCAAATGCATCTTACTTAAGTCAAAACGAGTGGATTCCTGGAGAAGACAACGACGATGGATTACCATTTTCTTCTTACTTAAACGCTCCTCAGTTCAAATATAGAGCGGGTGTTCGTTATAGCAAAGATGGCCTTCAAGGAAGCATCTCTTTCCAACATGATGACGAATTCAATTCTAATCAAGGGGTGTACTCTGGTGTAGTTCAAGAAAAGAATCTATTTGATGCTAATATTGGATACACTCTTTCAAGTGGTGTTCGATTTGATATTACAGGTTCAAACATCTTTAACCAGAGATACCGTGCTTTCCCAAGTATGCCAGTTATTGGACGTCGTATTATAGGAAAAATCACTTTTGATCTATAATTCGTTATTGGATCAGCTAGTATGAAAGACAAAACAGCATTCATTACTGGTGCTGCCAAAGGAATCGGAAGAGCAACAGCAGTTGCTCTTTCGGCCTCTGGTTGCCAAGTAATCCTCACTGATATTGATCAAAAAGCCCTAGATCAAACCAAAAATGAAATCGAAAACGCTGGTGGTAAAGTCACTACTTATTTACTCGATGTATCTAACCAAGAACAGGTAAACGCCGTTCACCAACAGGCTTTAAAAGAGCATCAAAGCATTGACTATTTCGTCAATAATGCAGGCATAGGAGGTATCTTAACTCCCATCCATTTAATGACAGCAGAAAACTGGAATAATGTGATTAATGTTGATCTCAACAGCATATTTTACTGTTTACACGCACAAATAAATATCCTCTTACCTCAAGGCGGTGGGAACATTGTCAATGTTGCTTCACTCGCTGGTAAAAAAGGCGTTATGGCTGGATCTCATTATTCGGCTGCAAAACACGGGGTCATTGGGATCACAAAAAGTGCTGCAATAGAATATGGGGCGCATAACATTCGCGTTAATGCCATTTGTCCCTCTTTTTTAGAAACCGATATTATTCAAGCGGTACCCCAACAAATCCTTGATTTTGTAAAACAACATCGTGTTCCACTAAAACGTCACGGTAAAGCAGAAGAGGCTGGAGAAACCATCAAGTGGTTACTCTCAGATCAATCTTCCTTTGTCAACGGCCACGCCTTAGTGATGGATGGCGGTATGAACGCTGGATAATCCACCCTAAACTTTCTTACTTTTAATGATTTACAGCTTGTAAAGCCGTAAACCTTTTCCTCTTTTTTCTTATCTTGAGGAGATATGTTTGCACCCTCACTATTTAAAAATAAAACCATCCTTGTTACAGGTGGAAGAAGCGGAATTGGCTTTGCCATTGCAAAAGCATTCCTCGAACATGGTGCAGAAGTTTTTATCGCTTCGCGGAAAAAAGAGCTGCTCGAAAAAGCCGCAGAAGAATTGAATCAATACGGGAAGTGCCATGCATTCGCTTGTGACATTCGTTCTCCCGAAGACATCAATACTTTGACGAAAACCATACAAGAAACCACAGGCCGTTTAGATATCCTAATCAATAATGCAGGAGGACAATTCCCTGCCCCTGCGCATGTCATGGCAGAAAAAGGTTGGGCAGCGGTGATCAATAACAACCTTAACGGCACCTTTTATATGTGCCAAAAAATAGCGAACAACTTTTTTATCCCACAAAAGAGCGGCAATATCATCAACATAACAGCTAACGTCTTGCGGGGTTTCCCCGGCATGGCACATACAGGGGCAGCACGGGCTGGCGTTGAAAATTTAACAAAGAGTCTAGGACAAGAATGGGCCACCTATGGGATTCGTGTAAATGCTGTCGCTCCCGGCACCATTGAAACCACTGGCTTAGACAACTACCCCCCTTTTATGCAAGATTTCTTTCGTAAAAGTGAAGACAAAAACTTGATGAAACGCTTTGGAAAAGCTGAAGATGTAGCAAACGCGGTACTCTTTCTTTCCAGCCCACTAGCAAGTTATATTAGCGGGGTAACCCTTCCCGTAGATGGTTTGGAACATCTCGCTGGGGATAGAATGGATATGTATAATGCATTAATGAAGATGATGAAATAAAATTACCCGATATGAAACTTCTTAAAACATTTATAGCACTCGTGCTAATCACTGCATTTGCGTATCTAGGGTTTTATCCTATCCCTCTTGATCCAATAGCACGTAAAGCTCCTCCTTTCCCCGGTTTAAAAGGAGTGTATCAACCCAATAATAAATTAGCTCAAACAACTTTAATCCCGCTCCCCTCTCCAGGACCAGAATCGATCGTTCGTCATCCAGAAGGACACTTTTTTACAGGCTTAGCTAATGGAGACATCGTTCAATTTAATGCAACAGGAGAAGAACAAAACATTATCGCTAATACGGGTGGACGGCCATTAGGAATGAAAATCGCCCCCAGTGGGGACCTTATCATCGCAGATCAAATCAAAGGGCTGATCAAATTAGACAGCACGAATCAAATCAGTATTCTAGTAGATCAACACAAAGGAGAACTACTCAAATTTGTCGATGATCTTGACATTAGTAAAGAAGGCAAGGTCTATTTTAGCAATGCCACACAACGCAACCCCATTGTGGTTGAAAATGAAGCCTGGGAACAAAGAGCCTCAGGAGCTATTTTTGCCTATGACCTCAATACAGAGCAATTGCGTTTAATCAAAGACGACTTGTTTTTTGCTAATGGAGTTGCCCTTAATGCTACCCAAGACTATTTTATCTTTAGCGAAACTTTTGGCTTAAGCCTTAAAAAATACTGGCTTAAAGGACCAAAAGCCGGAACCCTTGAAGTTTTTAATGATCGCTTGCCCGGTTTTCCAGACAATGTCACCTTTAACAATGGTATCTTCTGGGTCGCGATCCCCACCCAACGGGTAATCGATATTGAACCCCTTTTTGAATATCCCTTTATACGATCGATGATTTTACGCCTCCCAGAAGCTGTTCGCAATGCGGTCTTACCTCCGCGTTATGCCATGCTTTTAGGCTTTAACGAAGTGGGTGAAGTGGTTTACAATCTTCAAGATCCTGGCGGAAAGTATGATTATATCACCAGTGTTTTGCAAATTGAGAATCAACTGTATCTGGGGAGTTTAAAAGAGCCCACCTTTGGGATATACTCCCTTGACTAAGGCAAAAATAAATGATCAAATACCCTTTGACGACTTATCTTATGCATGCATTATTTGTCCCTTATAGACCAGTCAAAAATCAAAAACAAACTTTATATTGTAAGAAATATTAAATCGTAGAATAATTATTAAACTAAAATATACATGTTCAATTTAGAAGGACAAGTCGCCATCATTACCGGTGGTGCACAAGGAATTGGAGAAGGCATCTGTCAAGTCTTTTGTAAGGCTGGAGCGACAGTTGCGCTGTGGGATGTACGTGACTCTGGTGCTGCCACAGCAGAAAAAATAAAAGCGGAAGGTGGAAACATCTTTTTTCAAAAAGTAGATATCACAAATCGTGAAGCAGTGGATAAGGCCGTAGCAGAAATCATCGAAGGCTACAGCAAGATTGATATTTTGATCAACAATGCTGGGGTTTTACGCGATCGCTCTTTTTTGAAAATGACGCAAGAAGAATGGGATACCGTGATCAACGTCAACCTTAGTTCCCTTTTCACCACAACACAAGCCGTACTGCCTTATATGCGTGAAGCCGGCTATGGTCGTATTATTTCGGCCTCTTCGGTCAATGGTTTTGCAGGGGCCTTCGGCCAAACAAACTACTCGGCCACAAAAGCAGGCGTTGCAGGTTTCACTAGAGCATTGGCCAGAGAAGTAGGGCGTTTTGGTATTACTGCAAATGCTGTTGCCCCGGGCTTTATTGAGTCAGAAATGACCGCCTCTATGCCACCCGAGGTGGTCAAAGCAGGAATCGCTATGATACCAGTAGCCAGAATCGGTACCCCAGAAGATATGGGTCATGCCTATTTATATTTAGCATCAAAAGAAGCAGGATTTATCAATGGAACCACCTTGCATGCAAACGGTGGTGCATTCCCAACATAAAAAATATGAGTACACGTAAATTATTTGAACTAGACGGTAAAGTTGCTATTGTTACTGGCGCCAGTAAGGGTATTGGAAAAGCAATCGCTGAAGCTTTAGCTGAATATGGCGCTAAAGTTGTCGTAAGTAGTCGTGCGCAAGAAGCCGTAGACGAAGTTGCCAATGAAATTAAAGCCAATGGCCACGAAGCCATCGGAATCGCTTGCCATGTAGGGCGAGAAGATCAACGCAAAGAGTTGGTTGAAAAAACCATTGCCGCTTATGGTGGTGTAGACATCTTAGTGAACAACGCAGCAACGAACCCGGTGTTTGCACCAGTTGAAGCCATTGAGAATGATGTTTTTGATAAAGTGATGAATGTTAACGTTAAAGCCTGTTTTGATTTGGCGAAGCTTTGCTTCCCATCTATGAAAGATCGCAAAGGGGGAAGTATCATTAACATTGCCTCTGTAGAGGGAATGAAACCCAGTAACGGCTTGAGCATTTACAGTGTAAGCAAGTCGGCATTGATTATGTTGACCCAATCCCAAGCCAGTGAATGGGGCAAATATGGAATTCGTTCTAATGCCATTTGTCCGGGATTGATTAAAACTAAATTTAGTCAAGCCTTATGGACAAATGATGCGTTAATGCAACAAGTCAACAATCACCTTCCCTTACGTCGTGCAGCAGAAACGCATGAGCTCTCTGGACTAGCCGTTTATCTGGCCTCTGAAGCTTCTTCTTACACCACAGGAGCCGTTTTAAATGCAGATGGAGGACATATGTTAACCTAAAAAAAAGCAATGGAACAAACCACTACGCCCTACTCAACTCAACTCAAGGAGCTTGAGGAGTTAAAAGATTATGTCGGAAAAGAATTAGGTCTGACTGAATGGATGACCATGGAACAAGAGCGCATCAATAGCTTCGCTGAAGCTACCGAAGATATGCAATGGATCCATACCAATCCAGAACGAAGCGCCGCCTTTTCTCCCTATAAGAAAACAGTCGCTCACGGCTTTTTAGTGCTTTCGCTAGCTTCTAAAATTTCTTATGACGCCTTCTCTATTGAGAATGTTGTTATGGGCGTTAACTATGGTTTAGATAAGGTGCGTTTTCCTAACGCGACTAAGTCAGATGCAAAATTACGTGGCCGTGTCTCTTTAATGGAGTATGACGCTATTCCAGGCGGAGCCAAATATAAAATGAAGATCGTCTTTGAATTAGAAGGAGAAGAAAAACCCGCTTGTGTCGCCGAATTTTTAGCCATGGCGTATACTATGCCGGCTTAGAAAACAGGAATTGAAATAAACTACACCGAAAATATCCTCAATGAATTATGTGATTATTTTAAACGTGCATTTAAAACGAATTAAATGGGAGTAGCATTAGACAAAGCAAAAGCAGTGCGCCAGGGGGAAAACCTCAACGAAGCTGCTTTACAACAATATTTAGCCAAAAACTTAGGGCAAGAACAAGGAAAACTAGCGGTACAACAATTCCCCTCTGGATTTTCAAACCTGACCTATTTGATACAATTTGCAGGAACAGATTATGTCTTGCGCCGTCCCCCCTTTGGGGCGAATATCAAATCGGGACACGATATGGGACGGGAATACAAAATTCTTTCTGCACTAGAAGGGAACTATGACAAAGCGCCTAAACCCATTCTTTTTTGCGAAGACTTAAGCATCCTTGAAGCGCCCTTTTATTTAATGGAACGCGTGCAAGGAACCATTTTAAGGGCCTCTACTCCTCAAGATCAAATGCCTAGTCCAGCGCAATTTGAATCCCTTTCAAATAGTTTAGTCGATACCCTTGTTGAATTACACCATCTAGATTATAAATCAATTGGGTTAGAAGATTTAGGCAATCCAGAAGGCTATGTGGAACGCCAAGTGGTAGGCTGGAGTAAACGCTATCAAAAAGCGAAAACCCATGACAACAAAGAAATGGAAGCAACCGCGCTTTGGCTCAATAACAACATGCCGAAAAAAAGCGGGGCGAGCCTAGTTCACAATGATTTCAAGTATGATAACCTTGTTCTAACCCCAGATGAAAACCTCAATGTAAAAGCGGTCTTAGATTGGGAAATGACTACCCTAGGGGATCCTTTGATGGATCTAGGTACCACTTTAGGCTATTGGATCCACCACACTGATCCAGATTTTATTGCGCAAAATCAACTCAATCTCACTACCCAAAAAGGGAACCCAACCCGTGGGGAGATTGTAGAAATGTATGCCAAAAAAAGCGAGAAAGCTGTAGATGACATCGTTTTCTACTTTGTCTTTGGTGTATTTAAAATAGCCGTTATTGTACAGCAAATATATTACCGCTATAGTCTGGGTCATACCCAAGACCCTCGCTTTAAACATTTAGACAAAATTGTCGCCTTGTATGGTTTAGTGGCCCAGCAAGCGATACAAAAAAAGAAAATAGACCACTTATTTTAATCAAGACAGTATGGAAACGAAGACAAAAACAGATCTCGAGGATTTTAGACTCGAAACAAGACGATGGCTGGAGGAAAACTGTCCGGCGAGCATGCGCAAACCCATCAAAGACTCTAATGATTACTTTTGGGGTGGACGCAACGCTACTTTTAACAATGAAGACCAAAAAGTTTGGTTTGAGAAAATGTTAGCCAAAAAGTGGATTGTTCCTTACTGGGACACCCAGTATGGTGGCGGGGGCCTCTCTAGAGAAGAAAACAATATTCTCACCCAAGAAATGACCCGTTTAGGCTGTCGCAAACCCCTCTTTAGTTTCGGGATTTCGATGTTAGGTCCTGCCCTACATAAATTTGCTAACGAGGAACAAAAAATGCACTTTCTCCCAGAGATCAGCGCAGGAAAAACCTGGTGGTGTCAAGGTTATAGCGAGCCTAACGCAGGGAGTGATTTAGCTGGCTTGCAGACAAAAGCCGAAGACAAAGGTGACCACTATCTGGTCACTGGATCTAAAGTGTGGACTTCTTATGCCGATAAGGCAGATTGGATTTTCTGCCTCGTGAGAACAGATTTTGACGCCCCTAAACACAACGGGATTAGCTTCTTATTAATCGACATGGCCTCTGAAGGTGTAAGCACAAGACCCATCAAATTGATCAGTGGAAAATCTCCCTTTTGTGAGACTTTCTTTGATAATGTGAAGGTACCCAAAGAAAATTTGATTGGAACACTGAACGAAGGATGGAGTATTGCGAAATACCTCTTGACGCATGAACGTCAAATGATTGGCGGTGTGGGAGAGACCGATCAACGTCGAGAGTTGCACGACATTGCAAAGGATCACCTTCCTATGAAAGACGGGAAAATCACCGATGCAGTATTGCGCAATGAACTAGCGGTGCAGGACATGAACGATAAGATCTTTGAGATGACCATTCAACGTATTATGGATGAAGCCAAAACCGGTGTAAATGCTGGAGCATTATCTTCCTTCTTTAAATATTATGGAACAGAACAAAATGTTTCTCGTATGGAATTGATGACCGCCATTACAGGAAGTGACGGACTTGTTTGGGAAGGAGATGATAAAGAGGCCATGAACCAGGCAAGATTATTTTGTCGCTCTAAAGGAAATACCATCGAAGGTGGAACTTCTGAAGTTCAACTAGGGATTATTTCAAAACGCATTTTAAACCTCCCTTCTTAAAACAATCCTATGGCACTTATATTAAACGAAGAACAAAAAATGCTCAGGGATTCTGCAAACGAATTCTTAGCAGCAAACGCACCCGTAGAACAATTTAGAACATTAAGGGATAACAACTATGAAGCCTTTGACGCCGATCTCTGGCCCGCCATAGTAGAAATGGGTTGGACCGCTTTAACCATTCCAGAAGAATACAATGGTCTAGATTTTGGTTATGTAGGCCTAGGGCAAGTCTTAGAAGAAATGGGGCGCAATTTGACAAAAGCACCTTTGTTGTCTTCAATCGCTTTGGGCGGAACCGCCCTAGTTAATTCAACCAATGCTGGCCTAAAATCATCTTGGATTCCAGAAATCATGAATGGAACTAAGCGCTTAGCCTATGCTATTGATGAAAAGAATTATTTTGATCCTACTGCCATCGAAACTACTGCAGTTACTACTGCAGAGGGCTATACCATTAATGGTACTAAAAAGATGGTGATCGATGGAGCTGGTGCAGATGCTTATATCGTGGTAGCGAAAACAGACGAGGGTGAAGCTGCCTTGTTTCTAGTGGATGCTGACAGTAAAGGAATCACGATGCAAACAGATATTTTGTTAGATGCGGGTACATATGCCACCCTAAATTTTGAGCAGGTAAACATTGCCAATGATCATCGTATTAGCGAACCAGGAAAAGGAAATGATCTTCTCAACTTAGTCAATAATACAGCTGCGATTTGCCTTTCTGCAGAGATGATGGGGATGATCCATGCTGCTTTTGAACAGACCGTTGCTTATTTACAAGAACGCACCCAGTTTGGCAAGCGCATCGGGAGTTATCAAGCCCTGCAACACAGAGCTGCAAAAATGTTTTGCGAGATTGAACTGTGCAAAAGTGTAGTGATTACCGCCTTACAAGGCCTTGATAAGCAAGCAGAAAATTTAGATGAATTGGCCAGTTTGGCCAAAGCAAAACTAGGTAAAACCATCAAAGTCGTTTCAAATGAAGCCATGCAAATGCACGGCGGTATCGGTGTTACCGACGATGTCAATATTGGGTTTTACTTTAAACGTGCCCGTGTCGCACAACGATTATTTGGGGATTACAATTATCACCTCGATCGATATGCGAGCTTAAAGCAATATTAATCAACAGATCCCTTAGTTGACTCCCGGTTGGCTAAGGGTAAATTTTTCTTCTTCTTTCGCTTGATCAACCATGTCTTTGACCTCATTTAAGAGCGCCTTTGCATCATAAATAACGCCGTTGCTAATGGTGTATTTTACCCCTCCTACTCTCACAACTTCGTTGTCATCGGTTAGTTTAATGGCACCAGTTCCATAGAGGACTTTTAGATTTTCTAGTGGATTTGCATCCACTAAAATCATATCGGCTAATTTGCCTACTTCTATTGTTCCTATTTGGTCGTCCATTTTAAGCGCTTCTGCTCCATTGAGGGTAGCAGATCGAATCACCTCAAGTGGATGGAAACCTGCTTCGCGTAATAATTCTAACTCACGCACATAGGCAAAACCATATAGCTGAAAGATAAAACCAGAGTCAGAACCAGTGGTTACACGTCCTCCACGATTTTTATATTCATTGACAAAGGTCATCCAAAGGGTATAATTCTTTTTCCAAGCGATCTCTTGTTCGGTGCCCCAAAAATGCCAGTAAGACCCATGGGAAATCTTAGACGGCTGATAGAAACGCCAAAGACTGGGCAGGGTGTAATCTTCGTGCCATTCTGCGCGACGAGCACGATGTAAATCCCGACTGGCTTCATAGATATTGAAGGTTGGATCAAGGGTAAAATCAAGGGTTAATAATTCTTCCATCACCCGGTTCCAATGCTCTGAATAAGGTTTTGCGGCTTGTTCCCATAATTTCCCTGCTTGCTCAAAACGATGTTGTTCGTTTTGATAGTTGTAATCCAAGGGATAATCTTGTACTGTTTTATCGTCAAATAAAGCTTCAGGCAATCCATACCAGTGCTCCATACTAGTAAGACCTGCTCTGGCAGAATGTAATACGTTCCATCGAGCAACACTTAATTGTGCATGATGACAGGCAGAGCCTAATCCTAGCTTATTGTTTTCGTCTAGAGCGGCTTCCATAATTTCGGGCGAAGCCCCAAAAAACTTAATCCCATCTGAGCCTGCTTTGGCGTTAGCCCTTACCCACGATCTCGCTTCTTCTGGGGTATTGATGCCATTTTCAGCGCCAGCCCCAAATCCAGTGTATTGAATAATTCGCGGCGCGATAATTTTATTTTGAGCACTTCTTTTCTTCAGATCTAAGGTCCAATCTCGACTGCGTCCACTGGGTTCTCTCACCGTAGTTACACCATGGGCCAACCACAATTTAAAAACATAATCCCAGTCTGCCCCTTGTGATACTCCGCCAATATGGCCGTGCATATCGATAAAGCCTGGGAGTAAATACATCCCCTGGGCATTGATTTCTTTTCCGCCTTCTTTTAATGCAGGTCTCCCTTTATCGCTGATTTCAACCCCAGGATAACCCACTGTTTTTACTTGAGTAATTACATTGTTTTCTATAACCACATCTACTGGTCCAAGTGGTGGAGAACCATTCCCATTGATTAAAGTAACTCCTCTAATAATTAATTGATCAAAAGGACCTTCGGCTAATTGTGCTTGTAAGACTATTCCTGTTAATAAGGATAGTGCAAAAAATAAAAGGGATTTTTTCATTTTGTCTTGATATAGGACTAAAACTATAAAAAAAAGATGATACACAATGGGCTAAGTTGATTTTTACACTTGGCATGATTAATGCCAAATAATTATTTACTATTTTTATATATAGTTTATGGGAAATAATTCTACACTAAAAAACACTTTTTTATTTTCACTACTACTCATTTTTATGGGGAGTATTTCCTATGCTCAAAATGATTTCGATAAACCTGTCTTAACTGAATTTTCAATTTCGCCTTCTCAAGTTGATATTAGTTCTGGGGGAGTAACCGTCACAGCTTACATTAGGGTTTCTGATACTTCTGGAATCACTACCCCTACAGGAGGACCAGAAGTTTTTAGCACAAATATTATTGGAAACTATATTCGCTTCTCTACCTGGACACTTATTCAAGGAGATACATTTAATGGAGTTTATGAAGCCACCGCCTTGATCGATCCAACTAAAGTACCATCGGGAGATTTTAGTGTAGACGAAGAAAGAAATTCCTTTAATGATAATGTAGGACTTTCGCCTGACGGAATTCAAAATGTAACCTTAAGCGTAACAAATAATTCTGAAGCTGATTTCGACAAACCTGTCTTAACTGAATTTTCAATTTCGCCTTCTCAAGTTGATATTAGTTCTGGGGGAGTAACCGTCACAGCTTACATTAGGGTTTCTGATACTTCTGGAATCACTACCCCTACAGGAGGACCAGAAGTTTTTAGCACAAATATTATTGGAAACTATATTCGCTTCTCTACCTGGACACTTATTCAAGGAGATACATTTAATGGAGTTTATGAAGCCACCGCCTTGATCGATCCAACTAAAGTACCATCGGGAGATTTTAGTGTAGACGAAGAAAGAAATTCCTTTAATGATAATGTAGGACTTTCGCCTGACGGAATTCAAAATGTAACCTTAAGCGTAATAAACTACTATGGCACTCAAGCTCCAGCTAGTGGAGATGGAACAGAATCAAATCCCTATGAAATTGACTCTTTTTCAGATCTCTGGTGGCTATCTCAAAATAGTGGTCGTTGGGGATATCATTATATTCAAACTGCAGATATTGATGCATCATCCTCGTCTTATCTAGATTCTGGAAAAGGTTTTACGCCTATAGGAAACACAAACACAAAATTCACTGGGTCTTATGACGGTCAAGGTTTTTCAGTTGATAATTTATTTATTGCTAGAGTACAAGACAATGAAATCGGATTGTTTGGTTATGTTGAAAATGGTATATTAAAAAATATTAATCTATATAAACCTAATATAACTGGTGATATCAGAGTTGGTGCTATTGTTGGTGAGCTAGTGAATAATTCTAATCAATTTTTATCTAACCATGTTAAGGAAGGTTATGTTTTAGGAAACACTACAACAGGTGGTTTAGTTGGTAGGTTAGGATCCTATTCTCAAGTTCACGAATCTTCATATACAGGAACAGTTACTGGATATCCATCAAGTCAAAATTTTAATGGAGGGGGCGAGCCAAAAAATATTGGAGGATTAATTGGTAAAATCAAACCTAATGGTGTCCTAAAGAAAAGCTTTTTCGAAGGATACGTCTATGGAGTATCCTATGTTGGTGGAATAGTGGGGACAAATTCCGGTAATGAAATATCGAATTCATACTCTATCGGAAAAGTCATAGGAGAAAATGTTTTTGTAGGTGGAATCTCAGGAAGTAGTGGATTTTTCAATAGTAGTAGTGGAAGGATTCATAATTATACATCAACTGTAGTACAATCTATTGCTAATTCTAGTTTAGTTGGACCTATTGTTGGAAATCAAGCCACTTCGTCAGGATATTCATATGAAGGCGCAGATAATTTTTGGAACTCAACTAATAATAACTTAACTAGTGCGGGGGGGAACATTGACTTTCCCAAGTCAACTGAAGAATTAAAAACCACATCAACATATACGGACGAAGGATGGGATTTTGACAATACCTGGATGATTACAGGTAATATGAATGACGGTTTTCCGATCTTGAGAGGGAATAACGAATTAAACCTGCAAAATATTGATTTTGACTACAGCACAAGTCAATTGATCATCACCTTAACTCACCCAGTATATGAAGCGGGAGAGACACCTCCCTCTACCGCTGACTTTATCTTTAGCTTAGAAGATCCCAACAGTACGGTAACTGGCTCTACTGCATCGTTGGTTAGCTCTACTGCCTTAGATTTGACTATTTCCTCAGACCTAAAAACCTTGAGTTTTATCGTTTCTACTACAGGAACTTTTGATGGCGATGAAGAATTGAAAATGTCTCCTTCAGATGAAGAGGATGAAGATATTTATATTAGTTATTATCTCACACAAGACAATGAAAGCCCTACCCTATTAGCACTTACCAGCAACGCTTTAAACAACAGTGTCCAAGTTTCTGACACAATAATCATTACAGCAAACTTCTCTGAATCGATGGCCAGTACGCCTAGTTTAATTTTATCTACCTCCCCTGCTACTGTGGTTGAAATGAGTTCATCCAACTATGGGGTAGAAGCATTAAATCAATTTAATACGACTAGTGGAGCTAGTGCTGGTGGAACAGACCAATGGCAATCTTTTACGGTAAGTGAAACAGGACAATTGTCTAAGGTGGCCTGGAGAATGGCCAACCCAGTAATTGACGGAGCTCCTCAACCCATTTCAATCAAAGTTTATCGCGGAGAAGGAACAGCTGGGACACTAGTGGCAGAAAGTCAAGGCTTATTTACCCCTGCTTACAAAGACGAAAATGGAAACTACATCTCCGGTGAATATATCTTCTTTGATCTAAGTGCAGATAATGTGAATGTTAGCGCTAATGAAACCCTAAGTATTCGACTTACCCTTACCGATGGAAATCAAAATGTAGGATTCTTAAGTTTAAGCACCGCTAACCCCTATGCTGGTGGTCGAGGGAGTAATGATACTGATTGGGATTATTTATTTAAAACTTATGTTAGACCAACTGCAAATGGTACAGAAAATTGGAACTATCAATGGATAATTCCTCCCACTAATCTAACAGAAATTTCTGCAACAGTTTCTGCCTCTGATTTAGCAGGAAATCCGTATACAGACTCAACAAGCCTAACACTTAAGATAGCACTTGAAGAACCAACAGTTGTTTTAGAAAGTAATGATATTGATAATATAGTAGCCTATAATCAAGTGGTTTCCATTACAGCAACTTTCTCTTCGGTAATGCAAGATTATCCTATGCTTTCTATAGTGGCGAGTGATACTTATAATAATCAATATCTAGCCTTAGTTGAAAATGCTGCTCTTACTGCCATCAATTCTTCTACTTGGCAATACAGTTGGACGGTCAATACCACAAACACTTTTGACCATGTATCGGTGACCGTTTCTGGAACAACAAATTATGGCGTACCCTATTCTGATACCACTAGCTTAAGCATAACAATCGACAACAACCCTCCTGGGATAGAAGCATTAAACTACATCTCTAGTTCAAATAGTGTAGAATTGATTTTTAACGAAAGGGTATACAATAGCTTCGTTAATTATAGTGCAGCCGCTTCTATCACAACGGCTAATTTTGAGCTAAACTTGAGTGGTGGAACAGCTCAATTAGACAGTGCACAACCCTCAAGCATCACAACTAGCGGAACTTCTTACCTATTAAATCTAGCCCTAAGTGGATTTATCAATGGGGAAGAAGAACTATTTATCAATTTAGCTTCTCCTATTTATGATGTTGCTGGAAATGAATTAAATCTAGGTCAAAACAGTTATAGTGTCTATCTTGAAGACAATACAGCTCCATATATCACAAGCAGTGTTTTAGAGAACGACAACAATTCAATTACCCTTAATTTTAGTGAAATGCTATCTGGAACTTCAATGACTAACTTTGATAGTTCTACCGCTAGTTATACACAAATTAATATCCCTACTAAAACGACAGCGACATCTAGTTGGGAACCCTGGACAGAAGACCTTAACATCACAATTCCTACTGGATACATCATCACTAAAGTAAGTTTTGATTTTGAAGCAAAAGATCAAGGTTGGGGAGGAACAAACGCAAACGCTACCATTAAACTTAACAACACTGAAATAGGGAAAGCACAGCTTACCCACGATTTCCAGAATTTCAATGTAGAGAAAACAGGAAGTTTCACAGACTTCAACTATGATGGTGTCAATGAATTAAAGTTTTACTTTATAGGATGGCCAGGGTGGAGTTCTACCACAAAAAATGGGATGGTCAAAGTTTTCTATTCGCCTGTAAATGTTGAAGCGAGTGACTTTAGCCTTTCTATAAACGGTGGAACAGCGAGTTTAAACAGTAGTACACCTTCTTCAATCACAGTAAGCGACACAAAAGTGAGTCTAGGCATTCCCATTAATGGTACCGCTAGTGGAGATGAGATCCTTACTGTCAACACACTAGCCAATAGTCTATACGATTTTGCTGGAAATACAGTATCTCCCACTAGTATCAATTTCTCACTTTATGATAGAGTAGCTTCTTTTATTACCACTTCTACCCTAAGTGATACAAATACCCAAGTTTTAGTTCATTTTAGTGAAGAACTCAACACCTATTCAAACTGGGGAAATAACGAACCCAATGATAGCGGAACTGAAAACTTTGCTCATCTTACACCACAAGGAATTTTCAACGACCATAGAGCAAACCAAACTTACCCCGCAATAATTGAGGTAGATCAAATAAGATCTAGCTTAAGTACCTTGACACATATTGGAGATTTTAATGGGCATAGTTATTTTGAATTAGAGACTTCTTACACTTGGGAAAATGCTAAAACAATTGTTGACGGACTTGAGGCAGGATATCTTGCCATTATTAGTTCAGAAGCAGAAAAAGAATTCTTAAAAAACCAATCTTTGGGAGATATATGGATTGGATTGTATCAAGATCTTAACGACCCCAATTATAGCGAACCAGCTGGTGGGTGGAAATGGGTGAATGGTACACCAGCAAATATCGACGGCTTTAACCTTAATGCCATCAAACTATCTATCAATGGGGGAACAGCTAGTTTAACAACAAACATCCCGCTTACTGTAACAGAGGTTAACACCCTTACTTATCTCGTCGAATTGCCTTTAGAAGGAGATGTCTCTGGTGAAGAAATCATAACCATCGATCTAGTAGAAAATAGTTTGTATGACATGGCAGGTAATCCACTTTCTTCTACTCAAACTAATAATACGGTACAATTAAAAGATACAACCCAACCTGTATTTACCCTCACTGATGATCAAACAGACAATCAACTATCAGGAAATGAAACGGTTATAATTTTAGCCTCTTCAAGTGAGCCACTAATTGCTGCTCCTGTTTTGATTTTTTCTAATCAAACTAGCGCAACCATGTCAACTATCAATTCTGCTACCCAATGGAAGTATGACTGGACTGTCCCAACCGACTACAATGGTACTTTAAGCTTAACCATTTTAGGATATGACGAAGACAATAATGTCAATAGTGATAATGCTTCTTTAAGCTATGTAATCGATAATACTTCAGCTAATGCTGAAATTACAACTAATCAAACAGACGTATACTTAAAGGCTGGAGAGAGTATTACGGTGACGACAACTTTTGACGAAGCCATCTTAGGAGATTGTATTGTAACCGTTAGTGGCTTAAACACGAATGCTGTTATTGCGATGAGTGCTACATCTTCCTTCTTGTGGTCAGGAAATTGGGAAATTCCAGCGAATTGGCCAGAAGGTGTTTTTACAATCATCATTGACACTGCAACTGATTCCTTAGGAAATGCTTACACTGGAAATGCTAGTGTATCATTTATCTTAGACACTACCTCTCCTACCGTTGTACTTGAATGGGATACCGAAGAAACTACATTTAGAGGAGGAGAAGAAGTAACTTTCAAGGCAACATTTAGTGAAGCTTTAGCGGCTGCGCCTAAAATTAGCCTAGATCAAATTTTAATGCCAACAGAATTTTCGGCCACTGCAAGTGAAAGCATTTGGCAATATGAATTCACCGTTCCTTCTGGACTTAATACCACTTCTTTGATAAGTATTAATGCCTTTGATAAAGCGGGGAATGAAATGCAATACAGCTATCCCGATCCTATCACCATTGATAGTAAATCACCTATTGTAGAAAATATTACTTTGTCTAGCGATAACAAGACTTTACAATTAATCTTTGACGATCTAATCTACAACGATCAAGGAAGTTCAACCTTAACCCTAGATAGTTTCTCTTTTGCTATAAACGGAGGTTCGCTCAATCCAAACGATATTATAATCTCTGCCATTAGTGTAGATCAAAAAACAGTTAACCTTACCCTAGACTATAATAACAATGCTAGTGGGGAAGAAACCCTCCTCTTAGAAATAAAGGAAAATCAACTATTCGATCTCGCTGGAAATACCGTTTCGAGTCAACAAGTAACGAATAGCATTCAACTCAATGATACTACTGCTCCCTACTTAATTGCTATTGAGTTAATTGCAGAAAATAGTGTTTTATTAACTTTTAATGAAGAAGTCTCTGCGAGCCAAAATGCCACATCTAGTCTTAACAAGGTTAATTTTACGCTTGCCTCAGATCTAGCCTCCTCTACTGCCATTGCGAGCGAAGCAGACGAAGTAATTCAAAACGGCAAAGAGGTAGAAATTAAATTTAGCCTTTTAGCCCCTGTTAGCAGTGGTGAAAAACTAGTTATTCAACTCGCTACACAAATCTTTGATCTCAGCGGTAATGCAACAGATACACTTTACATCAACAATCGAGTAGAGCTGATTTTAGATCGAGATCAAGACGGTGTAATAGACGAATTAGATCAATGCCCAGATACGGCAGCTGGTCAAGCAGTAGACGAAAATGGCTGTAGCTTTAATCAAAGAGATGACGATCAAGATGGTGTTAACAATGGCCGTGACAAATGTCCTGATACTCCTGATGGAGAAACCGTAGATAATGAGGGTTGTACCGCCTTACAACGAGATCAAGATCAAGATGGAGTAGATTTTACCATTGACCAATGTCCAGAAACTCCTAATGGTCAAATTGTTGATGAAAAGGGTTGTGCAGTTCAAGACCAAGACCAAGATTTAGACGGTGTCCCTAATGATTTAGATGAATGTCCTGACACACCAATTAATGAAAAGGTAGATGAAAAAGGCTGCGCCGAAATTCAAATTGACAGTGATCTTGACGGTATTCCTAACGAACAAGACGCTTGTCCAGAAACTCCCTTTGGCCTTGCTGTAAATGAAAGTGGTTGCAGTGAAAAAGAAGCTGAAATCAAAGAAGAACAAGGAGATGACGATCAAGACGGCGTGATCAATATTTTAGATAGATGTCCAGAAACCCTTGCAGGAACTACCGTTGACTTAAATGGCTGTTCTATTGAAGAAGCTACCGCTATTGCCATTACAGATGAAGATTTTGATGGCGTTGAAAACGAAAAAGACCTTTGTCCCAATACAGAAAAAGGGGCAATAGTGAACGCCTTTGGATGTCCATTGAGTGAAATTGATAGTGACTTTGACAAAGTAAGTGACGATATCGATCGTTGCCCCAATACCCCAGTGGGTGAACAAGTAGATGAATACGGTTGCTCTGAGTCGCAAAAAGAAAATGACACCGATTTAGACGGTGTAGAAAACGATAAAGACCGTTGCCCTAACTCTCCCTTTGGAGAAGAGGTAAATGAAAACGGTTGTACCCTTGCAGAAGCAGAAGCTGATCTTGATTTAGACGGAGTTCTAAATGAAGACGATCTTTGTCCAGATACACCCCTAGAAGACGAAGTTGATGAAAACGGATGTTCTCAAGCGCAAAGAGACGACGACAACGACGGTGTTCCAAATGGGCTTGATCGCTGTGAAGATACTCCTGAAGATGAGAAAGTAGACCAATATGGTTGTTCTGAAAATCAATTGGATACAGACGATGATAACGACGGAGTAAAAAACAGCTTAGACAAATGTCCTAACACTCCAGAAGGTGTCCCAATAGACGAAAATGGATGTCCTTATAAAGCAGCTAAAATCTACAGTCAAAGTTTTGAACAAATCGAAAATAAACGTGACGACGATGTTTCTAACGTTAATATACTCCTAGGTGAAATCGTAGTAGAAGACACGAATAAAGCAGAAAACATATTCGACAATACCGTTGAGTTAACCATAATTGAGGGGCAAGACAATGCACTCTTTAAACTTGAAGGAAGACAACTTTATTTAATTGGAGGACTTGATTTTGAAGAAAAAACAGCCCATAAATTTACCCTTCAAGCAACAAATGATAAGGGAATTGTTAGCACAAAAGAAATTATTCTAGAGGTAATTGATATCCCCAATTCTGTTTCTAGATCAAGCTTTAATATTTTAGTTTTCGATGTTCAAAATGAGCAAACCGGTTCAAAAGTAGGTTATGATCGTTATTTTAATCCAAAAGCAGATCGAGGGGTTGGAAAATGGAAAATCAAAAAGAAAATTGTTGGTGGAAATGACGCCAGTCTTTTTGAAGTCAAAACAGAAGTTTTGCAAGACGGAAAGAATGAAGTTTACAATGACTACCTAGACTTTATCTCTCCGCCTGACTATGAAAATCCTGTAGATCACAACAGGGATAATATCTATGAAGTTGATGTAATTAATATCAATACAGAAGATGGAGATTCTACCCAACCTATTCCTGTAACACAAACCAATATTGTTGTTCCAGAGAATAACCCTACAACTATTGAATTACAATCTTTCCCTGCTGCACCTACAGATGACACAGATGGTGACGGGGTGCCAGACATTACAGATAATAGTCCATTTGTTCCCAATGCAAATCAAGCTGACAGCGATGGAGACGGGGTTGGAGATGTAACAGACGATGCTGACCACGACGGGGTTTGGAATCCATTTGACGAATGTAACGATACACCATACAACACCATAGTAGATGCTAAAGGGTGTGCCATTTTCTACCTGTCTCCCACTAGCTTTAACATTAGTACATCAGAAAAATGTGTGGGTCAAAACAGCATTAATATTGGTTTTGATAATGCCAATTATCAATACAACGTTCATCTAGATGGTATTGCTCAAAACCAGAACCCTATTAGCGATACGTCTTGGTCTGTCCCACAACTCTCTTCTGGAGATTATGAAATTTGTATTACCGTTGAAGGACAAACTGTTGAAACTTTCCAGCGTTGTTATACCGTTAATATCACCGATCCACAACCATTAAGTGTATATGGAAAAAGCGTTAATAGAGGTAAAACAATTAATTATACCCTTGAAGGAGGTAAAGTTTATACGATTACTCATAATGGACAGTCATTCCAGACAGATCAAAAACAAGTAAGTATTGATTTAGAAAATGGAATTAACCAAGTGAAAATCACAACTGGAATTGAATGCCAAGGTGTTTTCATAGAAAATTATTTCAATTCTGCAGAAGTATTTTTAAGCCCACTCCCGTTTAATGAGCAGCTTAATGTTTTTGTAGGGGGGCAAGACACAGAACTCAATTTTGAACTTTATACCACAAATGGTCGATTGATTCAATCTATCAAAAAAAGAATGTCTTCAACGCAAAGAACAATACAAATCAATACTGCTCACCTTAGACAAGGAAGCTATATTTTAAAAACTACGGGGGCCACTACCCTAACCTCTGAATTAATCATCAAGGAATAACATGTTACGTAATCTCATTTTTTCTACTTTTTTCTTATTCTTCACCCCATTATTATGGGCAAATGAATCTATTATTTCTTCATTAAATGAAACAATATCAGTCAACTCTCTTTTAAATACTTGTACCATATCTATTAGTGGCGTTCAAGGATCGATTAGTGGACAAACGTTGGCCTATCAAGAATCACTAGAGCCTATTGTCATAAGCTTTGTGACAGATTGTAGCGAAAATTTAGTTTTAAACTTTGCACCTGGCCAGCTTCCCTCAGGGATCAACTATACTTTTGCCAATAATCAACTTGTTATTGGAGGGACAATAGAAGATGAAACCCCGCAAGAATATACCTGGACAGCTGAAGTCAACAACAGCATCCCTGCAGATGAAACAAATCCAGCGGTGAGTGCAACAACCTCTATCAGTTTAAGCGGTTCTATTACAGTAATTTCACCAACACCAAACGACTTTGAAGGTCCTGTTATGTCAGAATTTTCCCTTTCACCGAGTTCAATTGATCTATCTAACGGCTCTGTAACAGTAACTGCTACCGTTAGAATTACAGATCAAACAGGGGTAGTAACTCCCAGTTCAAATTATGGTGGGGCCTATATCACGGGAACCCCCAGTGGAAATATTTATTTCTCTCATTGGGTCAGAGTGAGTGGCGATCAATTTGATGGAATTTATAAATGTTTTAAAACCATTGAACCAGATCAAATTCCTGAGGGTGATTACACCCTAAGGGCAGAAAGAACTAATATTAATGACCT
>JBELLO010000002.1:0-44518 GCA_042096495.1 Candidatus Arcticimaribacter sp.
AAGACCATTTTTGATCCAGAAATCCCAGTGGATATTTATGAGTTGGGATTGATCTATGACGTTTTTGTCAACGAAGATCACGATGTGAAAATCTTGATGACCCTTACTACTCCTAACTGCCCAGTCGCAGAAACCCTTCCTGTTGAGGTAGAAGAAAAAGTCAAATCTATCAATGAAGTAAAGGATGCCGAAGTAGAGATTACTTTTGATCCCCCATGGACACAAGATTTGATGAGCGAAGAAGCTAAACTAGAACTGGGATTATTGTAAAATGGAAGGCGAAATCGTCAATCGCGTCGCTAAAAGCCCTCTAATCACTTTTGATTTAGAGGAACACTATCCTGAAGGAGAAAGAAAAACATTAGATCTAAGTCAATGGCTAGAGCAAGGTTTTATTCTTCGCGAAAAAGAATTTAGAGCAGCCTTAAAAAGCTTTGATTTCTCTCCTTATAAAGACTGTTATATTGCTCTTTACTGTTCCACAGATGCCTTATTACCGGCCTGGGCAAACCTATTAGTTACCACCCATCTTCAATCCATCGCAAAAAAAGTAATCTGGGGTTCCTTACAAGAATTAGAGAATGCTATTTTTCAAGAAATTATTCAATCACTGGCCGTCGAAACCTATAAAGACAAGCCCGTGATCATTAAAGGCTGCGCCGAAAAAGCCATTCCCCCTTCTGCATTTATAGCTTTGGTGGAGAAATTACAGCCCCATGTGAAAAGCTTGATGTACGGGGAAGCCTGTTCTTCTGTACCTTTGTATAAAAAGTAAGCTTGTCTGTTTCTAAAAAAGTACTGATTTTAAGTTATTACTGGCCGCCTTCTGGTGGGTCTGGAGTTCAGCGCTGGATGTATTTTGCGAAGTACCTCAAGCAATTGGGCTGGGAGCCTATCGTTATCACGGTTGACGAAAAGCAAGCGGCTTACCCACAGTTAGATCAAAGTCTTTTAAAAGAAGTTGAAGGCATTAGAGTGATCAAAACTCCCACACGAGAACCCTTGCGTTTATATGCTCGCATAACCAGCGGCAGCTCGCACAAAGGAATCCCACAAGGCGAGGTGAATACCAAAAGTTTTTTTGGGAAGATCGCCGCCTATATCCGTGGAAATTATTTTATCCCAGATGCGCGAAAAGGCTGGGTCCCTTTTGCCCTTAAGGCAGCACAAAAAATACTGAAGGAAGAAAACATCGATCACTTAATCACCACTGGACCGCCGCATTCAACCCATTTGGTAGGTTTGCAATTGATCAAAACATTTCAACTCAACTGGTGGGTAGATTTTCGCGATCCATGGAGTACAGTTTTTTACAACAAACAAATGCGCCGTACACGAAGCAGTCAAGCTAAAGATGCGCAATTAGAACAGACCGTATTGCAAAAAGCCAGCGGAGTAATCACCACAATAGGAGGGGAGTTACACAATAACTTAAAAGAAAAAGCACCTGAACAGCGCTTTATCGCTTTAGCGAACGGCTTTGATGCAGCGTTGATGAAAGGTATAGCTGCTCTTCCCCCAAAAGATGTTTTTCATGTAGTTTATACCGGTTTATTGACCCAGCATCAAGCATATGCTTCCATTATTCAAGCCCTGCAAAAAGTAGAAGGAGACCGTCCTATTCGTTTTTCTTTAGCGGGAAATATCTCAGAAAGTATCATCGCTGAAATTCGTACTGCTTTGCCTCAGGTTGAGGTCATTTATCACGGTTATCTCAACCATGCAGATGCTATCGCATTGATGAAAAGCGGGCACCTGTTGCTCAATTTTATTTTTACCGCTGCTGCGACTCAAATGATTTCTGGCAAGCTATTAGAATATTTTGCGACCCAGGCACCTGTGCTTTCACTGGGGGATCCCCTTTCTGCCGCAGGCGAATTTATCGCCAAAGGGAGTTGTGCTAAAATGATTCAAAGTGGGGATCAAGACGCAATTTTAGCTTTTATTCAATTTCTTTATCAAGAGGATAAACCCCAGAAAAACAGCAGAAATGATATCATGCAATGGAGCCGTAAAGCCATTACAGAACGTTTGATTAAAGAAGTGCTTACTTAGGATTGTTGTTGTTTTCTTATCACCCATACAATAGGAGCCATAAAGCCAAAGATGGTTAGGGGTAAAAACCAGCTCCCCAATCCATCACTTTTATTTACGGCGACAAAGAATGTTTGGATCTGGATATAGGTGAAAATACCCAGAATAAGCAATTGCATCCATTGTAATAATTGCTTTTCGATTTCTTGTATGCCTTTTCTTTTTTGAAGCCCATTTAAAAGCGCAAAGAGAAGAGTTGCAATAATGGGTAAACCCCATATATGAATACGGGTACCAAAACTATCTGGCATTCCTTTCGCATTATAGTGAATGGGTATTTCTGCCGGTAGATCCTTGAAATGTATCAGGGTAAACCCCCATAAAAGGACAAATACAGCTCCGCTTATATAAGAAAATTTCTTACCCATTTATTTATAAAAATTCATTTCGTCTAGGTATTCCCAGCTTTCTATAGGTAAAAGGGGGCGAACATTTTTTCCTGCCTTGATCCACTCCCTTATTTGAGAAGAAGCGACTTCGACTTTAGGGGCATCTACTAAATGGATGTTTTTGTACTTTGTCAATTCTTTTGACGGCGCAGGGGCTCCATTTCTAGGATAAACATAGAGGGGATAGCGCTCTAAAATGACCTCATAGTTTTTCCATTTATGAAAAGAGGCTAGGTTATCTTCTCCGATTATAAGCGCAAACTTTTTATCGGGGTGTTTTTCTTCCAGCCTAATTAAGGTATCGCAGGTATAGTTAGGGGTAGGAAGATCAAACTCTATGGTTGAGGGTTGTAAAGTAGGATAATCTTTTGTCGCGCGATAAACCAATTCTAACCGATGGTTATTCGACAACATACTCAGCTTTTGTTTAAAAGGGTTTTGCGGGGTCACCACAAACCATATCTGATCTAAGTTGGTGTGCTCTGCAAAGTGATTTGCCAAGATTAAATGCCCATTGTGAATGGGATTAAATGTACCAAAAAACAAACCGATTTGCTGCATGTTACAAAGGTAGCAAATTGCTTAGGAACGCAAGAATTCTTTGACTAAACGAACAACTTCTTGTTTTGCTTTAGCGAGATTATCGTTGACTAGAATTACATCAAAATCTTGAGAATAGATTAACTCTGAAGCTGATTTGTCTAGGCGTTGTTGGATTTTCTCTTCTGTCTCTGTATTGCGCTGTCGCAAGCGTTTTTCTAATTCTTCTAAAGAAGGGGGCTGTACAAATATGGCAAGGGTTTCTTCTGGGTATTGTTCTTTTACATTTAATCCACCGATTACATCGATGTCAAATAGAACGTTTTTACCTTCAGCCCACAGTCGCTCTACTTCAGACCGTAAGGTCCCATAAAAAGCTCCTTTATAGACTTCTTCATATTCGATAAATGCATCTTCTTCAATCTTTTGACGAAATTCTTCTTCGCTTAAAAAGTAATAATCTTTTCCGTCTTTTTCTTCTCCACGTGGCGGGCGTGAAGTAGCAGAAATTGAGAAGCCTAAGGGAAGGTTTTGCAGCAGTAGGTGGCGAACAAGGGTCGTTTTACCACTTCCAGATGGGGCTGAAAACACAAAGAGTTTTCCGGTTTCCATGTTAAAGGACGTTAAGTAACTGTTCTTTGATTTTTTCTAATTCGTCTTTCATTTGAACGACAATTTTTTGCAGTCCAGCGTGATTTGCTTTAGATCCGATGGTGTTGATTTCTCGACCCATTTCTTGTGCGATAAAACCTAGCTTTTTTCCGTTTGCTTGATCTTGTGCCATGATCTCTTTAAAGTAATCGATATGGTTAGCTAAGCGTACTTTTTCCTCGGTGATGTCATATTTTTCCAGATAGTAAATCAACTCTTGTTCTAGTCTGTTTTGATCCACTTCAATGGCTAGTTGTGTTAGGGCGTTTTTGAGTTTTTCAGTGACCTTAGTTTTGCGTTCTGGGTCAACCTCAATGGCGTCTTTCAACAGTTGTACAAGATTACTTAGGCGTTTTTCAAAATCAACGGCTAAGGCTTTTCCTTCATCCTGACGATGTTGATTGACTTTATCAAGAGTGGTCGAAAATAGCGCGAGTAAAGCTTCTTTTTCTAGCTCGCTCAAGGCTTCTTTTTCTGTTTTTAGGGCATCTGGTAAACGCACGGCCATCTTGAGTAGTTCTGTTGTGTCACCGCTGTGGATTTCTTTTAACTGCTGTAAATACGCTTGAATGACTTCTTTGTTTAAAATGGTTGCACTCTCTGTTCCAGAGTTGTCAACGAATACCGATACATCAATCTTACCACGGGTTAACTTGCTGTTAATTTGAGTGCGTAATAAGGGTTCAAGTTCTCTGTAACAGTGTGGTGTTCTAAAGTTAAGATCAATATTTTTGCTGTTAAGAGTTCTTAACTCAATGGTGATTTTTTTATGTTTAAACTGGGTTTCACCTTTCCCAAAACCCGTCATGGATACTATCATTCGCTTGTATTATAATTCTTTGATCTTGATGTTTCTAAAAGAAACTTTATCATCGTGATCTTGTAGTCCTATTTTTCCAGTTTTGAATTCGCCAAAACCTTTCCATCCTTTAAACTTACTGTTGTTGACAAGTTCGTCCCACGCTTCACCACTAAGTGGGAAACGAACGATTTCTGTTCCGTTAAAAACAACATTTCCTTGATTAGCATTGTGATCGATGGTAAGTAAAACGTGGTTCCATTCTCCAGCAGGGTTACATACATCTGCAGTGGGTTGCACGAGATCATAGAGTGCGCCCGCTTGATGGAATTTAGGATTTGCTTTTGCATCAGGATGACGTTCGTTGTCTAAGACTTGAATTTCTGGTCCAGTCACATAAGGCTCGCCAAATTCTTCTCCTTCTTGTACGCCCCAGAAAATTCCACTGTTTCCAGCTTCTGATACATTCCATTCAATCGAAAGGACAAAGCTTGTAAAGCTTTTATCGGTTACAATGTTTTTACCTCCATCGCCCCATTTTCTATCTTCTCGAGGATCAAAGGTTAAAACGCCATCTGCAACGCTCCATTCTTCTCCTATTTTGTCTCCGTTATACTGATGCCAGCCATTGAGTGTTTCACCATCAAATAGTGAAATCCATTCTTCTTGAACAGCGGCTTTTTCTTCTACAGCAGGTTTTTCTTCCTGGGCTTTTTTCTTTTCTGTAGCTCCTTGACAAGAACTAAAGGCGATTAAACCTGTTAGAATAAGTAGTTGTTTTTTCATAATAATTAGATGTTTAAAATGTCTTTTAAATGGGCATGATCAATATCTCCCCCGGCAAAATCGTCAAAGGTTTTTTCTGTCGCCTCTATGATGTGATTTTTGATAAATGCAGCGCCTTCTCTAGCGCCCTGTTCTGGGCTTTTGATACAGCATTCCCATTCCATAACGGCCCATACATCGCAGCCGTATTCTGTTAATTTTGTAAAAATTGTTTTAAAGTCGATTTGGCCGTCTCCCGGAGAGCGATATCGTCCTGCGCGGTTTCGCCAGTCCCCATATCCCCCAAAGGCCCCTTTTTTACCATTGGGTTTAAATTCAGAATCTTTTACGTGAAAGGCTTTGATGAACTCGTGATAGTGATCGATATAAGTAATATAGTCGAGTTGTTGTAAAACAAAGTGACTAGGGTCATATAAGATATTCGCGCGTTTATGGTTGCCTGTTGCAGCTAAAAAGCGTTCAAAGGTTTCGCCGTCGTGCAAATCTTCTCCAGGATGAATTTCATAACAAGCATCTACACCATTTTCGTCAAAGACGTCAAGAATAGGCAGCCAGCGATTCGCAAGTTCTTTAAAGCCTAGATCAATTAGACCATCGGGTTGTTGTGGCCATGGATGCCAATAAGGCCAAAGTAACGACCCCGAAAAAGTTGCGTGAGCACTAATCCCTAATCTGCGACTGGCAATCCCCGCTTTTTTAACTTGGTCCACCGCCCATGCTGTTCTTGCTTTGGGGTTGTTTTTTACTGCATCTGGCGCAAAGTTGTCAAACATTTTGTCATAGGCTGGGTGAACAGCAACTAACTGTCCTTGCAGGTGGGTAGATAATTCTGTAATTTCTAGCCCATAGGAGTTAATTTTTCCTTTTAAATCATCGCAATAAGTTTGACTTTCTGCTGCGGTATCTAGATCGATCAACCATTTGTCAAGGGTAGGAATTTGTATGCCTTTATAGCCTAGATCAGCGGCCCATTGACAAAGCCCTTCTAAGCTGTTAAAAGGCGCTTTTTGATCGATAAACTGTGCCAGAAAAACGGCGGGTCCTTTAATCGTTTTCAATAGTTTGTGTTTTTATAAATTCACCCAAACGTTGCCGTTTTGATGTGATTCCAATACTTTTTCAATAAATAGCATTCCGCGAACGCCTTCTTCCATGTCTGGGAAAGCCCCCTGGTTAAATTCTTCTCCCCGTATCGCTTTGGCAACGCCATTATAAATATTCCCCATGGCATCATATAATCCCTCTGGATGTCCAGGAGGTAGTTTTGTTGCATCCTGTGCAAAAGCACTGTGGAAATCATAGCCAGGTTTTAATACTTGCATGGGTTTTCCTTCTTGCAAATAGGTGAGATAGTTAGGGTTTTCTTGGCCCCATTTTAAACTTCCATTCTGTCCATAGATTTGAACAGTAAAGTTGTTTTCTTCTCCGGTGGCGATTTGTGACGCCCTTAAAACCCCTTTGCAATAGTCAGAAAAACGAACTAAAATAGTTCCATCAACATCCATTTGATTGTCTGGATAGCGATAATTGAGATCTGCTAATAGTTGCTTTACCCGCATCCCAGTAACATATTCTACCATGTCAAAGGCGTGGGTTCCAATATCTCCTATACAGCAGCTTAGCCCTCCTTTTTCGGGATCAAGGCGCCAGACAGATTTTCTTAAATCTGGTTGATGCATAAAAGGGTTAATCCAGCCTTGATAATATTGTAAATCTACCTTTTGTACTTCTCCAATTACCCCATCGGCAATCATTTGCTTCATTTGACGAATCATGGGATACCCTGTATAGGTATAGGTGACGGCAAAAACAACTTGTTGCTTTTTTTGGATCGCCTCTAACGCTAGAGCTTCTGCATGGGTGGTGGTTAAAGGTTTTTCACAGATAACATTAAAGCCATTTTCCAGGAGCTTTTTTGCCATAGGAAAATGAAGAAAGTTCGGCGTTAAAACAGAAACAACTTCTATGCGTTCTGCTTGAGGAAGTTGAATTTCTGCTGCAATTAAATCTTCAAAGGTGTCGTAAACCCGGTTTAAAGGGACGCCGATATGTTCTGCAAAACTTTTATTTTCTGAAGGATTAGGGTTAAAACATCCTCCTACAATTTGATAGCGATCAAACATGTTTGAGGCGATGCGATGAACTCCACCAATAAGGGAATCCCCACCGCCGCCTAAAACTCCTAAACGTATTTTATGACTCAATTTATTCTTCTTTAATTTCTATTTTTTCGTCTTTAAAGATAAGCATAAATAAGACGAGTACTCCAATGGCAAAAGCAGCAGGAAGAATCCAAATCATTTCCCAGTTGTGGGTTCCGTTTTCGAGTAAATAGGTGTCAGAAATTTTTCCAGCGACCCAAAACCCAACGAGCATTCCTACGCCATAGGTGGCTAAAGTGATTAAGCCTTGTGCTGCACTTTTTACTTTTTCACCGGCTTTAAAGTCAGTGTAAATTTGTCCTGAAACGAAAAAGAAATCATAACAGATCCCGTGGAGTGCGATTCCTATAATCAACATAAAAGTTAATTCGCCTGCATTGCCATAGGCAAACAAAGCATAACGCACAGCCCATGCGAGCATTCCAACTAGAATTGTTTTTTTGAACCCAAACTTTTTAAAGAAGACCGGGAGAAGTAACATAAATAATACTTCGCTAATTTGTCCTAAGGTCATTTTACCTGTAGGGTTTTCCATGCCTAATTCTACTAAGAAAGGATTAGCTTGCTGGTAATAAAAGGCCAAAGGAATACAAATTAAAACAGAAGTGATAAAGAACATCAAAAAGTTGCGATCCTTTAATAATTTTAATGCGTCAAAGCCTAGAACGTCTCCTATTGACAAAGATTCTCCTCCTGTATTTGAGGGCGGGGTTTTAGGTAAGGTAAAACTAAATAGCCCTAAAATAAATGAAGCTCCAGAGACCATTAAAAAGGTATTTGCTAATGCTCCTGCAGCAATGGCTTCTGGCGCATCCCAACTAAGGTAACTAATCACTAATCCAGCGACGATCCATCCTATGGTCCCAAAGACACGAATTAATGAAAACTCTTTTGCTGGATCTTTCATTTGATTAAAAGAAACAGAATTAACTAAGGCAAGGGTGGGCATATAAACCAACATATACCCAAAGACATAAGGGTAAAAAGTGTCAAAATCACCTGCTTGTGCCATGAGATACATCAAGCCACCCCCGATAAGGTGTAACACCCCTAAGATGCGTTCTGCATTAAAATAGCGATCGGCGATTAGACCAATAAAGACGGGTGCAATAATCGCTCCCCAGGATTGTGTTGAAAAGGCCATGGCCGTTTCTGCTCCACTTGCCCCTAGATTGTTTCCTAAAAATGTTCCAAGGGTAACAAACCACCCGCCCCAAATAAAAAATTGGAGGAACATCATAAAGGATAATTGAAATTTAGTCGTTGAATTCATTTTGGTTAATGGTATTGATTAAACGATGAGTTTGGCTTTTTCTAGCAATAAGTTTTTTGTGGCGAGGATTCCATCAATTTCAGACAAGCCTCCGCCTTCGTATTCTACTCCGATAAATCCTGTGTATCCGGCAGATTTTACCAGTTTTAACATGCGTAAATAATCGGTGTGTTTTTCATTTCCTTGCGCATCAAAGTCATGTGATTTTGCACTCACGGCAAAAGCGCGGGGCATCAATTCTTCTACCCCCTTATAGCGATCGTATTCTTTGACACATGCTCCATCCCATCTTGCTCCTTTTGATCGTTCTAAGCAGAAGTTGCCAAAGTCGGGAAGTGTTCCGCAATTGGCGAGATTCACTTCCGTTAGCATTTCCATCACTAGGGCTGCGTTTGAAGAAAGATAACCGTGATTTTCTACAATAATATTAATGTTATAAGGAGCAGCGAATTCTCCTAATTTGAGCATACTCTCTGCAGCTTGAACTTTCCAAGCTTGTTCATTGCGTTCCCCAAAAAGATTAATGCGAATAGAATGACAGCCCATTGCCGCCGCAGTTTCTACCCATGCTTTGTGATTATCAATGGCTTTATTGCGTTCGTTTACACTAGGGACCGCCAGGTCACCTTCTCCATCGATCATAATAAGGACATTCTCGACGCCATGTTCTTTTGCTTTTGCATTTGATTGGGAGATAAATTGCTTTAAAGCAGCGTTTTTGTCTTTTGCGGTCATAACATCTCTATAGAGATCATTGACATATTCGATTCCTTCAAAGCCTAATTCTTTTGCTTTAGCAGCAAAATCATAAGGATTTAATTCTCCTTTTTGAATGGCATTGTGCAAAGACCATTGTGCTAAAGAGAGTTTAAAAAAGGGTGATGTAGCGAGATTTGGGCTTAAAAAGCTCTCTGCTAAAGTGTTAGCGGATAAAGAGCCAAGGGCAGTAGCACCAAGGCTTAGAGCTAAACTATTTTGAATAAATTTCCTGCGTTCCATAAGTAAGTCAAATTAATTAAAACAATGTAATAATACTTAAAAGAACTAAAGATTCATGCCATTGTGGTTTTTTATTTATTCAAACGAAAACGTTTTAAATTAATATTTTGACATAATTAAAGAAGAATATTGAGAAAAGCTCATTACTAAGCCCTAATTTAGGGAGAATAAAATCACCCAAAATATGAGCAATGCTAATTTTGAAGCCCAGTACGATGCCATCGTTGTAGGGACTGGAATAAGTGGCGGTTGGGCCGCTAAAGAGTTGACAGAGAAAGGACTAAAAACATTAGTCTTAGAGCGCGGTAGAATGGTCAAGCATATAGAGGATTATCCTACGATGAATAAAGACCCATGGGATTTCCCTCACGGAAACGTAATTACAAACGAGGCCAGAGAGAGACAACCTAAGCAAAGCCGAACTGGATATACCACTAGAGAAGATTCAAAACATTTTTTTGTAGATGATATCAAACACCCTTATAACGAGGACAAGCAATTCGACTGGTGTCGCGGATACCATGTAGGGGGGCGCTCTATCATGTGGGGGAGACAAAGTTACCGCCTAAGTAATTTTGATTTTGAAGCAAATTTAAAAGATGGGGTTGCAGTAGACTGGCCCATTCGCTATGAAGACATTGCTCCATGGTATTCTTATGTAGAGCAACATGCTGGGATTTCGGGTGAATTATTAGGATTAGATCATTTTCCTGACGGGGAATATCTCAAACCGATGGAACTAATGTGTGTTGAAGATCACTTAAAAGATTCCATCGCTGAAAAATATACCGATCGTATTTTAACCATTGGTCGAGTAGCACATATTACCGAGGGAACTAAGCCCGGAGCCGGAAGAATTAACTGTCAATACAGAAATCGCTGTATGAGAGGATGTCCTTTTGGGGGATATTTTAGTAGTAACTCTTCTACTTTGCCTATGGCAGAAGCGACAGGGAATATGACTTTACGTCCAAACTCTATTGTACATGAAGTGATTTATGATCCAGAAACCAAGAAAGCTTCTGGCGTTCGTGTAATTGATGCAGAAACAAAAGAATCCATGGTCTTTAACGCCAAAGTTGTTTTCTTATGTGCTTCTGCAGTAGCTTCTACTTCGATCTTATTACAATCAAAATCTGAACATTTCCCTAATGGAATGGGGAATGCTTCTGGAGAACTAGGTCACAATATTATGGATCACCATTTCCAAGTTGGAGCATATGGTGAGTTTGATGGCTTTAATGACAAATACTACACCGGAAGAAGACCTAACGGAATTTATATTCCCCGCTTTAGAAATATTGGTGGCGAAACAGATCGTAAAGATTTCTTACGTGGCTATGGTTATCAGGGTGGTGCAGGTCGCGGTTCATGGACAGAAAATGTCAAAGAAATGGCCTATGGACCAGAATTTAAAGAAGCCCTGTTGAATCCAGGAGGATGGACCATGGGATTAAACGGTTTTGGCGAGGTATTGCCTTATCATGAAAATCGCATGTACTTAGACTATGAAAAGTTAGACGAATGGGGATTACCTACCGTTACATTTGATGCCGATATAAAAGATAACGAGCTTGCCATGCGTAAAGACATGAAAGAGCAAGCGATTAGCATGTTAGAAGAAGCTGGATTTAAAAATGTCCAAGGATATGACAACGACTATCACTTAGGATTAGGAATCCACGAAATGGGAACTGCAAGAATGGGTCGTGACCCTAAAACTTCTGTCTTGAATGGAAACAATCAATTACATGAAGTAGCAAATGTTTTTGTTACAGATGGAGCTTGTATGACTTCTGCTGGAAATGTAAACCCATCATTAACTTATATGGCGCTTACTGCTCGTGCAGTAAACTTTGCCGTTGAAGAATTAAAAAAGAACAACCTGTAAAGTAAATATTATGCAAAGAAGAACCGCATTAAAAAACATAGGGCTATCATTTGGAGCACTTACTTTAACGCCCACGGTAGCAAGCTTATTGCAAAGTTGTCAAACGACTGAAGCAGGTTGGGCACCCACCTTATTATCTCAAGAGAATGCAACTGTGATGGCTAAAATCATTGATGTGATGTTACCCACTACTGCAAATGTTCCTGGAGCAAGTGATTTAAATTTAATTCAGTTTATCGATGGATACCTCGCGAATGTAAGTGGTCCAGACGAGCAAGAATTTGCTAAAATGGGCACAGGTATTTTTGCTGGGGTTGCGTTAGCTGCTGCTGGAAAAGAGAATGCTGCAGACCTTACTGCCGAGGATATCGATGTACAGCTCAATAAATTTTTACGTGCTGCACCAGAAGATCTAGCCACAAGAGGAGAAGCTTTTAACGCTTATTTAGCTGGTTTAGAAGATGGTACTGCTGGAGCGCCACCTATTGAAGGGGTATGTCAAAGTTATTTATTTAACCTTCGTTCATTGGCCATTCGCGCTTTTGAAGGCAATGCCATTATAGGGAAAGAGCATCTCGCCTATGCACCCGTACCTGGACAACAAAAAGGTTGTGTAGATTTACAAGAAACGACTGGCGGGAAAAAGTGGGCTTTATAAGCTGCGCAGGTATTCTGCGATAGCTCTCGCTTCTTCCTGACTCAAGTTTTGATTGATCATTAAAATATTGTTGTACTCTGCTAATAATGCTTTAGCGATGGGATCTTCCTTGACCATTTCAGTCGGGTTTAATAACATATTCATGACCCATGCTGGGTGACGACGCTCATAGATACCTTTCATTGCTGGACCAATTAATTTACCCTCTGCTCTATGGCAGGCGGTACATTTTTGTTTAAATGCAGTAGCACCTTCTGCGACCATCGCATCGTCTATAGTGCTATCAAAAACGAGATCCTTGATAGGACCTATTCCTTTATTCTCTAAATCAATGGGGGTAGCTGTTTTTTCGCTTACCGCCTTTGTCTCTTCTTTTTTGGTACGATTAAATTTAAATCCATCTTCTTTTTTTTCGCTAGAGGATCCACAAGCGATTAAGGTAGAAACGAGTAGGAGTGTAAAAATCTTTTTCATGTTACTGCATTTGTTCAGCTAAATGTAATGGCTAAAAAGTAGAATTACAAAAATGAAGCTAAAATCATTTCAATTGTTTTCGAAAACGATTTTAAATATCTTTTTGTGGGACAGAATCGACTGTTCTTTGAACTTTTTTTGTTACTAAATACACCCCCGTAAATACGAGTAGTGTTGCTAATGATTTGACAAAATCCATTTGATCATTCCCGGTAAATGTCGCATAAACAATAGCTATAATGGGCTGTACATAAGTCAAGACCCCTATGGTTGTAGGGGGCACTTCTCTAAGTGCATACATGTTTAACAAATAGGCAAAAAAGGTTGTGAAAAGTAAAACAAAACCTATTCTCCACAAGGCATCAAAAGGCAACAACTGCCACTCTACCGCCAGTAATTCTTTTGTGCCAAAGGGTAAATTCATTACTACCCCCAGCGGGAACATCCATTTCATCAAGGTGATGACTTGGTACTTTTTTGTAATGGGTTTCATGATCACTAAATAGGCTCCATAGCTAAAGGCATTGATCAACATCATGGCATTCCCTAATGGGATATTAGGCGCATTTTTAGTAAAAGAACTACCGTATAACACTAAGGTTAAGGCTCCGCCAAAACCTAAAACGATCCCCATAAATTTTAATGAAGTAATTTTTTCTTTTAAAAATATCCAGGAAAGTAACATCACTATAATGGGCATAATAGTGATAATTACTGAGCTGTTAATGGGAGTAGAAAGACTTAAACCACGGATAAAAAACACCATATTAAGGCACATGCCAAAGGCGGTCGCGGCAAAGATTCTAAGGTAATCTTCTCGCTCAATTTTTTCTGTAGGATAAAACAAACTCAAGCCACCGAAAAGGATACTGGCAGAAATAACCCTTAAAAGCACTAAGCCATAGGGACCAATATAATCTGGCATAATCACCTTCATGATGGTGTGATTAAGCCCATAAATCGTGGTGGCGCCAATTGCCGCAAGTAATGCGAGCAGTCTCTTATCCATCGAGGGCCTCTTTCGCTAGAGCAACAGTGGCCTTTGCGTTACCGATATACAGCTTGTCTTTATACAACAAAACAGGTCTTTTTAAAAAGGTATAATGCGAGAGTAATAAACTTTTTATGGCAGTTTCGTCTAGGCTGCTTTTATCGATTTCTTTTAATTTTTGAGCACGTTTATTCAAGAGTGCTTCATAAGACCCACTGTGCTGATAAAGCACTTCTAATTGTGCTGCTGTCAAAGGACTTTTTTTGATATCAATTTGTTTAATATCGTCACTTAAAGCTAGGGTTTTCATGATCCTTTTGCAGGTATCACAGCTACTTAAATAATAAAATAAATGCATTGATTTTCACCTTTTAAGCAAAGTAAATCAAAATTAGTCAAAGCAAAGAGAAATCAAGGGAATCTCTTACCTTTGTAATTCTATTTTTGAAGATACCACATGGAAAAGAAATTGCGATTTAACAGTGCAACCATTCACGGAGGGCAAGCCCCAGACCCAGCTTATGGCGCAGTAATGCCCCCTATTTATCAAACCTCTACCTATGCGCAAACCACTCCTGGTGGGCACAAAGGATTTGAATATAGCCGTACCCATAACCCCACCCGTCAAGCCCTAGAAAAATCTTTGGCAAGTATCGAAAATGGGAAACACGGTTTGGCTTTTGCCTCTGGATTAGCTGCCATGGATGCTGTGATGAAGTTATTGCAACCTGGTGATGAAGTGATTTCAACGAATGACCTTTATGGAGGTTCTTACCGTTTATTCACTAAAATCTTTGAAGGCTTTGGCCTAAAATTCCACTTTGTGGGCATGAATGATCTGGCGAATGTTGAAGCAGCCATCAATAGCAATACTAAATTGATTTGGGTGGAAACCCCTACTAACCCCATGATGAATGTGGTAGATATCGAGGCGGTGGCAAACCTAGCTAAAAAGAACAATCTACTGCTAGCTGTTGACAATACTTTTGCTTCCCCTTATTTACAACAACCACTCAATTTTGGGGCAGACATCGTGATGCATTCAGCTACTAAATATCTTGCTGGGCACTCAGATGTTGTCTTAGGGTCTCTTGTGGTCAACGATGATGATTTGCAAGAACGTTTGGCCTTTATACAAAATGCCAGTGGTGCTGTACCCGGTCCTATGGATAGTTTTTTGACGCTTCGCGGAATTAAAACCTTACACGTTCGCTTGCAACGCCATTGTGAAAATGGGAAAGCTGTGGCAGAATATCTAGCTGCCCACCCCCAGATTGAAAAAGTGTACTGGCCTGGCTTTGATACCCATCCTAATCACGACGTGGCTAAAAAGCAAATGAAAGACTTTGGTGGGATGCTATCTTTTATTCCAAAAGGAGCTGACTATAAAGCAGCCATTAAAATCGTTGAAAATCTAAAACTCTTTACCCTGGCAGAATCACTGGGAGGAGTAGAAAGTTTAGCTGGACACCCAGCTTCGATGACCCATGCATCTATCCCTAAAGAGGAACGCGAAAAGAGTGGAGTTGTCGATTCCCTTATTCGTTTAAGTGTGGGGATAGAAGATGCGCAAGACTTGATTGATGACCTTGCACATGCCATTGGTTAGAAAGATGGTATCTTTAAACTAGAAATTATCGCATGCAACTTCCAGAAGGAAAGAAAATCTATTTTGCCTCCGACAATCACTTAGGGGCTCCCACACCAGAAGAAAGCGCTCCCCGTGAACGCATCTTTGTTCAATGGCTTGACCATATCAAAGAGGATGTTGGCGTACTTTTCTTGTTAGGCGATTTATTTGACTTTTGGTTTGAATATAAAACTGTAGTCCCAAAAGGCTTTGTGCGGGTGCTAGGAAAACTTGCCCAGCTGGCCGATGACGGGGTACCCATTCACTTTTTTGTGGGGAATCACGATTTGTGGATGATAGACTATCTCGAAAAAGAAATTGGAATTACCGTGCATCATTCCCCAACTGAATTTACCTATAACGGCAAAAGTTTTTTTATAGGGCATGGAGACGGCTTAGGGCCTAATGACAAAGGCTACAAACGCATGAAGAAGGTGTTTACTAATTCCTTTTTTCAATGGTGTTTTCGCTGGCTACATCCAGATATTGGTATGCGTATAGGGCATTATCTCTCTGTCAAAAACAAAATGATTTCAGGAGAAGAAGACGCCATTTTTTTAGGGGAAGAAAAAGAATGGTTAGCACAATATGCTAATAAGAAAAATCAAGAAAAAGCCAGGGACTATTATGTCTTTGGGCACCGCCATATTCCCTTAGATATCCCCATTGAAAAAGCCCGTTATATTAATTTAGGGGACTGGATTTCTCATTATACCTATGCTGTTTTTGACGGGAAAGAACTCGAACTTAAATCGTGGAAGACCGCATAACCCATGTTAGAAAAAAAGACCTTAATTGTCGAGAATACCGTATTAGTGGGAATCATTAATGCACAGCAAGATGAAGAGCAATCAAAAGAATACCTAGACGAGTTAGCCTTTCTTGCTTTAACCGCAGGGGGGAAGGTCATTAAACGTTTTACCCAAAAGATTGCTTTACCTAATCCAAAGACCTTTATCGGGAGTGGGAAATTAGCCGAGGTTGAAACATTTGTGCATGAAAACGATGTTTCTACAGTAGTTTTTGATGATGAGTTAACCCCTGCTCAACAGAACAATATCGAGAAAACCCTAAAGTGTAAAATCCTTGATCGCACTGGGTTAATCCTGGACATTTTTGCGCAGCGTGCACAAACTAGTTATGCTCGCACTCAAGTAGAATTAGCACAATACCAATACTTGCTCCCTCGATTAAAAGGATTGTGGACACACCTTGAAAGACAAAAGGGAGGAATCGGGATGCGTGGTCCTGGGGAAACAGAGATCGAAACAGACCGTCGTATTGTACGAGATAAAATCACCCTTTTAAAGAAAAAACTGACTGTAATTGACAAACAAATGGCCACTCAGCGGGGGAACCGTGGCGCCCTCGTTAGAGTAGCTTTAGTTGGTTATACTAATGTGGGGAAATCGACCCTTATGAATGTCTTATCAAAAAGCAAAGTCTTTGCAGAAAACAAGCTTTTTGCTACCCTGGACACCACTGTTCGAAAAGTCGTTATCGGGAATCTTCCTTTTTTATTAAGCGATACAGTAGGGTTTATTCGCAAACTACCTACCCAATTAGTAGAGTCGTTTAAAAGTACCCTAGATGAAGTAATCGAAGCAGATCTTTTATTGCATGTCGTCGATATTGCTCACCCTAATTTTGAAGAGCACATTGCCTCTGTCAATCAAATCTTACAAGAGATTGAAAGCCTGGACAAGCCCACCTTGATGGTCTTTAATAAAATTGACGCTTACGCGCCAGAAGTGATTGAAGAAGACGATCTTGTTACAGAAAGAAGCAGTAGACATTATACGCTCCAAGAGTGGGAAGATACCTGGATGGCAAAAATGAATGGAAATGCCCTATTTATTTCTGCTTTGAATAAATCTAATTTAGAAGACTTTAGAAAACGTGCTTATGCGGCTATTCGCGATATTCACATCACCCGTTTTCCTTACAATCATTTCCTTTACCCCGAGGGATTAGAAGAGTAAAACAAAAAGCAATACCTTTAAACAAAAACCTACCAATGAAAAAGTTAATCGCCCTCCCATTTTTATTTTTATTATTGGCATGCGCCAAAGAGGACAACCCCATCACAACTGTTGATCTTGAAACTGTTTTTGGCGTTGCCGAAACGGCTTCGCCATTAGGCGGAGAAGGACGTTTTTTTGAAAACGTCAACTATGGTGATAGAGAACGCCAACAACTGGATATTCTCCTCCCAGAAAGCGCTAACCCAAAAGGGATCGTTTTGTTTTTTCACGGTGGTGGTTTTACTGCAGGAGATAAATCGCAAGCCTTTGACGATCTTTTAATTGACACCATGCAAGCTGTTTTAGATAGCGGTATTGCTATTGTTAGTGCTAATTATACTTTGCTAACAACCCCTGGAAATCAAGGAGTAATTTCTGCACTTGAAGACGGGACAGCGGTGATCAATTTTATCAAAAGTCATTTGACACAATTGAATATCCCGACCAATAAAATAATTTTAGCAGGTACATCTGCCGGTGCGGGAATCGCCCAGTGGAATGGTTTTAAAAACGATATTAATTCACAGGTTCAAGGTGTACTGGCCATAGCAGCTCAAAGCACTTATGACTTGTATGAATGGGAAAATGTTTTTCCAGGGTTTAGTCTAGATGGCTTAAGGCAAATGAATCCATTTTTACAAACTCTTTTCTTAAGTTTTTATGGGGGTGAACCTACTCAAGAAGATTTAGATGCAGTCGATTATAGAGACTTTATGGATGCAACTGATCCATCTTTATATGTCTACAACTTTGCTGGGGATGAGGTAATCAATGCGCAAGGCGAAATTGATTTTGATGTGCTTTATCACAGCTATCGCCACAGTGATTATTTAAGGAGTAAAGCCATTGAGGTGGGACAAGAATTTTCAGGGATCTTTCAAGAATCTCCAGATGCTTTTGTGATTCGTACGCTTGATTAATCTATAAGCGTTACCCTTACTTTTTACGCTTTCTAATATGCTTTAGTTTTAGTACCGCAAAGTTGAGTTCTACATGAGTTTCGCTTTCACTTTCTTCTAGTTGAGTGTCGAGAAGATCTGCCATTAAGGCACCACCTTGTGCTAATAAAGATTTGGTTGGTGTAAAGCACAATCTTTCATCGAATTGAACAAATAGGGTTTACCCAACACTTATTCTATGGTTAAACCAATAATGGCATAAACTGGAAAATGATCAGAATACCCCTCTAGACGGATTCCACTAACTTTTGTTCTAAATGGATAACCATGATAATTACTGCGCTTAGTCCTCAAAAAGGGAGGATTAAAAACTGCTGTTTTTAGAAGAAATAGTTCTTTGTCTTTGCTCCAGTTCATTGAGAATAGCAATTGATCAAATAGAAACCAGCGATCATTGTGTGCTAAACTCCCTATCCCTTGTCTGATCATTTTCTTCAGATGCGGTAGGGAGAACATTTTCTGGGGAAGCCTTTGATGAGTTTGATGGGGAACGAAGGTTAACTCAATGCAACGATCAACGTTCTATTTTGATGAGCACAAGTACTTTTTCAGATTATAAATCTATTGTCTTACCAGATAGTGCTGGCGTTATTCAAGGGGTATTGACAAAGGATTTCTTTGGCGAAAAAAGCATCCTAAAAATTAATGATCCCAGTAATATTGATTTTAAAGAATTACGCTGCGATCCTTTTTTTGAAGAGAATTTCGAAACAGTGCGCTTAGGTCTTTTTGAAAAACAGGCCTGGACTAACTTTAATGAAGCAGGAACACAATTCTGGGAAGTCTATGAGGATGAAAGCTCTTTAGGTCAATCCATTGCCTTAGGGTCTTATCGATCTGGAGATAGCGAGACGATTAGTTGGTTGATTACACCAGAACTTGAGGTTTCCTCTTTAGTGAATCCCTATTTAGCTTTTCGCACTTCAACCAGTTTTGCCGATAACAGCTCACTAAGTGTTTTTTATGCGACAAATTGGTCAGAGGAAACTGCAACAATAGGACAAGTCAACTGGGTAGAGCTTAATGTTCGTATCGCAGATAACGAAGATAATAACACCCAGTGGATAGATTCTGTAGAGATTCCTATTGATTTTGGCCCAAAGTTCCATTTGGCTTTTCGCTACAATGGTAGCGGTAAAACCGCCAGTGATGGCACCTATGAAATCGATGATATCCGGATTTTTACAAAGCAGTAAATTATTTTACTGGAAACAGGATTTCAGAAATCAGTTTATTCGGGGGAGTGTTTATGGGGCTGTTATACATCACTTCCATGGGGGGTTGTTTGCGTGAGGATTTAAACTTTTTAGCCCGTTGATGCATCATTCCTGCGGCCCATGCATTGCCTATATGGTGATACGGTCCTATATGCCGAATGGTATAGGCAGAGAACTTAGGTAATTCGCCCACATAAAAACGCACTGGTAAATTATCTGGCACCTCGCTCACTGGGTGGGCAGCAGTGTAGTGGACCTTGTCTTTGACTACATTAACATCGTGGTAGATAGAAATCCCATTCCCGCTAATTTTATCTTGATGATTTTGCATGAGGTATGGCATGAGCTCGCCAAAATCGCGTCCCATATTTTCTGCAATAGCTGAAAAGGCACATTCCGTTTTTACACCGATAAACTTTGTCGCATGAAAAGTCTTCACTCCTTTAAAAGCTAAACTTGAATTGGTATGGCCTGTTTCGATTAAATCTTTTAGCATAGCTAAGCCTCGATCATAATCCATCCCGACAAAAACTTCCATTTGTTTTTTCATCCAAAAAAGTAATAACGGAAGACTACTATCCATTGTCCAGCTAACAAGTGTACCTTTTTTGGTTTCTTCAAGGTGAAATGTTGTAATGGCTTTCGATTTCCATGGTTTTAAAAATTGGAGCTTCATCACCACTTTTTTGTCCTTGACTTCTTCTTCTATTTTGAGGTTTCCACTCCCAATAATGTCTCCATCCCACTCGTGGTATTTCCCGTCTTTTGCCACATTCAATAATGCAGTGGGTTCTGCAATTACCCATGGAGACCATTGTTCCCAATTGCTTAAGTCATTAATGATAGGAAAGATTTTTTCTGGCGCTGCGTCAATAAGAATTGACTTGTTTACATTCATTTTTGGCATAGTTGTAGGCTTTTGTTCAATTTTTAAATGTAATAAATTAATTGTATTTCACCTTTCTCAAAATGCGTTGACAGTCTTTATAGGTCTGGTAAAGTGCTGGATCTCTATTTTTTAAAAAGGATTTTGCTTGTTCAAAATGATTCATTGCTTTTGGGACATCATTAAAAATACACAACATATAAACGGCGCAAAGATTAAACAATTCGCTTTCTTCTTTTAAGTTGAACTTACTTTTACTTTTTAGTTTTTCTAGCAATATATTATTGTTGTTATATAAGTGTAGTAAAGTGCGTTTATCGATTTGTGGGGGTTCAAACAATAATTGGGTGTCTATAGCATAGCTTCCATTTTCATTGAACCTAATGTTCACTTGTTCTAATGGGTAGTATTTGTTTTGATTGTTTAATCCTAAGCGAACATACTCTGTAAGAATAAAGGCGTCGTTTGTAAAATTAATTTCAACCTCGTCTAAATTTGAATAAAATAATTTGACTTGCTCATTGATCAATTCTATGTCTACCCTAGAGTAATAGATTTTATTTTTAACGGTCTTTTTTTGTCCTGACCAGCAAACCACAAAAGTCTCTTTAAAGACGCGATAAGAGGTGGTTAAATCATCGTGGTGATTTTGTAAAAAGTCCACAACACCGTCAAGGGTTAGACTTATATTGTTTTGTGCGTGTTGTTCAATGGTTTTAACCCTTTCGCTATTGCTGTCTTTTAATTCAATATCAAAAATCTTTGGCATGGAAATGCTTCCCTCTCTAAAGAAAACAGCCCCGCCAAAATATTTCCAGATATTTTTCCTTAAAGCGGTAATCTCGTCAATGGGTCTAATGGTGACTAAGCCTACTACTTTCCCTTTGGGTAAATGGGGAAACGGGATGTTTTCATAGAGTACAAGAGGTGGATTGTCTAGATAAGCATTGATGAGGTTTTGCAATTTACTGTCATCAAAAAAGTCGACTCCTACAATGGCGTTTGCTTTATCTTCGATCCCAACAACGATATAGGCGTTGTTTTTAGGGTTAGAATTAGAAAGGGCACAAATGTGTTTTAAGAATTTGGCCTTGCCTTCTTTAGAGGATAGATTTAGTTTTAACTTTTTGTCATAAAAGCTGTTTTCATCATTGTGAGATAATAAAGCCTTGACTAAAAGTCGTTTGTTGATCATTTTTTGCGGTTAATGACTGTTGCGTTGGCTTGGTCTGTCGGGAGCAGCGTTAAATCTGCGACCGTTACATGAGGTGGTGCATCCACCATATAGGCGATGGCATTTGCCACGTCTTCTGCTTGTAAAGCATCAAGTGTATTATAAACACTTTCAGAACGTTCTTCGTCTCCTTTAAAACGCACCATAGAAAATTCTGTTTCAACCAGTCCGGGGTGGACTGCACAAACTCTAATACCGTGTGGGTTGAGGTCGATGCGTAAGCCTTGTGTAAAAGCATCTACCGCAAATTTACTGGCGCAGTAGACATTCCCTTTTGGGTAAACTTCTAGTCCAGCGATTGATCCTAGATTGATGATCTGTCCTGTTTTGCGTTCGACCATTTGGTTTAGGGTTGCTTTAGTTACATACATCAAGCCTTTTACATTACCGTCAATCATAGCATCCCAGTCGTCGAGATTTGCCGTTTCGACGGTATCAAGGCCGTGTGCGTTGCCGGCATTATTGATTAAAACATCGATCTGTTTCCATTCTTGTGGGAGGGAGTTTATGGCCTTAAATACAGCGGTTCTATCGCTTACATCAAAGTTGAGGAGGTGGGTTTCGCACTTAAATTCTTTTTTTAATGCTTCTAATCGTTCTTGTCTTCGACCGCATAGAATAAGTCGCTCTCCTTTTTGTGCAAAGAGTTCTGCGGTGGCTTTTCCTATTCCACTACTGGCTCCTGTGATTAAAATAGTTTTCTTTTTCATGATGATAATTTAAGGAACCTCATGTCCCCATTGGGTTTCTAAAAGTAGAAACCAATCTTCTGTAGAGAATTTAATTTCTTTGGCTGCGTTAGCAGCCTTCAAACGTTCAATTCTTGTCGTTCCTACCACAAGATGAATATTAGTTGGATGTTGAAGTAACCAAGCAAATAATAGTTGATCCTCTGTGGCCTTGTATTTTTCTCCCAAAGTAGCCAATAAAGGCTTTAGTCTTTGATTAGTTGGATTGTCTTCTTTAAAATAACTGCCTAAAGGACTCCATGCCATGGTGCCGATTCCATTAGTCAAATGGTGGTCTAGGCTACCGTCAAACATAGGGGTGTTGTGGCTTAAAGAACATTCGATTTGATTCCAGTCTAGGGTGACTTCTGTGTTGAGGAGGTCGATCTGTGAAGGGGTGAAATTTGATACCCCAAAAGATTTTACTTTTCCGCTTGTTTCAAGAGTGTTAAAAGCATCGGCTACTTCTTCTACATTGAGTAGTGGACTGGGACGATGTAAAAGTAAGACGTCGAGATAATCTGTTTGTAGATTTTTTAAGGACTGTTCTACTGAATTAACAATATGTTCTTTACTGTAATTGTAATGTTTTACGGGTAGCGGTCTTTTTTCGCAAGGCATTTGAATCCCGCACTTACTAATGTAAATGACGGCTTCTCTTTCTAGCCCACTTTCTTTAAATCCATGCCCAAAATCTTCTTCAGTAGTATACCCGCCATAGATGTCTGCATGGTCAAAAGTATAGAGGCCATTTTCAACGCATTGGGTAATTAAAGCAGCGGTTGCCTTTGTATTGAATTTCCTTCCCCAGTCTCCCCAGGTCATGGTTCCTGCAATTATTCTATTCATTTCTAGTTTGTCCGTTAAATCTACCTTAAATTTAAGGAGGAAGTAGCGAAGCTTACCCCTTGTGAAATAACTACTTTTAACCAATTATTAACAAGCTATCGCAAAAAAAAAGTTCAAATTTGTGTTCCACTAAAATAACTATACTATGAGCACCCAAAACGGTATTGATATCAAAGAAATTAACGAGAAGATAGAAAAGGAAAGCGCCTTTGTTGATCTGCTTACCATGGAAATGAACAAAGTGATTGTAGGGCAAAAGCATATGATCGAACGTTTATTGATCGGTCTTTTAGGTCGTGGACATATCTTATTAGAAGGAGTTCCAGGATTAGCAAAAACCCTTGCCATTAACACCTTAAGTCAGGCAGTAAAAGGGAGTTTTAGCCGTATACAATTTACGCCAGACCTTTTACCAGCAGATGTGGTAGGGACCATGATTTACAACATTAAAGAGAATGATTTCTCGATTAAAAAGGGACCTATTTTTGCCAACTTTGTTTTAGCAGATGAGATTAACCGTGCACCCGCTAAGGTGCAGTCTGCTTTGCTTGAAGCCATGCAAGAACGTCAAGTCACCATTGGCGATACCACCTTTAAATTGCAAGAGCCCTTTTTAGTAATGGCCACGCAAAACCCTGTTGAACAAGAAGGAACTTATCCTTTACCAGAAGCACAGGTGGATCGATTTATGCTAAAAACAGTGATTGATTATCCTAAGTTAGAAGACGAACAATTAATTGTTCGCCAAAACTTACAGGCGGCCTATGAAAAGGTAAAACCCGTGGTAACCACTAAGCAAATCTTAACAGCACAAGCGACTGTTCGGGAAGTATATATGGACGAAAAGATTGAGCGCTATATCTTAGATTTGATTTTTGCGACCCGTTATCCAGAGAATTATCAATTAGAAAAAATTAAGCCATTGATCAGTTTTGGTGCTTCACCCAGGGGGAGTATTAATCTCGCCACGGCTGCCAAATGTCATGCTTTCTTAAAACATAGAGGCTATGTAATTCCAGAAGATGTACGTGCGGTGATTTATGATGTTCTAAGACACCGAATAGGGCTTACTTATGAGGCTGAAGCCGAAAACGTCACCACCGAAGATTTGATTTCTCAGATCATCAATCACGTAGAAGTACCCTAATCAGTACCTAACCCCGGACCGTTCATAGATGGATACAAAAGAACTACTCAAAAAAGTTCGTAAAATTGAGATAAAAACACGACGCTTGAGCGATCATGTTTTTGGAGGAGAGTATCACAGTACTTTTAAGGGGCGTGGTATGACTTTTAGCGAGGTGCGTCAATATCAATTTGGCGACGATGTTCGCGCCATCGATTGGAACGTTACTGCGCGATACAACGAGCCTTTTGTAAAAGTATTTGAAGAAGAACGCGAACTCACTTTGATGTTAGTGGTCGATGTGAGTGGGTCAGAATTTTTTGGAACCACACAACAATTCAAGCGGGATGTTTTAACAGAAATTGCCGCAACACTCTCTTTTTCTGCCTTGCAAAATAATGATAAAGTGGGCTTGCTGTTGTTTTCTGATCAAGTAGAATTGTTTATTCCGCCTAAAAAAGGGCGATCTCATATCCTTCGTATTATTCGAGAGTTATTAGAATTTGAGCCAAAAAGTAAGGCGACAGATATCGCCAATGCACTGGCCTTTTTATCTGGAATTCTAAAGAAGAAAGCCATTGTATTTCTGCTATCAGATTTTATGGATGAAGGTTATGACAAGACCCTGCGTATTGCGGCAAAGAAGCACGATTTAACGGGGATAAGAGTGTATGACAAGCTAGAAGAAGAATTGCCCAATCTGGGGATTGTTCCCATGGTAGATAGTGAAACCAAACAAACCCGTTTAATTAATACAAGTTCTGCCAAAGTGCGAAAACAATATGCCGCTTTTCAAAATGAGAGAAAAGAAGCCTTTAAGCAATTGTTTAAACTTAACGGAGCGGGAACCATAGATTGCCGTTTAGATGAGAGTTATGTCAAAAAGCTTTTGGGATATTTTAAAGCAAGAATATAGTTCATGAAGAATTTGAGTCATCTCTTTTTTGTTGTATTAATTTTCCTATCAGGAAGTGCTTTAGCACAATTGAGTGCAGAAGTTACAACTGCGGTAGACAGTACTCAAGTGAAGATAGGCGAGCAAATCAACCTCACTTTGCAGGTAAAGACAGATTCGCTCTCAATGGTAGAGTTTTCGCCAGAACCGCTTTTTCTTCCGTTTGAAATCATTGAAGAATCTCCCATTGATACTTTGCGGGCGCAACAGCATTATCTCTATACCAAACGTTATGCGCTTATTCAATTTGATTCTGGGGCTTATTGGATCCCCCCACAGAAAATTGTGGTTGATGGATTTTCAAAATTCTCTGACTCTATCGCAATAGAAGTCGCCACGGTTAAAGTAGACACTATCAAGCAACCGCTCTATGATATTAAACCCATTCAAACCGTAGAAAGATCTTACAATCAACTGATTAAAAACATTTTACTCCTCTTTGTTTTTTGCTTATTGCTCGCTATTCTGTTTGTGTTAAACAGACAATACAAGAAGAAGAAAGCGGCTTTATTAGAAGAGATCCCTCCTTTTGATCGTGCCATTCAAGAATTAAAAGCCCTGGAAAATGAATTGCCCAAGGGCCAAGAAGAATACAAGCAGTATTATTCAAAATTGACTGATGTTGTGCGTCGTTATTTAGAAGAAGAAGCAGACATTGATGCCCTAGAAAGCACTTCAGATGAATTGTTAGATAAGTTAGAGTTGCGAAAAGATGCGGGTACTTTAGACTTGAGTTTAGAGACTTTGAACAATCTTAAAAAGGTTTTGCAAAATGCTGATTTAGTCAAATTTGCTCGATCTGCCCCAGCCATTGGGATTGCAACAACAGACCGAACTATCGTTGAACAAGTTGTGATTGAAACCAAAGAGGCTTTACCTGCTCCTACGGAAGAGGAATTAGCTGCCACAGCAGCCTTCCAAAGAGAATTAGAGCGAAAAAGACGCAAGCAAAAAATTCAATTAATCGGGATATCTGCCCTAGGCTTGCTTGTTTCTGTCGCAGTAATAGCGATCGCCATTTATGGGTTTAACCCAGTAAAGGACACTATTTTTAGGTATCCTACAAAAGTATTGCTGGATGGTTCCTGGGTGAGAAGTCAATATGGAACTCCGCCCATTCAAATTGAAACTCCAGAAGTTTTAGTACGGGATATCACAGCAACTTCTCCAGTGACAATTTATGCTAGTGGAGATGCTTTTGAAGGTGTCTACACCCAGTTGTTTTTTGAAAGAAGAACCCCAGACGAAAAGAAAGAAAAAACAGAAGAAGAAAAAGAGCAAGAAGCAAGAGCGATAATGGACAGTGCTGTTGCACGATACGAAGCCATGGGGGCAACTAACTTACTGGTGCAAAATGATACTTTTTCTTCGGTAGATGGGACAGAGGCCTTTCAACTTTTTGGATCGATGGATTTATCTCAAGGAGAGGAAGAAAGTATTCGTTGTCGGTTTGTCTCTGTCATCTTTCCCTTTGAAGCGACGACTGTTGAATTAAAAATAGTTTATCCTAAAGATGATCGCTATGGTCTTTCAATCGAAGAAAAGATTTTAGCCTCTTTAGAAATAATAAAAGAATTATAAGGTGTTAGGAAATATTCAATTCGCGAATCCAGCATATCTGTGGGGACTATTATTTCTACTCCCGCTAGGGGTTTGGTATTTTTTTAACCGAAAGCAGCAACAAGCTCGTTTATCGATCTCTAGTTTAGCTGGTTTTAAAGGGGCCACTTCGCTATGGGTAAAGCTGTATCCATTGCTTTTTGTTTTTAGAATTCTCGCTTTGTGTTTAATTATCATTGCAGCAGCAAGACCACAAACCGTTGATGTTTCAACTAGAACCAAAACAAATAAAGGAATTGATATAGTGATGGCGATTGATGTTTCTTCTAGTATGTTAGCGCAAGACTTAAAGCCTAACCGCCTTGCTGCTTTAAAAAATGTTGCGGGGGATTTTATCAATCAGCGTCGTAGTGACAGAATAGGTTTAGTGATTTATGCAGGAGAAAGTTATACCAAAACCCCCATTACAAGCGACAAACGTATCGTGCAAAATGCACTGGGCGAAATTCGTTATGACGGGGTGATCAATGACGGGACAGCCATTGGGATGGGCTTAGCCACAGCCGTTAATCGATTAAAGGACAGTAGAGCTAAAAGTAAAGTCATTATCTTACTCACCGATGGGGTCAATAATTCTGGCTTTATTGATCCTAAAATAGCGGCCGAATTAGCCGTCGAATTTCAAATCAAAACCTATACCATAGGTCTGGGGAGTAATGGTAATGCTCGCGCGCCCATAGGGATACTGCCTAATGGTAAATTTCAATATGGTATCACCAAAGTAGAAATAGACGAAGAGCTACTTCAATCGATTGCAACAGATACCGGTGGTTTGTATTTTAGGGCGACAGACAACTCTAGTTTAGAGGCCATTTATGACGAGATTAATAAACTAGAAAAAACAGAAATAGAAGAATTTAAATACTATAACTATCAAGAAAAATATCGCGCATTGGTCTTTTTGGCCATGGCCTTATTATTGATTGAGTGGTTATTAAAAAACACCATTTACAGAAGCTTTATCTAATGTATCAACTCGATGAAACAATTTACTTTTATGCCTTTGCAATCCTTCCTGTATTGTGGTTAGGGTATTTGTGGGTGAGAAATTGGAAGAAAAAGACCCAAGCGAATTTCGCTTCGTCAAAAATCTTGGGTGCCTTAAGTCCTAATCGCTCAAGCTTTAAACCTTTGTTGAAATTATTGATCGTTACCCTGGGCTTTAGCTGTTTTGTGATTGCCCTTGTCAATCCAAAAATTGGGACGCAACTAGAAACGGTCAAGCGAGAAGGAGTCGATATTGTTTTCGCGATAGATGTATCAAAAAGTATGCTGGCAGAAGACATTGCTCCAAATCGGCTTGAAAAAGCAAAACGATTAGTTTCTGCATTACTCAATGACCTGGCCAGCGATCGGGTAGGGATTATTGCTTATGCAGCCCAGGCGGTACCACAATTGCCGATTACAACAGACTATGGTGCTGCAAAAATGTTCTTACAAGCCTTAAATACTGATATGTTGTCTTCTCAAGGAACAGCGATAGATGCTGCAATTGAATTAGCTTCGACTTATTTTGACGACGAAGAACAAACCAATCGGGTTGTTTTTATCTTATCTGACGGGGAAGATCATGCTGAAGATGGCACCATTGATGCCGCGCAGCAAGCCAGTGCTTTGGGGATAAAAATCTTTACGTTAGGTGTAGGAACAGATAAAGGTGCTCCTATTCCCATCAAAAGAAATGGCATCGTCGAAAGCTATAAAAAAGACGAGAATAATGAGGTGGTGATTACAAAACGCACCCCCACTGTTTTAGAATCGATCGCTAGTACAACAGAGGCGGCTTATATGGATGGAAATGATACTCAAGCTGTATTAGCTTTTGTGCGAGAGGAACTCAAGCAAATGGAGAAAAAAGAATTTGAAGCAAAAAAGTTTGTGAGCTATAAAGATCGTTTTCAACCTTTTTTGATTGCAGGATTCCTCTTATTTTTGATCGACATTTTACTCTTAGAAACAAGAACAAAATGGGTAGCACGATTGAATTTGTTTAACGAAAAAGAATCTGCCTAATATGAAAAAGCGTTTTATTTTATCCCTGGGTGTTCTGCTTTCTATGGTTCAACTCTTTGCACAAGGTGAGAAAGAGACGAACCTTATCGCAGATGGAAATCAAGTCTATCAAGACGAGGCCTATATCGAAGCTGAAGCAGCCTATAGAAAAGCCCTCTCTATCAACAGCGTAAATACAAAAGCACAGCACAATATTGGGAATACCCTTTATCGATCAAAGGATTTTGATCAAGCCAATCAGCGCTATTTTCAAACCCAAAAAAACAGTCTAGATAAAGCAGAGAAGCATTTGGCTTTTCACAATATGGGAAATGGTTTTATGCAGCAAAAAAATTATGAAAAAGCTGTTGAAGCTTATAAAAATGCTTTGCGGAATAATCCTACAGATGACGAAACCCGCTATAATTATGCCTTAGCAAAAGAATTACTCGAAAAGCAAAAGCAAGAGGAAGAAGAAAATCAAGATCAGCAAGATCAAAACGATCAGCAGGACCAGCAAGATCAGCAAGATAACCAAGACGATAAAGAGGGGGATCAAAAAGACAAGCCTTCAGACGAAGGAGAAGAAGGAGACGAAAAAGAGAATAAAGACGATCAAGAGAATAAAGACCAGGACGAGAAAGACGATAAAGGGAAAGAAAAAGAAGATCCTAAACAGCCTAAAGATGATAAGGGAAATGAAAAGGATCAAAAGAAACCTCCACCACCTAAGCCCGGTCAAATTTCTCCAGAACAAGTTAAGAGTCTTTTAGAGGCGATGAATCAGCAGGAGAAAAATGTTCAAGACAAAGTCAACGCAGAAAAAGTAAAAGGAGTACCTGTAAAAACAAAAAAAGACTGGTAAGTATAAATGAAAAAGATTTATCTCTTATGGAGTATTTTGCTACTGTGCTTTAGTCATAGTATGGCTCAGGTGAGCTTTCAAACAAAGGTGAGTAAAAACCGTTTGGGCTTAAATGAACGCTTGCGGGTGAGCTTTGAAATGAATCAAAATGGCGATAATTTCACTCCTCCTTCTTTTAATGGATTTACCGTTGTGGGTGGACCTAACCAGTCGGTGAGTAATAGTTGGGTCAATGGGGTGAGAAGTTTTTCGAAATCTTACACCTATTTTTTAACCCCAACTAGAAAAGGAAAAATCACCATTGCACAGGCTTCTATTGAAATTGAGGGGGAAGTGTATAAAACTACACCGATTCAAATTGAGGTAACTCAAGCGGTCAATAACCCTAATAGTCCACAGGCAAGGGCAAATGCCATTGCCGATGAAAACCTTCATCTTGTCGCAGAAATTTCTAAACGGAACCCTTTTTTAAACGAAGCCATTACGGTCATTTATAAGTTGTATTTCTCTTCAGAAATTAGCGTCTCTAATGTCAATGAGGTAGAGTCACCTAAGTACAGTGATTTCTGGAGCCATTTAATTCCTATCCCTAAACTTGAGATCAAAAGAGGAGAATTTAAAGGACAGCCGTATAATTATGTCACCTGGCGTAAAACAGTGCTCTATCCACAAAAGACAGGGAAGTTAGTGATTGCGCCTTTGACCCTCAATGTCTCTGTAGATGTGCCTACAAATCGCCGGGATTTTTTTGGTAACCGAGTGTATCAAAAAACCCCAAAGATCATTACAGCTGGAAAAAGAACCATTGATGTTCGCCCCTTACCGCAGGCGGGAAGACCAGACGATTTTGACGGAGCTGTTGGGGATTTTGACCTAAATGTAAAGTTTAATAAGACCGCTTTAAAGTCTTCAGAGTCCTTCCAGGCTACCATCAAAGTGGCAGGTCGTGGGAACTTAAAACTGTTCTCTTTGCCTAAATTAAGTGCTCCTAGTTCTTTAGAGGTTTATGAGCCAGAGCACAAAGAAAACGTTAAAACCAACTTGCTCGGGATGCAAGGTAGTATCGAAGATACCTATACTGTGGTACCACAGTATCAAGGAAATTACCCTATTCCTGCGGTAAGCTTTAGTTATTTTGATCCGGTAAAAGAGTTATATGTTAGCCTTCGGTCAGAAGAACAATTGATCGATGTGTTTGAGGGGCCTACTGCTTCTTCAAATCCAGCGACACCTAATATTCCACAAAAGAATAATATCAATGCAGCTCCCTATTTTGATTTTATCAAGTTAGAAACGGTACTGCTTCCTATGGATCAAATGAACTTTTATGGGTCGATGGTTTTTTGGCTATTGCTACTATTGCCTTTAATGCTTTATGTCATTATTGTATTTATTAAGCGCCGTTCAGAGAATTATACGGTTGATCCTGTAACACAAAAACAACGCCGTGCAGCGCGTTTAGCGAAAAAATATTTGAGCTCCGCCAAAAAGGTACTAGGAGATAAAGAAAATTTCTACAACGCCCTTGAACGTGCTTTACACAATTATTTAAAGGCAAAATTATCGATTGAAACAGCAGAGTTTAGCAAAGACAGTATCGTTACCTTACTGCAGCAAAAAAACAGTCGTCCAGAAACGATTGCAGACTTTATTTCAATTTTAGAGAAATGCGAGGCAGCCAGATATTCTCCTGCAACTACAGTAAGTATGCAAGAGGATTTTGATTTTACTGTGCAAACTATCACCCTTTTAGACCGTGAAATATGAAGAAATTGAGTCTAATACTTTTCGCCATATTATTCAGTAGTAATTTATTTGCGCAGGATGCAACAGTATTGTTTGAACAAGGAAACGCAGCTTATAATGGTGGAAATTATGCCCTTGCTGTAGAGAAATATGAAGCCGTTCTATCCCAGCAGCAACACAGTGCAGAACTGTATTTTAATTTAGGAAACACCCACTACCGTTTAGGAAATGTTGCCGAAAGTGTATATAATTTTGAGCAAGCAAAACGCTTAAACCCTGCAGATAAAACCATACAGAACAATGCTGCTTTTGCCAATAATATGACGCTTGATGCGATAGAAGAATTACCCGAAACGCAATTAGAGACCTTGCAACAAGGGGTTTTAGTTCGTTTCTCTCTCGATCAATGGGCAAAAATCACCCTGTTTTTAGCTTGGTTAAGTTTTGTTTTCTTTCTGGTGTATCGCTTTAATCAGCGCATTCAATTGAAGAGAATATTCTTTGTTTTGGGCTGTGTCGTTTTATTGCTTAGTCTGGTTTCCCTTTCCTTCTCGCAATCTAAATTAAGTGAAGACAGTCAGAAAAAAGCGATTGTTTTTAATGCTGAAATTGAAATTTGGGCAGAGCCTAATAAACGTTCAGATATTCTTTTCCTTTTGCATGAAGGTACCTTGTTAGAGGTGCAAAGTCAATTAGAGGGGTGGTCAAAAATAAAACTGGCTAACGGCTCAGAAGGCTGGATCGAAAATACAGCGATTAAAACCTTACACTAATTTTTCTGGCAAGAGTTCTTTTCGATCTAAGAGCCATTCAAAAACAATTTCTCCTATTGATTTAACAGGATCATATAAAATGGATTCTTCTAAAATAGTGGTATCAAAGTACTGGAATAAAAAGGAAAATTGATCGAGTAATAAGAGTAAAGCACTTAGAACTAAAGCATACTTAAGCCCGCCAAAAAGCGCACCAAAAATGCGGTTAATAATTCCTAAAGCCGCCATCTTAATGATCTTAGTTAACAAGCGAGCAAGTAGATTGATGGCAATTATTATGACAATAAAAATAAGGGCAAAAATAATCCCTGCTGGGGGAACTGTCTCAAAGTCAAAATAGGTCGTGAGTAAATCACTAACGGCAGCTGCAAAAAGCAATGCACCGACTAATCCTGCAATCAAAGCAATTAGAGAAGCTGCCTCAATGATAAAGCCTTTAAAAAAGCCTTTTACAGCTCCATAAAGGATAAGCCCACCCATTATTATGTCTAAATAATTCATTATTTAAAGATATCATTTTCTCTTCTTATGCTGCAAGTAGAATCGGTATATTTGTGTTATGCAAATCAAAGCAAGAGACCAAAAATTAAAAGAGCGCTGGGAGCAACTCCTCACCCTGTTAACAGATCAATTCTCTGAAACCGAAGAAATCGAAATCGAGGGGGTGCTTTATTTAATTGGTTTGCAAGAATTAGGAAAGATTCATCAGCGATTTAAGAAAGATGATAATATCAATATTATTCATATTGGGATATGTACTGTTTTAGAACCCTTTGGTTATTATGCTTTTGATTTTTATGACGAAGAGGGGTGGCCCCACTTTAAATTACTAGAAACACTTCCTGTATTAAAACCTGGAGAACAAACTGTATTGATGAAAGAAGCGATCGTAGATTACTTCTTAGAAAAAGAGTTGATTCAATAGGATATTTCTTATTTTTACGCCCATGATTGACAAGGTAGAAGCGCATTTAAAAGAGGTCGAGCAATTTGCAGAGACTAGTCCAGAAGCAATTGAAGCATTTCGCATTAAATATGCGGGTAAAAAAGGAATCTTAAATGACTTGTTTGCTGCTTTTCGCGAAGTTAAAAACGAAGAAAAGAAAGCTTATGGACAGGTTTTAAATCAACTTAAAACAGCCGTTTCAGAAAAAGTAGACACCTTAAAATCTACTGCTGGAAATAGTGATAGCGCCGCAAGTGGTCTTGACTTAAGCCGTCCAGGTTACCCCGTTAATTTAGGTAATCAACACCCGCTTACGTTAGTTAAAAATCGCATTATTGAGATTTTTAATCAAATAGGCTATAACATTTCAGAAGGGCCAGAAATTGAGGATGATTGGCATAATTTTACGGCCTTAAACCTTCCAGAATATCACCCGGCAAGAGATATGCAGGATACCTTTTTTATTCAAACAAATCCTGACATTTTATTGCGTACGCACACCTCTTCTGTACAGGTGCGCTATATGGAAAACAATAGACCTCCTATCCGTACTATTTCTCCTGGGCGTGTGTTTAGAAATGAAGCCATTTCTGCTAGAGCACACTGTATTTTTCATCAAGTAGAAGGTTTGTATATCGACAAAGATGTTTCTTTTGCCGACTTAAAACAAACGCTCTTATACTTTACTAAAGCCTTATTTGGGAAGTCAAAAATTCGTTTGCGACCCTCTTATTTCCCCTTTACAGAGCCTAGTGCCGAAGTAGATATTTACTGGGGTCTTGAAACCGAAGTGGATTACCGTATCACTAAAGGAACCGGCTGGTTAGAAATCATGGGATGTGGAATGGTCGATCCTAATGTTTTAAAGAACTGTGGAATTGATCCAGACGAATATTCTGGCTTTGCCTTTGGTATGGGGATAGAGCGAATCGCCATGTTGTTGTATCAAGTAGGCGATATCCGTATGTTTTTCGAAAACGATATGCGTTTTCTAGAACAGTTTAAGTCTACACTTTAATTAAGTTTCTTACTTAGTTTTTCAAAGGTTTTAGCAGGAGATTTTCCTTCATATAGAATAGTGTATACCGCTTCAATAATAGGCGTACGGGTCTTGAAATCTCGACTAAGTAAGTGAGCAGATTTTGTAGCATAATAGCCTTCTGCGACCATGTTCATTTCTGCTTGGGCCGCGGTAACGGTATAGCCTTTTCCAATAAAGTTCCCAAAGGTTCTATTGCGACTAAATACAGAATAACCCGTGACTAATAAATCTCCTAGGTAGGCAGAGTTGTTGATGTTACGCTTGAGCTTGTGAACATTTCTTATATAGCGTTTCATTTCTCTAATGGCATTGCTCATTAAGACACTTTGAAAATTATCGCCATAATTTAAACCATGAGCAATACCCGCAGCTATCGCATAGATGTTTTTAAGCATTGCAGCATATTCTGTCCCAAATATATCATTAGAGATTTTAGTGCGCACATAGCTTGTTTTTAGTAATGATGCGATAAATTCTGCTCTGTTTTTATCTTGACAAGCAATGGTCAAATAAGAGAGTTTCTCCATACCGACTTCTTCTGCATGGCTAGGTCCAGCAATAACTGCAATCTGATCATAGGGAACCTGCCAACTTTCGTTTAAGTAATGCCCTACAATCTGTAAAGTTTCTGGGACTACCCCTTTAACGGCAGATACAATAATTTTATCTTTAATTTCACCTTTTATGTTCGCTAAAGAGTCGGCTAAAAAGGCTGCAGGAATACACAAAATCAAGACATCGACTTTATCGACAACTTCATTGATATCTGTACTAATAGAAAGTCGTTTTTTACGTAAAGTTACTCCGGATAAGTAATGGGGATTATTCCCATTTCTTTCAAGGTGCGCTTTCCCTGATTCACTGCGCATGTACCAGTGTACATTTCGCTTATTTTCTGTCAATAATTTAACCAGTGCAGTTGCCCAGCTACCACCTCCTAAAACCCCAACTTTTTTAGTTGTTTTTAAGATGCGATTGCGGATTGCCCTTTGGGGTTGTGCAATCATCCGATTTGTTTATTTATAACCAAGCATCCCAAGGGATTCTCGAGAGCAATAACAATAACCCAAGGGTGTAGAAAATACCAATTCGCGAAAACTTTTTACCTTCTTCTGTTTGGCGTTTATGCATTGACCATCCCATGGTAATTAAGATAATGGCAATAATATTTGTAAAAGGATGCTCTACTAAATACAAACGCGTTTGTGCATCTTTCATCACACCACCCATCCCTAAAGCGCTCCATTGTGCAAACCAGGGGGAAACAAAGTACAAGATTAACCCAATCAATAATTGAATATGAGAAAATATTAATCCAAAAAGAGAAATGCGAAGATCTCTTTGACCAAAGTCTTTTTTAGTACTCATTCCAATTAAGGCATTGATAGAGGCGATAATTAAAATTGCTAGTGCAAGATATGCCCAATAAGAGTGAACTGTTTTAAGCGCTGAATACATAATGTTTATTTTTTGTGAAGATACAATAATCCTCGATTATAGATCAAAATTTATTCCTTGAGCAAGGGGGAGTTCATCAGAAAAATTGATGGTGTTCGTTTGACGTCTCATATAAACTTTCCAGGCATCTGATCCGCTTTCTCGCCCTCCACCGGTTTCTTTTTCGCCCCCAAAAGCGCCCCCGATTTCGGCACCAGAGGTGCCTATATTAACATTTGCGATCCCGCAATCGCTCCCCCAGTGGGATAAAAAACTTTCTGACTCTTGAATATTTTGTGTAATGATGGCTGATGAAAGTCCTTGTCTCACATCATTTTGAATCGCGATGGCATTTTCTACTGCGCCACTGTATTTGATCAAATACAATAATGGCGCAAATGTTTCTGTTTGTACAATTTGTGCGTCGGGAGAAATTTCTGCAATTGATGGGGAGACATAGCAGCCGCTTTCATAGGCTTCTCCTTTGAGTTTTTCGCCTTTAATCACCCACTGACCATTTTCTCTTTCGACGGCCTCTTGCGCTGCTAGGTACTGCGTTACCGCTTGTTCGTCAATTAAGGGCCCCATATGATTATTTGCATCGAGGGGATTGCCTATTTTTAATTGACCATAGGCTTGTTTGAGTCCATTTTTAATTTGCTCATAAATATCCTCATGAACAATAAGGCGTCTCGTTGAGGTACAGCGTTGCCCAGCGGTTCCTACAGCCCCAAAAACAGTTCCTATAATGGTCGTTTTTATGTTCGCAGAAGGAGTAACAATGATGGCGTTATTTCCCCCTAGTTCTAGTAGTGATTTCCCTAATCGGGCAGCGACAGTTTGCGCTACACTGCGTCCCATGCCTGTGGACCCAGTAGCAGAAAGCAAAGGAATGCGATGATCTGCCGCCATCCATTTCCCAACTTCGGCATCCCCGATAATGAGATTGCTTATACCATTTGGCAGGCCGTTGGCCGAAAAAACATCTGCCGCTATCTTTTGGCATGCTAGGGCACAAAACGGAGTTTTCTCACTGGGTTTCCAAAGGGTAACATCTCCACAAATCCACGCTAGGGCTGTGTTCCAGCTCCATACTGCCACTGGAAAGTTAAAGGCAGAAATAATGCCTACCACCCCTAAAGGATGATATTGTTCATACATGCGATGCAGCGGCCTTTCAGAATGCATGGTGAAACCGTGTAATTGTCGAGACAGTCCCACGGCAAAATCACAGATATCAATCATTTCTTGAACCTCTCCTAAACCTTCTTGAAGGGATTTTCCCATTTCATAAGAAACCAGTTGGCCTAATGCTTCTTTCTTTTCTCGTAATGCATCTCCTAATTGCCGAACCATTTCTCCTCTTTTAGGGGCAGGAACTTTTCTAAATGCTTGAAAAGCCATTTCTGCTTGATCAATGGTTTTGTCATATTCTTCTACTGTAACAGTCGAAACAGTTCCTATTGTTTTTCCATCTACTGGAGAAATTGCGGTGATTGTGGCTCCTTGACCAAACCAATTTTCTCCTGTTGATCCTCCTTGAGCATCGTGTGATATACCTAATTTTTCAAGAGTAGCTTCTATCATGGTTTTACATTTTTTTAAATGTACGTTGAAACCCTTTTACCTCCAAAGAATGAGAACTTCTTTTCGGTAGCCATATTTTTATACCTTAGTATTCAAAATCACAACGAATGTTCAAGTATCCTATTTTATCTTTCTGTTTACTATTGGTTCAAATTTCTTTTGGTCAGCAAAGCTTACCTAATCAAAACTTTGGTCTTGTTATCCATGGTGGAGCAGGGACTATTTTAAAAGAAAATATGACAGCAGAAATGGATCAAGCTTATCGCGCTATACTCGCAGAAGCTATTGCGGTGGGACATGCTATTTTAAAAGCAGGTGGTACAAGTCAAGAGGCCGTCGAGAAAACAATACATGTGATGGAAAACTCCCCATTATTTAATGCGGGAAAAGGCGCTGTATTAACCGCTGATGGACAGGCGTCTTTAGACGCTTCTTTTATGGACGGAAATACCTTAAATGCTGGAGCAATATCTGGTGTAAGCCATATTAAGAATCCTATTAGTACCGCCATTGCTGTGATGGAAAAATCGCCACATGTAATGCTGTCAGGCAAGGGGGCAGATCAATTTGCCGTTAGTCTAGGAATGGATACAGTACCCAATAGTTACTTTATCACTGAAAGGAGAAAAAATGCATTAAAGCGCGTACAAGAAAGCGAGCAAAAAAAGCTGTCTTTTTATGATCCTTTTATCAAAGACAGTAAGTTTGGGACGGTGGGTTGTGTTGCCTTAGATCAAGCGGGAAATTTAGCTGCAGGAACATCGACGGGTGGTATGACGAATAAAAAATGGGATCGTATCGGGGATGCACCTATTATTGGTGCAGGAACCTATGCAAACAATGCTAGTTGTGGTGTTTCTGCAACCGGCTGGGGAGAGTTTTTTATTCGATCTGTTGTGGCACATGATATTGCAGCTCTAGTCGAATACAAAGGGCTAGATATTGTTACTGCGTCAAAGCAAGTCCTTCAAAAAGTAGCCGATTTAGGCGGTGATGGGGGTGTTATTGTAATGGATACTAAAGGAAATATTGCTTTAGAATTTAATACCGCTGGTATGTATCGCGCTCATATGAATGCAAGGGGCGAATTAGCGGTCAAGATTTATAAAAATGAATAAACGTACTCCCCCTTATTATGCCGTTATCTTTACCTCAATTTTAAAGGATGATTTTACAGATTATACCCTAATGGCCCAACAGTTAGAGGCCCTTGTAAAACATCAACCAGGTTTTTTAGGCATGGATACTGCTAGAGATAAAATAGGAATTACCATAAGTTATTGGGATTCGCTAGCGTCTATCGAGTTGTGGAAGAATAATAAAATTCACCAAGAAGCTAAAAACTTAGGTAGAACAAAATGGTATGATTCCTTCAGTATTAAAATCTGTAAAGTCATAGCCTAATTCCCTATAATATACATATTAAACGGAGTAACTATTACCGCGTTTTATATTGTTCTTTGCATGGTTACCTTAATATAAACAAGCTTTTCATGAGTAATGAATATTCTGATGAATTAAACTCAATAACAGACTCTATAGGTCAAAGATTAAAGTCTTTGCGGCTAGATGCGGGGTATAAAAGCTATGAAGTGTTTGCTTGGGAAAACAACTTGAGTAGAATTCAATATTGGAAGATGGAAAAGGGGACAAATTGTACCTTAAAAAGTTTATTTAAAGTACTCAAGATTCACAATCTCACTTATAAAGAGTTCTTCGATTCTTTAGAAGAAGATAAATAACTGTTGTAATACAATTTATTTCCTGTCACTTCTTTACCAATCCAATGGGGTAACTCAATTTTGGTTTTTTCACTACTTAATTCAATTTCAGCAAGGATCAACCCTTTGTGGTCGCCTTTAAAAACATCCACTTCAAAATTGTATTCCCCATGTGGGATAATGTATCTCGTTTTTTCGATTATGGTCGGTAAGGATAGCTGGAGGAGTATTTTTCCTTCTTCTAGAGAAATTTCTTTTTCCCACTCAAAGCGGCTCATCCCACTCTCTGATGAAATTCCTTTAATTGTTAAAAAGGCTTGTTCGTCTTTAATGCGAACGCGCACCGTTCTATGCGGGTCTTTTGATAAATAACCTTGTTTGATATAGGCTTTTGAACGAGCTAAATTTTGAAAGTCCATTGTGCTAACAAGAAACTTTCTTTCAATTTCAATCATGCAGTGTTTTTTCTACCCATGGAAGATATGTATTTTTAAGCGATGGATGATCAATTAAAATGGCGAAAAATAATTCACGTTGACATGGATGCTTTTTTTGCCTCTGTTGAGCAACTGGATAATCCAGAATTAAGGGATAAGCCGGTTGCAGTAGGAGGTGGAGGAACTAGAGGTGTTGTTGCTGCAGCGAGCTATGAAGCCCGTAAATATGGGGTTAGAAGTGCAATGAGTGGAACTATTGCACAACGCAATTGCCCCGAATTGATCTTTGTTAAACCCCGTTTTGATCGATACAAAGAGGTGTCTGCACAAATCAGAGAGATCTTTTATAGCTATACTGATTTAGTTGAACCCTTGTCTCTTGATGAGGCCTATCTAGATGTGACGCAAAATAAAAAGCAGTTGTTTTCTGCCACAAAAATGGCCGAAGAAATTAGAGCTCAAATACTTCAAAAAACAGGCTTAACAGCTTCTGCGGGTATCTCAATCAATAAATTAGTCGCTAAAATTGCCAGTGATTACAACAAGCCCAATGGACAAAAAACGGTGCCTCCAGAGGAAGTAATCCCGTTTTTAGAAGCCTTAGACATTAGAAAGTATCACGGTATAGGAAAGGTAACCACAAAGAAAATGTATGCTTTAGGGATTTTTACAGGAAAAGAGCTCAAAGCACAAACCCAAGCGTTTTTAACCACTCATTTTGGTAAAGCAGGGACGTATTATTACAATGCTGTAAGAGGAATTCATACCAGTGAAGTAAAACCCTCACGTATCCCAAAATCCATGGGAGCCGAACGTACTTTTAAAGAAAACTTGACCAGTGAGTTATTCTTAGAAGAAAAAATCAAGGCTGTAGCAGAAGAGCTAGATAAACGCATAAAACGACATAAGGCCTCTGGCAAAACAATTACTTTAAAAATAAAGTACAGTGATTTTGTCATTCAGACCCGTAGTAAAACAGTCCCTTTTTATATCGCAGATAAAAGCATGATTATCGAATACGGAAAACAATTGCTCTATCAAGAGAAACTACAGAATTCTGTTCGATTAATCGGATTGACAATTTCTAATCTTAACAATCAGAATAATTCCCCAAAAAAGGAAATCGTTAAAAACGATTTAGACGTTCAGCTCGCCCTTCCCTTTTAGATTTGAGATACCCTTAAAGTGTTTACCATCCCTTTCTCAATAATAGGCATTGCTGCAAGGTTGATTAGCATCTCACCTTTTTCTACCCATCCATTTTCAAACGCGATAGCATTGACTTGCTCTACTGTTTTATCGGTGCTTTCAAACTTGTCATAATAAAACGCTTTTACTCCCCACAATAGATTGAGTTGTGAAAGGATAGTTTTATTTGAAGTAAAGACCAATACATGAGCCTTAGGGCGCCATGCAGAGATCTGGAAAGCGGTATATCCACTATTTGTTAAAGTACAAATGGCCGCGGCATCAATTTCATTTGCCATTAATGCGGCGTGATAACAAATAGATTTTGTGATAAATCTTTTTGTTCTAATAGAAGGCGGTGTTTGGGGTACTTGAATTAGAGGAGAACTTTCTACGCTTTTTAAAATAGAAGTCATGGTCTCAATAACTTGCACAGGGTATTTCCCTACAGAAGTTTCGCCAGAAAGCATAACCGCATCTGCACCATCCATAACAGAGTTAGCTACATCGTTTACCTCTGCTCTTGTGGCAGTAAGGCTATCGATCATAGTTTCCATCATTTGCGTTGCAATGATTACTGGAATTCTAGCTTTTTTAGCTTTATTGACGAGTTGCTTTTGAATCAAAGGCACTTCTGCTGCAGGAACTTCTACCCCTAGATCTCCTCGAGCAACCATCAATCCATCAGAATAAGCAATAATTTTATCGATATTTTCTAATGCTTCGGGTTTCTCTATTTTAGAGATAATCGGAATTTTATGATCACTGTGTTCTTCAATCAGATTTTGTAAACCGATTAAATCATCACTATTTCGCACAAAAGAAAGCGCAAGCCAGTCCACTTGCTGTTTGATAGCAAAGATGGCATCTTCAACATCTTTTTCTGTCAATGCAGGAAGAGAGATGTTTGTATTAGGTAAATTCACCCCCTTTTTTGATTTAAAAGGCCCGCCTTGTAAAACTTTAGTGGTGACTTTTTCTTTTTTATCTGTCGCAGTAACCTCAAAGATAAGTTTCCCGTCGTCTAAAAGAATTTTCTCTCCTGGAGTAACATCTTTAGGGAAACGTTGATAGGTCATGTATGCTTGTTTTGCATTTCCTACAAATGGCTCTGTAGTGATAAACTCAACTGTATCTCCGGGTTCAACAACGGCTCCTTCTTCGATAACGCCTACCCTTAATTTTGGTCCTTGAAGATCGGCTAGAATAGAGGTATATGTTTTGTGTTTTTCGCTTAAAGCGCGAATGATATTAATTCGTTCTGCGACATCGTCATGATCTGCATGAGAAAAATTGATACGAAAAACATTTACGCCTGCATGGATCATTTTTTCGATCACTTCTTCACTTGAAGAGGCAGGGCCTAAAGTGGCAACAATTTTTGTTTTTTTTACTTTTGGCATTAGTCAAAAATTAAATTTGGATTCTGTTTTATTTTGGTTTCATAAATGGGGTAAATCATTTGAACTTCGTCAAGGGACTGCAGCTGGTTTAATTTAGCTGAAGAGAAATTATTTTTCGGCACTTTTAAAAAGTAATCGACCTTTGATAAGCTAGGAATTAAACTAAGCTGCTCTTCAATTTGCGTAGAAAATAATTGATTTTCTTTTTTTGTTTTTGAGGGGTAAGTATAATGATTACCAATCAATTCCCATTGTGCTTCTACAGGACTGAGTTCGCAAACAAAGCGGCTAAAATATGGAACCTTTGATTGTGATTCGATTTTTTCTGTTACGTTTTTAAATTTAGTTCCCAAATTTTTATTCAATTGGAAGGCTAAAAAGAAATCTTCTGATGGGCTGTGTATTGCATAAAGATCGATGTCATTTTGATCTTCAAACTCTGCAGCTAAAACAAATTTCTTTTTTCGCATACTCTTCTCCTAAAAAGAGCGGTTTAATTCAAGGTAAATTTACAATAAAATAGTGGACAAATTTACAATAATCTTAAATTTGATCTTTGATTCTCATCACTTTATAAGCTCTTTTTGCCGCTTTTTCTTCGGCTTTTTTCTTAGACACCTCACGGGTTTTTATCAATAGCTCATCGTTGAGCATTAGTTTACAAAAATAATTGATCGTGGAATCTTTACTGTCTTCTTTTTCGGTCAAGAATTGGATGTTTTGTTTTTCTTTTTGCCCCCATTCAATCAAAACACTTTTATAAGAAATGATCTCTTTTTTTACATCATTTAGCGAGATATAGGGATCTAAGATGACTTTAAAAACAATTTTTTTACAGCGCTCATAGCCTTTGTCTATAAAGACGGCACCGATAAGTGCCTCGAGAATGTTTCCATTGATATCATCTCCAAAGTTTTCTTTACTCCCTGTGCAAAATAGATAATCGAGTAAGCTCAGTTCTTTTCCTATAAAATTGAGCTTTTCACGGCTTACAATTTTCGATTTCATCTTTGTGAGTTCTCCTTCGTTGTCTTGATCGAGCTCACAATAAAGAAAATGCGCTACCACTGTATCAATGACGGTGTCCCCTAAAAACTCAAGGCGTTCAAAATTGACATAAAACCCGTCTTCGTTTTTACTATTGACAGAACGGTGGGTGAAAGCAGTTTTAAAAAGGGCTTTATTTTTTGGGATATAGCCAATGATCTCTTTTAAGGCTTGATCCAAAGATGGATTCCCTTTTTCTTTTGACCAAATTTTAGGAAAAAATTGCACACAGCAATTTAATCAATTTCTTTAAAAACCACACAAGCATTATGTCCACCAAATCCAAAAGTGTTGGATAGCGCGACTTTTACTTCTCTTTTTTGGGCTTTGCCAAAGGTAAAGTTCAACTTTGGATCAATATTTTCATCTGGGGTTTGATGATTGATCGTTGGGGGAACAATATTTTCTTTGATCGCTAAAATAGAAGCAATCGCTTCAACTGCTCCAGCGGCACCTAGCAGGTGACCAGTCATGGATTTCGTTGAATTGATATTGATGTTATAGGCATGTTCGCCAAAAACTTCTTGTATTGCTTTTGATTCTGCGATATCTCCCAGTGGTGTTGAAGTACCATGCATATTGATGGCGTCAACATCTGTGGGTTGAAGATTTGCATTTTTAAGGCAATTGATCATTACATTTTTAGCCCCTAAACCTTCCGGATGTGGAGCGGTCATATGATGGGCGTCTGCAGAGAGTCCTCCGCCAGCTAATTCACAATAAATTTTAGCGCCTCTTGCTTTTGCGTGTTCGTATTCCTCGAGAATAATTGCTCCTGCACCTTCGCCTAAAACAAAACCATCACGGTCTTTGTCAAATGGGCGAGAAGCTGTTGCGGGATCGTCATTTCTGGTAGAAAGCGCATGCATTGCGTTAAAGCCGCCGATACCAGCATACGTTACACCTGCCTCAGAACCTCCTGCAACGATTACGTCTGCATGGTCTAAACGAATATAATTTAAGGCATCTATCAAGGCATTAGAAGAAGAAGCACAGGCAGAAACAGTAGCAAAGTTAGGCCCTCTAAATCCGTGTTTAATGGAGATCATCCCCGGAGCGATGTCTGCGATTAATTTCGGGATAAAGAAAGGGTTAAAACGAGGCTTGCGATCATTGTCGGCAAAGTTTAGGACTTCGTTTTGAAAAGTCTCTAAACCGCCAATTCCAGCACCCCAGATAACACCTACGCGATCTTGATCCACATTATCTGAAGTAATTCCAGCATCTAGAATGGCTTCGTCTGAGGAGACTAGTGCATATTGTGTAAATCGATCTTGTTTTCTGGCTTCTTTACGGTCAAAGTGATCTAACGCATTAAATCCTTTTAACTCGCATGCGAACTGTGTTTTGAAATCAGTTGCATCAAAATAGGTGATAGGGGCAGCTCCGCTTTTCCCAG
>JBELLO010000003.1:0-43624 GCA_042096495.1 Candidatus Arcticimaribacter sp.
GGCCATAGAGGTAGGCAGACCCCATCATTCCTAAAAATTGATAGCCTTGAATATTTGTTGCAATGGTGGAGAGAGCAATCGAATACCAGGGCAAATTTCTGGAGCTTAAAAAATACTCATCGGCAGAACTATCTGGACTTATTTTTCCGCGAAGCGCAACAAATAAAACGATGGCAAAATAAGTCAAGACGATAATAAAATCAATCATACTTTATATTCTAGGCCCGTTGGCCAGAGGGCTGTTAGGTGTTGTTTTGGGCATTCGCCCAAAGACTTCTGGGAGAGAGACCGTTTTAATTCTAGGCAAAACATATTTTGCAAACAATTCACATTCTTGCTGGTGAGGATACCCAGACAAGATAAAAGAGCGAATCCCCATTTCCATATAGCGCTCTAGTTTAGCGACCACTTGGTCGGGATTTCCTACAATGGCAGCACCACAGCCTGATCTGGCAAGACCGATCCCCGTCCACAAATTGGGTTCTACATAGTATTTTTCATCTGCTTCTTCGCGCAATTGCGATTGTCTAGCGACCCCTAAAGAGGCAGCATCCTGGGCGCGATTGCGAATATCTGTCCCTAGGTCGAGATCTAGTTTTGAGAGTAAGCCATCGGCATAAGCCCGGGCTTCTTCTTCGGTTTCTCGAACGATGACATGAACACGTAAACCAAATTGGACGGTTCTATTGTATCCCGCGGCTTTTTGGGTCATATTATCCATAAGCCCTTGCAGCTTGTCTTCGGTTTCTGGCCACATTAAATAGACGTCACAGTGCTCTGCACAAAGGTCTACCCCATCGGGCGAGTAGCCGCCAAAATAAAGCAATGGCCCCCCATTTTGCTGATAAGGTTTTACTGGGCCGGAGGGTAAATCTAGTTGGTAGTATTTCCCGTTAAAGTCAATGCGGTCTTGGGTCCAGGCTTGTTTGAGAATTTCAATGACTTCCCTAGAGCGCGCATAGCGTTCTGGCGAGGACAATTGTGTTCCCGGTAAATCAGAAGAGATGATATTAATCGTTAGTCGCCCTTTCAGCATATGGTCTAAAGTAGCAATACTACGGGCGAGCATGGGCGGGTGAACTTCACCGCATCGAATGGCGGCTAAGAGATTAATCTGCTCTGTTAATGGCGCCATCCCCGCTACAAAAGACAGGGTGTCTTGCCCTACTTGATAGGAGGACGGACATAAGACATTGCGAAACCCTAATCGATCAGCTGTTTTAACAATCACCGAAGTGTTTTCCCAGCTACTTTTGTAATCTGGATTTCGGTGGCCTAAAAAATCATCATCCCCATCGCATAAGGGAGCAAACCATGAAATTTCTGCACCGTCTATAGGGTGTTGAGAGGGGTTTTTCATTTCCACAAGTTAAGGGAAAAATTAGGCTTTCTCAAAATGACTTAGGCAAAGATCACCTGGCTAATCCAATGCCCTAAAAGCACTAAGACAATCCCTAAACTTCCTTGAAGAAAAGTGCCAAAGCTATGGTGTCGATAAGCCGTTTTAATGTCTAAGCCACCCATTTGAGAGACTATCCAAAAATATGAATCGTTCGCATGTGAGACAGTCATCGAACCCACTCCTACTGCTAATATCACCCAGACTTTTCCCATTTCACTGTCAAGGCCTAATAGGCTAAGAAGCGGAAAAACAATAGAACTGGCCGTGATAATCGCCACTGTAGAAGATCCTTGCGCGGTTTTTAAAACTGCCGCAATGAGAAAGGGGAGGAGTAAGCCCCAGCTCGATTGGATTAAGTTACTCTCGACAAATTCGGTTAAAGGGAGTTCTTGTATGATTAAACCCAGTGTTCCTCCCATAGCTGTAATGACTAAAATGGGCGCAGCGACAGTGATGCCTTTTTGTACTAAATCACTTATGGATGTAGAACTGTTTTTGAGTAATCGGAAAGAAAGCAACATCCCAATCCCCAGGGCAAAGGTGGGGGTACACAAGACCGCAATAATTTCTTTTAAAAACACAAGGGAAGAAGGAAAGGCAATAAATGATAAAAAGGTTCCCAAAGCCATTAAAGCTATGGGAGCTACAATAGGTGCAATGGCGGTGGTGAACAAAGGCAAGGAATGCGGTTCTGCTTCCTGCTCAATAATTTCGTTTGAAGAGATGGCTTTATAGGGGATTCTTTTGGCTAGAAAATGAGCATAGGCTGCACCGGCAAGAATAAGGATAAAGGCTAAAACACCACCGTACACGATCAATAAAAACAGATTTTCTAAGCCTAGATTTGCAGCAGCAGCCAAAGGACCAGGTGTGGGTGGAACCAATACATGAGGGGCAAATAAACCCGTTGATAAAGCTACAGTTAAAGCTACAAGTGGGGTTTTTGTTTGGTTAGAAAGTGACTTGTTTAAAGAAGATAAAATCACAAAAGCAGAATCGCAAAAAACAGGAATGGAAACCAAATAGCCTATACAGCTTACTGCATAAGGCAGAGGGAGTTTTTGCAAGCCCTTTAAAAGTGCTTTTGCGAGGGTTTTAGTAGCATGAGACACTTCTAGAACAACGCCTATAACAGTGCCAAATAAAATAAGTAAACCAATACTTTGGGTTGTTTTACCAAATCCCTTTCCTAAGATCAAAGGCAATTCTTTAAGGGGAATTCCAGTAGCAATTGCCAAAAAAATACTGGCACTCAATAAAACTAAAAAGGGGTGGATTTTAAAGCGAGTAGTGCCTAAAACAATCCAACCAATGGCTAGGATTAATGAGAGAAAAGAAAGGGTCATAAGGATTGAATATTTTGGTGATAGGCAAACACGCGCGCGGCAGTTTCTTCTAACAATATAGCAGCATTTGATTTAGATTCGGTAAGGCTTATAGGTCCATTTTGTATGGAGAAAAGCCCACTAAAACCTTCTTCATATAAAGGGGCAATAGGGCCTTCTATCGCTCCCATTAAACCCACGCAGGGGGTATGGTGTTTTTTGGCTAAACGCGCTACTCCTATAGGGACTTTTCCCTGTAGGGATTGCGGGTCAATTTTTCCTTCTGCTGTAAAAACAAGATCGGCTTTTTTGATGTGTTTTTCTAGCTGTAGTAGTTGGGCTAAAAGGTGAAATCCAGGGATGAGTTGGGCCTTAAAAAAGCCAAGCATCCCAGCTGCAGTTCCCCCAGCAGCTCCGCCTCCTGTAACCTTCTCTATGTCGCATTTCAATTGTTCTTTTACACAGTTAGAAAAGTGAGTTAGGCTAGTTTCTAATACAGCTACATCTTTTGGGCTGGCTCCTTTTTGAGGACCATAAACAGAAGAAGCACCGTTTGATCCCAACAGTGGATTATCTACATCGCAGGCGATTTCCCATTGAATTTTATCTAAACCTTTTGGGAGCACAATTTTATTTAAGGTAGCCAAAGCGGCTCCACCTTTTTCTAAATCATTCCCATTTTTATCTGTTAGTTTTCCTCCTAAGGCTTGAAAAATCCCTGCTCCAGCATCGTTTGTTGCACTCCCCCCAATACCTAAGATAATTTTAGTACAACCCTGTTCAATGGCGTGTTTTATTTGTAGTCCCGTACCAAAGGTGGAGGAAACAGTAGGATTGCGATCTCCCTCCTCTAAAAGGGCTAATCCCGAGGCCTGAGAGAGTTCAATCCATGCGGTAGCGTTATCTTCAAATAAAAAATAGTCTGCTGTGATTGCTTGCCCTATTGGGTTGACTGTTTTACAAGAGATACGCTTGCCATTAGCGTGTTTTTCTAGAACGGTTAAGGCGCCTTCGCCTCCATCTGAAAAAGGAAGACATTTTACCGATAGCGCGTTATTAATCCGTTTTATTCCCCTTTTAATGGCAGAAGCTACCTCTGTAGCGGGAAGACTTTCTTTAAAGGAATCAGGAACGATGAGTAGCTGCATACTACTAAAGTAAGTAATCCGTTATTCTTTTCCGATTTTATGTACTTTTAAGCAAAACATATTTATGAAAACCCAACTGTCAATACAGCTACACAACCGAAAAATATTTCATCACTATCTCAAGCAGTACAGCCTTGAACAGCTGAATAAAATCCCGGACGGTTTTAATAATAATCTCATCTGGAATATCGCCCATACCATGGTGACCCATCAATTGTTGATGTACAAGATTTCTGGGAATCAAATGCATATTCCGTTAGAATGGGTAAAGCTTTTTGCCAAAGGCACTAAGCCAGAACGCGATATAACAGCCGATGAGGTAAAGGCGATCGACGCTGCGTTATTTTCGACCTATGAGCAGTTTGAAAAAGATTTGGCCAGCGGCCTTTTTGCAGACTATACTCCGTATACTACTTCGACAAATATGGTATTGGATAGTGTTGAAACCACGCAAAGCTTTCTCTTGTTTCACGATGGGATTCATTTAGGATCTGTTTTGGCTTTAGCGAAACTGGTTTAAGCCCTTATTTTTTCAATGGCGTCCATAATCATGGGTGCGTGAATACGAGAGTTTTCGATAAACCACTTATTGGTTTTTAATCCGCCACAAACCACTCCAGCCAGGTAAACCCCTTTTTGGCTTGATTCCATTGTTGTTTCGTTATAGATCGGGGTTTTATATTCGTCTGTACCAAAGTGGACCCCTAAGGGTTCCAGCAGCGAAAAATCTGGTTGATAGCCGGTCATGGCTAAGACAAAATCATTGTTGATTTCTATGCTTTTATGGGGGGTTTTTATCTGTACACTTTTTGGCGTGATGGCGGTAATTTCACTTTCGTAATATGCTTGAATACTCCCTTCTTTGATTCGATTCACAATATCAGGTCTTGCCCAGTATTTTACGTTTTGTCCGACTTCTTTTTCTCTGATTACTAAAGTGACACTTTTTGCGCCCTTTCGATAGGTTTCTAAAGCTACATCTACGGCAGAGTTTGCTGCGCCTACCACAACAATATCCATCCCAAAGTAAGGGTGGGGCTCTTTGTAATAGTGCGTTACCTTTTTTAAATCTTCTCCGGGGACATTGAGCAGATAGGGCAAGTCATAAAAGCCTGTCGCCATAACGATGTTTTTTGTGGGGTAGCTCCCTTTGGGGGTATGCACGACAAAACCCTCTTCGGTTTTTTCAAAGCGATCGACTCCTTCGTATAAGTTTACATTGATTTCCCAGGCTGAGGTGACTCTTCTATAGTACTCTAAAGCCTCTGCTCTGGTGGGTTTTGGATTGTGGGAAATAAAAGGAATTTCTCCTATTTCCAAGCGATCTGAGGTAGAGAAAAACGTCATATTTTGTGGGTAGTGATAAAGGGAATTCACCAGCACTCCTTTCTCTAGAATAAGGTAATCTAGGTTTCTTTTTTGTGCGGCAATTCCGCAAGCTAATCCTATGGGTCCAGCACCAATGATGATCACGTCTTTCATGCTTCAAAGATACGATGAATTTTTAGGATCGACCTATAGCAAAATAGGATACATAGTAAAAAACTATTTAAAAATTATTTTAATAAGAAAATATTATATAAAAAGAAAATGAATTCAATTAATCTTGTAAATAAGTAAATTATAACTTACTATAATCAGAAAAATTGATTACAAACTTTTAGTAACAAAATATTGTCTAATGTATAGACTAAAAAGGGAAAGTAAGAAAAACCCTAGCCCCCAATAAATATTTACCTCACCGGCAAAACCACTAATGCCCATTGTCCACCACAACACAAAGAGTACTAGCCCTGCTAAGTATTTGACAGAACCGTGAAAGACATGGTCGTTAAATTGACGGATGATATATTTTAAGGCCAGGTGAACAGGTAAATTAGGTAGGCTAAACAAGAGTACAATCCCTTGATAAATCAGCTGGTTTTTTGAGGCAACTTTTAAGTCAGGAGAAGGGTTTTCTAAAGCTTCTTTAAGGGCTTTAAAGGGCAGAGCAGTATTGTTTTTATTGATAAAATGCTTGTTTGAAGTATAGTTTTCATCATTTTGAGGGTACCAAAGACAGGCTTCCATTTCAGTTTGTAAAATGTCCCGCAAGGCATTAAGTCCTTTGGCAGGATGCGCTTGAAACGCCTGGACAAAGTCTTTTACGTTAATGGGTTTTCCATAGACTACCACACAGTCGTGTCTTGCATGAAGGTGATTTCCATAGTTGATGCCCACGGGTTGAATATAGATAGGGTGCTGTGGGGATCTTAGTTGTGCTTCAAGGGCAAGTCTGGAGCTCCCTTTTGATAAGCGCAATAGATAATATTGATCATGGTGCTTTCCTTCAGAGAACATCATCACGTGTTTTTTTTGCGCTAAAAGCGCATAACAACGTTCAAACACAGCGCTATTGTTTTTGAGTTTATCATATCCATCTCGAATGCGATAAACGGGAATTGTTTGCATGGCGTCAAGAAACCATTGTAAAGGCCCGCCAAAGACGTCGCTCCTGGTAAGAGAATGAATCGATTTTTTTGCTGTTGTCCCTACCAGTAAGGGATCAAGCAATGCATTTTGATGATTAGGTGAAAATAAAACTGCCCCATCTTTTGGGATATTTTCTCTCCCAATTACCCTAAAATTTCTAAAATAAAGGAAGTTGTATTTAGATAAGGTAAATCGAATAAAGGCATAAAAGATTTTTTTCATCCTAGTTGGCTTGACATAAAGATAAAATTCTCTAAAAATTATGGGATATATTCTACAAAAATAATGGTTTTTAGGTGGCTAATATTTTGGTAAAGGTTATATTTGCACTCTAATTATCACTATACCAAAAAAAGATTCCATATGGCATCAAATACAGGAAAAATTTCACAGATTATCGGACCTGTTGTAGACGTAGTTTTTGAAGGAAAAGAAAATAGCCTTCCTAACATCTATGACTCGTTAGAGGTGAAAACTACATCAGGAAAACTTGTTTTAGAAGTTCAATCTCACATTGGAGAGGATACTGTTCGTACTATCTCAATGGATTCAACAGACGGTCTTAGCCGCGGAGCAGAGGTTGCTGCAACTGGAAACCCAATTCAAATGCCGATCGGAGACGAAGTGTATGGTCGCCTTTTCAACGTTATTGGCGATGCCATTGACGGTTTAGGAGATTTACCTAAATCTGGCGAAGCTGGATTGCCAATTCACAGAGAGGCTCCTGCTTTTGATGAATTATCAACTTCAACAGAAGTATTATTTACCGGAATTAAGGTAATTGACCTAATCGAGCCTTATGCTAAAGGAGGAAAAATTGGTCTCTTTGGTGGTGCTGGTGTAGGTAAAACAGTATTAATTCAGGAATTAATTAACAACATTGCCAAAGGGCACGGTGGACTTTCTGTATTTGCAGGAGTAGGAGAACGTACCCGTGAAGGGAATGACTTGTTACGCGAGATGTTAGAATCTGGCATTATAAAATACGGAGACGACTTCTTACATTCAATGGAAGAAGGTGGATGGGATCTAACTAAGGTAGACAAAGCTGCCATGAAGGACTCTAAAGCAACTTTCGTTTTTGGACAAATGAACGAACCTCCTGGAGCTCGTGCTCGTGTGGCACTCTCTGGATTAACCATTGCAGAATACTTCCGTGATGGTGCAGGAGATGGTCAAGGAAAAGACGTACTTTTCTTTGTCGATAACATTTTCCGTTTTACACAAGCAGGGTCAGAGGTGTCGGCACTTCTAGGACGTATGCCTTCTGCAGTAGGTTATCAGCCTACACTTGCGACAGAGATGGGAGCGATGCAAGAGCGTATTACATCTACAAAAAAGGGATCGATTACATCAGTTCAAGCGGTATATGTACCAGCAGATGACTTGACAGATCCAGCGCCAGCAACAACCTTTGCTCACTTAGACGCAACTACTGTATTATCCCGTAAAATTGCCGAGCTAGGTATTTACCCAGCGGTAGATCCTTTAGATTCTACATCAAGAATTTTAACGGCAGATATTTTAGGAGATGATCACTATAACTGTGCACAACGCGTAAAAGAGTTGTTACAGCGTTATAAAGAATTACAAGATATTATCGCCATTCTAGGGATGGAAGAATTGTCTGAAGAAGATAAACTTGCCGTATCTCGTGCACGTCGTGTTCAGCGTTTCTTATCTCAACCTTTCCACGTAGCAGAACAGTTTACTGGAATCCCAGGAGTATTGGTAGATATTAAAGAGACCATCAAAGGATTCAATATGATTATGGACGGGGAGTTAGATCACCTTCCAGAAGCAGCCTTTAACTTAAAAGGTTCAATCGAAGAAGCCATTGAAGCAGGAGAAAAAATGTTATCTGAAGAATAAGCATGTATTTGGAAATCATTTCACCTGAAGCCACATTGTTTACCGGGGAAGTTGAGTCGCTCACCCTCCCCGGAACAAATGGAAGTTTTCAATTATTAGAAAACCACGCCCCTATTGTGTCTACTTTACAAGCAGGAGCGGTTAAGATTAAAGGCAATATCACTATTGCCGAAAGCGTTCAAAATCAATTTGAAAGTATTTCTAAAGAGGAGACGCTTTTTACCATTTCGTCTGGTACGATCGAAATGCGTGACAATAAAATCATATTGTTGAGCGACTAACGCGAACCATTTCCCCCTAGATCCAATCTTCAAATTATGAAAAAGTATACCTCCCTACTTTTGTTGTGTTTTTGCATCAATCTATTAGCACAACAAGAGCAAGATTCTATTGCTATAAAACAACTAAATGAGGTTGTTGTTAGCTCTACAAGAATTGATTTACCCTTGTCAGAAAATGCTCGTTCTATCCAGGTAATTACAAAAGAAAATATTCGTCAAGCTGGCGTAACAACCGTTGCAGATTTATTGCAACAAGTTGCGGGGATTGATATTCGCCGCCGCGGGATTGCTGGTACACAGGCAGACTTATACATTCGCGGAGGGAGTTTTGATCAAACTTTGCTGTTGATCGATGGGATTAAGTTAGACGACGCACAAACAGGGCACCACACCCTCAATCTAGCGCTTCCACTAGAAGTGATTGAACGAATTGAAATTATCAAAGGGCCTGCGGCTAGAATCTTTGGTCAAAATGCTTTTACTGGAGCCATTAATATTGTAACTAAAGCTACACTTGATACCACAGGAGTAGTGAACGCACAGGCGGGTTCTTATGGACAGGTAAATGTAGAAACCACCATGGGAACTTCTAACGAGAACAGCAGTCTTTTAGCCCATTATTCTTTTAAAACTGCAGAAGGCTACCGCTACAATACAGATTTTGAGAATCAAAACATCTTTTTAAAAGGACAGTTCAACAAGCAAAAATTCCCCATTGATTTTATCGCTTCTTTTTCTGAGCGCAAGTTTGGGGCTAATGGTTTTTATGCTCTGCCGTCTTATGCAGATCAATATGAAGAAACACAAGGAAGTTTAGTCGCTTTTTCTGCACGTATAAATCAAGGAAACTGGTTGTTTAAACCCAGATTATACTGGAGAAGAGGTCAAGATGAGTACATTTTTGTACGTAATAATCCAGCCATCTATCGCAATCTGCACATTACCCATAAGGTTGGGTTTGCTTTTGATGCGTCAAACACAAATAAACTAGGACAAACAGGACTAGGGATCGATTTCGCTAATGTGAGTATCGCTAGTAATAATCTAGGCGATCGTTCTCGTTTTATGACTACTGTTTTTGCCGAACATCGTTTTCTTTTAAGCAACGATCAATTAGACATCACTCCAGGGATTGCGGTGACAAACTATACCGATTTTGGCACACAACTTTTCCCAGGTATTGATGTTGGATTTGCCTTAAATGAGACTTTACGTCTCTATGGAAATGTGGGTTATACCTATCGCATTCCTACCTTTACAGACTTATATTACAGTGACCCCACCACCTTAGGAAACGAGGATTTAAAACCAGAAGAAGCCTTGACCGAAGAGCTAGGTTTACGTTGGAATAAAAACAATTTACAGTTCTCTGCCGCCGCTTTTTTACGTCAAGCAGAGAATCTTATTGATTACATTCGCCCAACAGAAGAAGGTCGCTTTGAAGCGACCAATGTACGCGAAGTCAATACCCACGGAATTGAATTAGACGCTAAAATACAGTTTAACCTAGGCAATCAACCCCAGCAAGTACAAGCAGGTTATGTTTATTTAAATGACGATGTAAAGTCGATAGAAGTGAATTCTTCTCGTTATACGATTAACAGTTTAAGGCACCATTTCACCTTTAATTATCGTGCTAATGTTACAACAAACTTGACTGGAGGTTTTTCTTTTAAGCATGCACAGCGTCCATTGCAAGACAGCTATCAAGTATTGGATTTAAATGTGCAATGGCAATTAAATGATTTGCGTATAAGTTTCTCTGCTAACAATATACTAAACGAAGTTTACAGTGAAAGCAACCTTGTCCCTATGCCTTTAGGGAACGGTTTACTCGGCCTTCAAGTTGTTTTCTAGGGTAGTGACCATTTCATAAATTAAATGGCTTTCCCAGCCCCTGTATCGCAGGGCATCTATCACCTTTTTTTTGCGTAGCAAAAGACTTCGATGTGCATTCGATGCCCAAAATTTCTCTGCCAGTTCTGCAAGGGTGGTGAGATACTCTTCTTCTGGAATTTCTTTTAGGGCAATTTTGATGTTATAAGGGGAGATTTGGCGCATTTTAAGTTCGCGTACAATGCGGTCTTTCCCCCATTTCTTTATGCGAAATTTCCCACGGGCAAAGCTTTGACAAAAACGGGTTTCGTTGAGATAATTATCTTGAATTAACTTCCCTATGATCACCTCAATTGCTTGTGGAATCATCTTCATCTGCCGTAATTTTTGTTCCACCTCTTGATGACAGCGCTCTTGATAGGCACAGTAATGCTCTATTTTTTTTTGGGCTTCCTCCAGAGAATAAGCAGTTTGTTTTTGCATGGAACGAAGATACTTTATTTCATAAAAAAAAGCGGCACTCAAAGGAGTACCGCTTTTATTTTAAGCACGTAACGCTTTATTGTTTTGATCACTAAAGCGATAGTGTAAATACTGGTAAGCATCTCTAGGAACAATTTTGATCCATTTTTTGTGCTCCCACCACCATTTCGTCCGAATGGAAAAGACGCCCTGGTTAAGGTAGGCTGCGATAAAAGGATGTACATGTAACTGCACTTTCTTTTTTCGATGCTTAGCATGCTTAACAATTTTGTTAAGGTCTGCGTTGATTTTATCAAGTAAAACAATTGGAGCTTCGACTTCTCCATTAATATTAGGGTTGGGTTCTTTTGTTTTGATGTTCATCTCTGGACGAACCCGTTGACGAGTAATTTGTATCAGACCAAACTTTGAAGGGGGTAAAATCTTGTGTTTGGTTCTGTCACTACTCATCTCTTCTTTGAGATGTTCAAAAAGCTTTCGCCTGTTTTCACTAGAGGCGAGATCGATAAAATCGACCACAATAATGCCTCCCATATCACGAAGACGCAATTGTCTTGCAATTTCTGTGGCAGAGATCATGTTGACCTCCATAGCGGTGTCTTCTTGACTTTTTGCTTTATTGGATCGGTTTCCACTATTGACGTCTATCACGTGCAATGCTTCGGTGTGTTCTATTACCAAATAAGCTCCTTTTTGCATGGAAACTGTTTTTCCAAAAGCGGTTTTGATTTGTCTTTCAATGCCGTATTTCTCAAATATTGGGAGAGAATTTGCATAGTGTTTGACAATATCTTTCTTTTTAGGAGCGATGGTTTCAAGATAATCTTGGACTTCTTCCAAAAGGCCTTTATCGTCTACATGAATCCCTGTAAAGGAATCGTCAAAAATATCCCTTAATATCGAGGAAGATCGATTGATTTCACTCAGTACTTTTGTAGGGTATTTGTTGATTTTAGACAGACTAGCGCACATTTTCTTCCAGCGGGTTAGTAACTGCTGAAGGTCGGCGTCTAGCTCGGCCACTTTTTTGTCTTGCGCTACAGTGCGTATAATTACCCCAAAATTTTTGGGACGGATACTTTGCACTAAGCGTTTTAATCTGTTTTTTTCTTCGCGATCCTCAATTTTTTGAGAAATCGAAATGCGGTCAGAAAAGGGAACAAGCACCATATAGCGTCCTGCAAGCGATAGTTCTGAACTAATGCGAGGACCCTTTGTCGAAATGGGCTCTTTGACCACCTGAACAAGAATGTGTTGATTCGAGTTTAGGATGTCACTAACTTTCCCTGTTTTTTCTATTTCTGCTTCGAACTTAAAGTTCTTGAGTAAATAGTCTTTTGTTTTACCTGTACTTATTTGTTTAATAAATTTCAATAAAGAAGGCAGTTTTGGACCTAGGTCATGATAGTGTAAAAAACCATCTTTTTCGTGACCTACATTAACAAAGGCTGCGTTGAGACCTGAAACAGATTTTCGGACTTTGGCATAAAATATGTCGCCTACCGAAAACTTGTTGTCTTCAACTTCTTTATTGAGCTCAATTAGTTTTCCATCCTTGAGTAAAGCAAAATCAACCGCAGAGGAATTTGATCGTATAATCAGTTCTTTATTCACTCTGAGTTATTTTGTGGCAGGGGAGAATCTCCCTAGCCGATTAAACAATAATTTTTCAGGATTTTAACCTGTAAAGCAAACAGCATTGTTTGCTTTATGTCAAAGAACAATGAATTTTTTAAAGTGAATTCGGATCACTATTTCTTTTTGTGGCGATTCGCTCTACGTCTTTTTTTACGTTTGTGCGTTGCTACCTTGTGTCTTTTACGTTTTTTACCACTTGGCATAATAACTAGTTAATAGGGTTAATAATTACTTGACGGCGACTTTTGATTTTACGCCATTCATAAAGATTTTTGCAGGTTTGAATGCAGGGATATTGTGGGCTGGGATAATCACTGCGGTATTTTTAGAAATATTTCTTCCTGTTTTCTTTGCTCTGGTTTTAATCACAAAACTTCCAAAACCTCTAAGATAAACGTTCTCTCCATTTTCTAGAGAACCTTTAACTTCTTCCATAAATTTTTCAACAGTTGCTTGCACATCACCTTTATCAATACCTAATTGATCTGATATGTTCGAAACAATCTCTGCTTTTGTCATTGTATTAGAATTTAAATATTAAACAAAACCCTCATTAAATTTGAGGTTCGCAAATATATAAATTAAATATTACAATTATCCCCCCCTAAATCATTAATATTTATCAATTTAATCCTTGATATGCAGTAATTTTGCTCATAATGGAGTGGACTAAAACGCTGTTGGATTGGTATGAGGAAAATCGCCGCGATTTTCCATGGCGCAAATCTAAGGACCCTTATCGCATATGGTTGTCAGAAATTATTTTACAACAAACCCGTGTGCAACAGGGTCTACCTTATTATGAAAAGTTTCTTTTAAACTTCCCTACAGTTTTTGATTTAGCCGCAGCCTCAGAAGAAAAAGTGTTGAAGTTATGGCAGGGTCTAGGCTATTATTCTAGAGCCAGGAACCTACATGCTTCTGCGCGCTGGGTAGTAAACGAACGCCAGGGGGAATTCCCCACCACCTTTAAAGAACTTTTGTTATTAAAAGGAGTGGGAGACTATACCGCTAGCGCTATCGCCTCGATTTGTTTTGAAGAGCCACAAGCGGTGGTAGATGGGAATGTATATCGCTTTTTGTCTCGTTTTTTTGGCATTGAAATGCCTATTGATGCTTCTGGCGCACACAAGTATTTTAAAGAAAAAGCCACCACTTTAATGCAGGGCGTTTCGCCCAATACTTTTAACCAGGCCACGATGGAGTTCGGGGCCTTACAATGCACGCCTAAATTGACTGCATGTGAACAATGCCCTTTTGCTCAAAACTGTGTCGCCTTTCAACAGGGGAAAGTGAGTGTTTTTCCAATTAAAACAAAAAAAGTAAAAGTCAAAAAGCGCTATTTTAACTACTTTTTCCTTACAACTCCCTTAAAAAAAACCCTTGTTCATCAAAGGCAAGCCAAAGGAATCTGGCAAAATCTCTATGAGTTTCCTTTGCTCGAAACAAGCGATCTCATCTCAAAAAAAGATTTGATCAAGCACCCAGATTTTCTTAGCTGGGAAAAATACGGCATAGAATCTTGCGACAAATTTTACCCCAAAGCGATAAAACACCTCCTAACCCATCAGCATTTATACATTCAGTTTTGGGAGATAACGGTACAAAGTGAAATCCCAGAATCAATTGATTATAAAACACTTAAAACTCTTCCTGTTCCAGTGGTACTGGAGCACTTTATCGAAAAAAATTGCGATGATTAAAGTGACTTTATTATATTTGAGTATGTATAACCCAATAAATCTTCCGTTATGAGTGGAACGCTAAACAAAGTAATGTTGATCGGCCACCTAGGGGATAACGTAAAAATGCACTACTTCGAAGGAGGTGGATGTATAGGACGTTTCCCACTGGCCACCAACGAGACCTACACCAAAAAAGACTCTGGTGAAAAAGTAACCAATACCGATTGGCACAATGTCGTTGTGCGCAATAAGGCCGCAGAAATTTGCGAAAAGTATTTGACCAAAGGCGATAAAGTATATGTCGAAGGAAAAATTCAAACCCGAAAATGGCAAGACGAAAGCGGGAACGATCGCTACAGTACAGAAATTAATGTAGACGAGTTTACTTTCTTGACGGCAAAAAACACTGAAGAAGGAACTCCTCCTCCAGCAGCGGAAAAACCCAAAGGAGATAAAGACGATTTACCCTTTTAATTTTTAAACCGAATAATTGGATCCAGAGCCCGCCTTATTTATTTCAATTGCCACAGTAACTACCATCACATTTGTAAAATGGGCTTTGCTAGGAATTTTACTAACTGCTTCTGCCTTAATTTCTGGGGCAGAAGTTGCTTTTTTCTCATTAACCCCCGCTATTCTTGAACAGGCAAAAGAAGAGGGTAAGCGCAAAGTAGCACGTATAGAAGCCATGCTAAAAAAGCCCAAAAGGCTTTTGGCTACTATTTTAGTAGCCAATAATTTTATCAATATTGCTATTGTTCTTTTGTTTGCAAGTCTGAGCGAGGGCATCTTTAAAGGCATCGATAACACCTATTTACAATTGTTTATTGAGGTAGTGTTGATCACATTTATTATCCTTCTTTTTGGAGAAATCTTGCCAAAGATTTATGCCAATAGGAACAATCTAGTTTTTGCCCAGTTTATGGCGGGAACCCTGTATAAATTAGATCATTATTTCTTGTTCTACCTTACCCTGCCCATGAGTAAACTCACATTGTTTTTAGAGCGCCGTTTTGGGCAACGATCAAAAACATTTTCTGTCGATCAATTATCAGAAGCACTAGAACTAACAGAGCAGAGTGACACGACAAAAGAAGAAGATAAAATTCTTCAAGGGATTGTCTCTTTTGGAAATACAGATACAAAGCAGGTCATGTGTCCACGCATCGATGTATTTGCACTATCTACAACCATGACCCTTGAAGAGATTGTCAATTTGATTTTAGAAAATGGTTTTTCTAGAATCCCTGTTTACAAGGATCGTCTTGACACCATAGAAGGGATATTGTATTCTAAAGATTTAATGCCTAACCTGCACAACAAAGGCTTTGATTGGACAAGCTTATTAAGAGAACCCTATTTTGTACCAGAGCACAAAAAACTAGATGATCTTTTAAAAGAGTTTCAGCAAAAGAAAATTCATATTGCCATTGTTGTAGACGAATATGGGGGAACCTCTGGAGTAGTAACTCTAGAAGATTTGATTGAAGAAATTGTAGGGGATATATCAGACGAGTTTGACGACGAAGACATCGAGTATTCTAAAATCGATCAAAAGAACTATGTTTTTGAAGCTAAAGTAAGTTTAAAGGACTTCTATCGCATCACCGATCAAGATTTAGAAGAAAGCTTTGAAAAAGCAAAAGGGGAAGCAGAAACCCTGGGAGGATTTATTTTAGAAACCGCTCAAAGCCTGCCTAAATTGAGACAAAAAATTCACTTTGAAAAGTTGTGTTTTACCATTGAATCTGTCGATAAAAAGCGAATTAAACGCGTAAAAGTTACCTTGCCATGATAAGACACATTTGTATTTTACTGTTTTTTGTAGCTGCATTGTCCTGCAATGATACTGCGATGTTACCAAAGCCAAAAGCCCAATTGAGTCTTCGCTATCCAACACCTATTTATACAGAAATTAACAGTAGTTGTCCGTATCAATTTAAGCACAATACAAATGCCATTTTTGAACAGCTCAACAATTGCGAAAGCAAGTTGTTTTACCCAGAGATGCGGGCGACAATTTATCTTTCTTACCGCTCGATTGAAAACAATCTGGACTCTTTATTAGCAGATGCATATCAAATGCCTAGCAAGCACATCATTAAGGCAGCAGAAATCCCAGAGAAGGTTTTTATCAATCCAAACAATCGCGCTTATGGCACTTTGTTTCGTATTGTGGGAGAAGCGGCTTCTCAAGCCCAGTTCTTTTTAACCGATAGTACAGATCACTTCTTAGTAGGCTCCTTGTATTTTTACACCCGCCCTAATTATGATTCTATCATGCCTGCCGCAAGATTTATTGAGCAAGACATGGTTAAATTGATGGAGAGTTTAGCCTGGAAAGAATAATTTTTTATTCTAGTGAGAACGCACTAACAGAGTAAGCATCTCCCACTGCTTTGACGACCTCTATAATCCCATTTGGGTTAATTTGTGCGTCATCAAATTCAATCAAAGCATTCTTTGAGGGAAAATCTACCCTTGCTTTTGAGATACCAGGGGTTGCATTGAGTTTCTTTTCAATCACTGCGGCACATCCCATCGCACAAACCATTCCCTCAATGGTCATAGAAACAGTAGCATTAGAAACGACTACAGTAGCTGCTTCCTCTTTTTGAGAAGGAGGGGTTTTAGTTTCAGGTTTTTTAGATTGACAACTGCTGGCAAGGATTAGAGTCAATAAAACGAGCAATGTTCTTTTCATGGGATAAAATTAGTGAATTAATCAATAATGTATTTTATATAAAAGGCGCACATTTGTAAAAAAAGTAGCGAATGTCTGTTGCAGTCAAAAAGTGGGTTTATCTAATTGTCTTATCCATTATTTGGGGAAGTTCATACATCCTTATTAAAAAAGGCCTGGTGGGTTTGACTCCTATTCAACTAGGGGCATTTCGTATTTTAATGACGACTCTTATCCTATTATTAGTCGGTTATAAAAGTCTACGTGGCTGGTCTTTTGAGCAGTGGAAATGGTTGGTCTTTACAGGTTTCTTTGGCACCTTTTTTCCTTCCTTCCTTTTTGCTTTTTCTGAAACTGAAATCAATAGTTCTGTCGTTGCAGTACTCAATGGATTAACGCCACTATTTACCATTATTATTGCCTATTTTTTCTTTCAGCAAAGGGTAAAGAAAAAACAACTGGGAGGTGTTCTCGTAGGATTTATAGGAACAATTATCTTAGTAGCACAAGAGTTTAGCTTGACCTCTTCTGGCGATGGGAGATATGCTTTTTTAGTGGTTATCGCGTCGATGTGCTATGCCATTAATGTCAATACGCTTAAACACAAACTAGAGGGGGTTGCTCCCATGGCAATTGCTTTGGCGAATTTTATCGCCATCTGTATTCCCGCATTGATTCTTTTGCTCACTTCTTCTTTTCCATGGGACAGTTTTTATACCGATACAACTATTTTGACTTCGATGGGATATATCTTTATTTTATCTCTTTTTGGGACTGCATTCGCTAAAGTGTTATTCAACGAATTACTCACTTTTTCTTCCACGGTGTTTTCAATTTCTATCACCTATCTATTGCCTATTGTTGCAATAGGATGGGGGGTGTTAGATGGAGAGAGTTTTGGCGGCTTACAATGGCTTGCAAGTGGTTTGATTTTAGCAGGTATTTACCTGGTTACTGAAACAAAAAAAGCGCCTTAAAAAAGACGCTTTTTACTCCTCTGCATTTTCCTTTTTCTATTATTGAAAATCTTCTTCAGAAAATGATACATTCAACTCTATAGACGAGGTGATGAAATCTATTTTCTGTGGACCAAATGATCGTGTAATGGTATGTGGAAATAAAATTCCATCAACCGCTTTATAGTCCCCAATCACAGTTTCTTGCGTGATGGTATTTCCTTGCATTTCTTGTGTTTCACTGATCTTGATTTTTAAACCACTATCAATGCTATAGAAATACGATTTGTTTTCACTTACCTTAATTTCATATGCTTTTGTACCATTGATATCTACAATTCCCGCAAGACTAATTTGTGCAGGGTTAAGGGATAACTCTTCAAAGACAGCGGTTTCTGGTAAAGCTTTAGCAAGTGCATCTGCATCCATAGGCATGCGTTGACCTTGAGCTTCCATGTAGCCTTCGGTCTTATTGACAACCTGTTTTTGCATGACATTGCCCATCATTTTTACAGCGAGAAAAGATTGTTGTGAAGTCGTGTTTTTGGTTTCAATTTCAAGGGTCATTCCTTGCATACTTGCCGAGGAAATTTCTTTTTTCGATTGAACACTTTCTGCTTTGTCTTTTCCGCCTATGGCGTCAAAATAAGCATTGATAACACTGCTTACATCTACTCCTTCTGGCAGGACGCTGTCATAATCTGGGCGCTCCATTTCTTCTCCGTATTTGTCATAGAATTTAATGGGTAAAGTTGCTCCTAGTGGAGCTACTTTTTCTAGATTTTCAAGAACTTCACTTCCTTTTCCTGTGACAAAAATGCGCGCATTGTTTAGGTGAAAATATTTTTGCGTTACCCGCTGAATATCCTCAATACTAACTGCATTGATCTTTTGTAAATAGGTGGAGTAAAAATCATTTGGTAAACCTTCTATCAAAATAGAAAGTGCATATTGTGCAATGGTTGAAGGTCGCTCTAAAGCAAGGACAAAATCTCCCACATATTTTGCTTTTGCTTGATCGAGCTCTGCTTGGCTTACCGGCAGTTCTCTTATTTTTTCAATTTCTTTGACTAGTTCTACGACAGAACTATCGGTTACTGCGTTGCGAACACTAGCATAGGCACGCATGCGAGAACGACGGTACTTATTCGTGCTCACAGAAGAATAAGATCCATAGGTATAGCCTTTATCTTCGCGCAGGTTTAAAAATAAACGGGCCTGGCCTCCACCTCCTAAAATATTATTTGCGAGGATTATTGGAAAATAATCGGCGTCTGTCTTCTTAATTTCTGTCGTAAAATCTACAGAAACTTCAGACTGAACTGCATTAGGCATGTCGACAAAATTGATTTCAAGACCTGAGGCATTTTGTGCCGCAGGGAAACTTTCTCCCATTACTGCCTTACCTTTCCAGCCTTTAAATAAACCAGTAACTTGTTTTTTAACTGTTTTAAAATCAACATCCCCAATAATGATCAAATAAGCATTTTGTGGGGTAAAGTTTTTGGTATAAAATCGCTCAACATCTGATAATTGAACGTTATTGACGGTTTCTTCGCGAATAAATTCTCCAGAAGGGTGATTTTTACCATAGGTAATTAAGCTTTCCACTCTTCTTGCAGCAGCAGGGACCGAGTTTTCGTCTGATTTAATTCCCTCGATTAATTTTTCTTTTTCTTTATCAAATTCCTCTTGAAGAAAGTTAGGGTTTAAAGCAGCGTCTGCCATTAGGGTTAACACTCTAGGGAAATAACGGGATAAAGAAGAGGCAAAAGCACTTGAAGAACCAATGTTAACACGTGCACCTAAATAATCTACTTCTTCGTCAAAGTCGTCTTTAGCGATTGCTTTTGACCCTTTCCCTAACATGCTCGATAAAAGGGCATTTACTCCAGCAAGTTCTCCTTCAAAAACAGGGGGAAGGTCGATATTTAAGGTGGCAGATGCACGAGGTAGTTTGTGGTTTTCCACAACAAGTACCCTTAGTCCATTTTTTAGTACAAATTCTTGTGGCTCGTCTAATTGGATTTTAGGCGCTGGTCCCGGTTCTGGTTGTTGACTTCTGTCGATTTGCGCTTGTAAAGGAAGCAAGCCTAGCAATACTGCGAATAGGAATAAACTTTTTTTCATAGTGGCGCTTATTTTTTAGCTGATTCTGGGAGGTAGTCCAAAACCAGGCGTTCGTTTTTATTTAAATATTTTTTAGCTACAGCTTGAATTTCTTCGCGCGTGATAGAACGGTAAACTTCAATTTCTGTATTGATACGGTTAGTATCACCATAGAAGGTATAGTACTCTGCTAAAGAGTTTGCAATCCCTTCTACCGAAGCATTTGAGTTAACAAAATCTGCTTCGAACTTGTTTTGAAGTTTTTGATAATCTTTTTCAGAAATGAGTTCTTTTTGAATCTTAACGACCTCTTCGTCCATTGCTTCTACTAAGCTTTCTAGGCTATTATCCCCTAGAGGCAGGCCAAAGATGAGATACATCCCATAGTCTTCTTGACTAATGTTAAATGCCCCAACTTGTAAGGCCATCTTTTTTTCGTCAACCATTTTCTTGTACAACTTAGAACTGTTCCCATCACTCAAATAAGTAGAAATCATGTCTAAAACTTTAGCATCTCTAGTGGTCACAGATGGCATTCTGTATCCTGTAACTACCGCAGGAATTTGAATATTTGGATCATAAGCAACCGCCTTAATAGGTGTTTTAATGGGCTCTTCTGTGATGTTAACTCTAGGCACATCTGCTCCACGCGGGATGGCAGAAAAATAATCGTTAATCATCTTTTTAGCGACAGGAATATCAATATCTCCCGCAACAACGAGCACCGCATTATTGGGCACATAGTATTTTTTATTAAAGGCTAAAAACTCTTCGAGCGAAGCAGCATCAAGATGCTCCATTTCTCCGATAGTGGTGTGTTTATAGGGGTGATTGACAAAGAGATTCTTTTTGACATTCTCTAAAAACTTTCCATAAGGAGAGTTGTCAACTCTTAAGCGTTTTTCTTCTTTTACTACTTCGTTTTGTGTGTCTACTCCTATTTGATTGATAACAGGATGTAACATTCGCTCTGACTCTAACCAAAGTCCTAATTGTAAGTTATTAGAAGGGAAAACTTCATAATAATACGTAAAGTCATCGTTGGTATAGGCATTGTTTTTTCCACCATTAGAAGACACGATACTAAACCATTTTCCTCTTTCGATATTTTTAGTTCCTTCAAACAATAGATGTTCAAAGAAGTGGGCAAATCCAGTACGTTGAGGTTCCTCGTCTTTTGCCCCTACGTGATAAAGAACAGAGGTTGTTACAACTGGGGCACCATTGTCTTGATGTAAGATTACGTGCAGGCCGTTAGGCAAGTCGTATTCTTCAAATTGTACTTCTTGGGCATATACAGTAATCCCAAAAAGCAATAAAAATGAAATAGTAAGAACTTTTCTCATAAGATATAACTTTTAGTATATGACGTTAAATTAGTGAGGATGTTACAATTTCTAATGATTTAGTGCAATAAAATCGATAAAAAGGCATTACTTGATAAAGGGGCAATAGGTGTTTACAAGATTATTTCCGTTATGGGTAAGTTTGTGTGCTGTAATAGCACTCGTCAATCCAGTTTTATTTACTTGGTTTTCAGGTCCATGGATCACTTATGGTCTAGGGGGAATTATGCTGGGGATGGGCTTGACCTTACAATGGCAAGATTTTAATCAAATTTTCCAAACACCAAAGTGGGTTTTCCTGGGTTTATTGCTTCAATTTAGTTTGATGCCCTTGATGGGTTGGGGCTTAGGCGTCTTATTTGAGTTACCGCCTTTTTTTGCTGTAGGCTTGATTTTAGTAGCCAGTTGTCCCGGTGGGACCGCCTCTAATGTAATCGCTTATCTAGCTCGTGCAAATGTAGCGTTGTCTGTCGCCATGACCACTTGTTCCACCCTTGCTGGTATTATTTTAACCCCCTATTTAACGGCAAGTTTATCTGGAAATTATTTATCTGTTGACGCCTGGGGTTTGTTTTACAGCACCGTAAAAGTGGTCTTACTTCCGGTAACTATGGGAGTAATCCTCAATCAATATTTTCCAAAATTTACGCGAAAAGCAATTCCTTTTGCCCCACCAGTAGCGGTATTATTAATTGTATTAATCGTTGCGAGTATTATAGGACAAGGAAAGGAGATTATTTTGAACGCTGGTTTAAGTTTAATCTTTGCCATCATGATTTTACATCTTTTTGGTTTTGTCTTAGGCTTTATACTTAGTCGTCTCTTTATCAAAGATCTTGCTGCGAGTAAAACCATCGCGATAGAAGTGGGGATGCAAAACTCTGGTTTAGGGGCTGTTTTAGCGCGAGAAAACTTCACGAATCCAGCCACCGCAATTCCTTCGGCAATATCTAGTTTGGTGCATTCTATATATGGAAGTATCTTTGTTTCAATTTTTAAAGAAAAAAGTAAAGTTTAACCCTATGCAAAAAGTTGTTATTGTTTCGGCTAAAAGGACTCCGATAGGAAAATTTATGGGAGGTTTATCTACAGTGCCAGCGCCTACATTAGGGGCTTTTGCGATTAAAGGCGCATTAGCAGCAGCTGGGGTAGAACCTTCTCAAGTAGAAGAAGTTTATATGGGGAATGTCCTGCAAGCCGGTGTGGGCCAGGCGCCAGCACGTCAAGCTGCAATTCAAGCAGGAATTCCAGATACAGTCCCCTGTACTACAGTCAATAAAGTGTGTTCTTCTGGAATGAAGACCATTGCAATTGCAGCACAAGCAATCGCTTTAGGCGATGTTGATATTGTGGTTGCTGGCGGAATGGAAAACATGAGCTTAGCACCACATATTGTTCCTATGCGTACCGGAGTAAAATTTGGCGCAGCCCAATTAGAAGACGTCATGCAAAAGGACGGTTTGATCGATGCCTTTGACCAAGTCGCCATGGGTACTTTTGCCGATGCGACTGCGATAAAACACGACATTTCTAGAGAAGAGCAAGATGCTTTTGCCATTGAATCTTATACCCGTTCTGCTGCTGCATGGGCCAGTGGAGCGATGAAAAATGAAATTGTTCCTGTCGCTGTACCACAGCGAAGGGGGGAAGATAAAATTGTCTCGGAAGATGAGGAGTACACTAACGTAATGATGGAGAAAATTCCCAACTTACGTCCCGCTTTTACCAAAGAGGGAACGGTTACTGCCGCAAATGCTTCAACCATTAACGACGGGGCAGCTGCTTTAGTGTTGATGTCAGCAGCCAAAGCAAAAAGTTTAGGACTAACAGTCCTTGCGACCATAGAAAGTTATGCCGATGCCGCGCAAGATCCTAAATGGTTCACGACCGCCCCAGCAAAGGCCTTGCCCATAGCTTTAGCAAAAGCAGGGGTTAGTCAAGAAGAGGTAGAACTGTTTGAATTTAACGAAGCCTTCTCTGTAGTAGGCTTAGCCAATATAAAAATCTTAGGCCTTACGGCCGAAAAAGTTAATGTACACGGAGGAGCAGTTTCCTTAGGACACCCCTTAGGTTGCTCTGGTGCGCGTATCGTCGTGACTTTATTAAACGCATTGCAAGTCAATCAAAAATCTTTAGGAGCAGCAGCCATTTGCAATGGTGGAGGTGGAGCTTCTGCATTAGTCATTCGCCGATAAATCGTGAAAAACTTTCTTTATTTAATACTACTCTGTAGCAGTTTTGTGACTGCTCAAGAAGCACATATTCTTTTTAATAGAATGAATATGGCTGTTTACAATCCCGCCTTTACAGGAACAAATGGTTCTTTTATTTCTCTCAATAGTCGCAGTCAATGGTCTGGGATTGAAGATGCGCCTAGAACCAATTATTTGATTTACCATTTGCCTAAAAGTGAAAAGGTTGCCTTAGGGTTCACCGCGCAAAACGATCAAGTTTTTATTGAAAACAAAACACATTTTACTATTGACTATAATTATCAATTACAATTAAGTGAAGATCAATTCCTTTATTTAGGATTAAAAGGTGGAGGGTTTTACAACAATATTGATGTCAATCGACTCGAGCGTTTGTATGCCACTTATAACCCCGCACTAGAGCCAGTAAAAAGTTATTTTACCCCCATTCTGGGATTAGGGATGCATTATCAAGCCCCTGATTATTTTATTGGGATAGGGGTGCCCAGTTTATTCAATAACAAGCGTTTTCAAGATAATAGCGGTTGGGAAACCACCGCGACAGATGTTGCCTATGTTTATTTTTCTGGGGGAACAACCCTAGCCATAAATGAAAACTTTAATCTTGAGCCTGTTTTGATATATCGCGCTGTGCCCAATAGTCCAAATCTCTTCTCGGCCACATTTGCTGTCAACTTTAAAGAGCAATTTTCCATTGGTGGGGGTTATGCCAATAATAACAATATGGCCTTTTTTGTGAGTTCAAAAAATTTGAAAGGAATTGAATGGGGCTATGGCTATGAGGTGATGAACCGAACCGATGCTACGGCTATTCAAGGAGGTACCCACGAATTGATGCTGCGTTTTGTGATTGGGAATAAAACAAAAGGTGTAGAAAATAACACAACCCGTAAAGAAGGCTACAATGACCGCAATTAAACGACTACTTTTCCTTATTACTTTTCTTTTTGTAGGGTATAATATTAGCTTTGGACAAACAACCCCTACTCTTTCTGGGGATATATATCAAATTTCCTCACTCAACGAGCTTATATGGATACAACAAAATGCATCTTCATGGTCGGGGACCATGGTCTTAACCAATGATATTGATATTTCTTCGATAAGAAATGTAGATGATTCAGATCCTGGAACGAATGATGGTTGGACTCCTATAGGAAATAGTACAAATAAATTTAACGGTTATTTCGATGGTCGTGGATATGCCATCTCTGGCTTATGGATGGATAGATCTAATACAGACGATCTTGGTTTTTTTGGGGAAGTTTCTGGAGCAACCATAAAAAATATCACCTTTGTTAATGCCGCCATAAAAAACTCAAAAACAAGCTCTTCCGCCAATACTGGGGGTGTGATAGCTGATATAAGCGGAGGTAGTAACATAATTATTAACCTACATTTTAATGGAACAATTACAACCGCTAGTGGAGATTCTGGTGGAATTATTGGTCAGTCTTATTCTAGTGGTCAAGAAATTACCTACTGCTCTTATAACGGTACGCTGTCTCGAAATTCTTCTGGTTGGGGAGGTCTAGGGGGTATTATTGGGAATTTCACTAACGGAAGTAAAATAGAGCATTGTCTTGTCAGGGATAATACGATAACCGGTGGAAGTAATATAGGTGGAATTGTGGGAAATATAGGTTCTATGTCTAGTCCTAAAAGTATTAAGTATAATTCTGTTTACGCAGATATCAATAGTACTTCTGGGGATAATTTAGGAGGAATCATAGGAGAAATAGGAACAGGTGGAAATGGTGGATTACGGTTCAATTATAATGTCGTCCATGCTGATTTAACCGGATATAAGTATGTTGGTGGTCTAATAGGTGATGGAGAAGATTGGTCAACTTCTCCAAGTTACAGTGGGTGGAATGTTTTTTCTGGGACTGCAACAGGAACTTCTGATGTTGATGGTATAATGGGTAAAAGAGGGATAGATCCCTGTAGTTCAGGATTTGGAGATTCTAATGTTTATGATAAAGACTTGAACACCTCTTATTGTAATGAAGGATTGTCAACTTCAGATAAAACCATTAAGTCGAAATACACCAGTTATGAGGATTGGAACAGTTCTTATAGTGATGAATTTGGGTTTATCGCTGGAATTAATGGTGGATTACCCCATGTGCTTAACACCCGTTATTTAATCGACGAAGATGATGCACACCTTGAAATAGTACGGACACCAAATGACGAGTCTATTGTGTATAGAGTCTCTGATACGGTCACCTTTGTTTTAAGCTTTACTAATACCGTAACTGTAGATACTTCTTCTGGTTCTCCGTATCTAGAGCTAAATAGTGGCTTGACTTCTAAGGCAAATTATGTTTCTGGATCTGGGACAAAAGAACTCATTTTTAGATACACAGTGATTAGTGGAGATGAAAGTAGCGACCTAGAAACTACTGGTTTACAGATTGCGCTAAATGGAGCAACAATTGAAGATGATGACGGTGATGCTGCGATTATTTCTTATCCAACGTTAGCTTCTGGACGTCAATTTTCTTCTATGTACACCCTTGTGGTGGATACAACAGATCCGACAGTGGTGTTGAGTAGTAGTGATAGCGATAATAACCTAATTTTTTCAGATACAGTATCTATTACAGCCACTTTTTCTGAAGCTATGGCCGCTACCCCCACCATTAATATTGGGGATGGTGTAACCAATACTGAAATGACAGCAACAGCATCTGCTGCAGTTTGGATTTATGATTTAGATGTAAGTAGCTGGACAGGTTCGCAAGGAACAGCAAGTGTTACTGTTTCAGGAACAGATTTAGCCTTAAATGCTTATGCTGGTACAAATAGCCTTACTTTAACTATTGACACCATCACTCCTACGGTTACCCTTGCTAGTTCATTACAAAACTTGGTTTTAGGAACAAGTTCAGTCGCTACCATTAGTGCAAACTTTAGTGAAGATATGCAAGCATCTCCGTTAATTACAATAGGAAATGGGGTGAGTGGAGCAGCAATGACAGCGACTTCCTCTTCGGTATGGACTTATTTCCTAGATATGACCGGTTCTGGAATAACTGGAACCTCGGCGGTTGTAACAGTTTCTGGAACTGATTTAGGGGGAAATGTTTATAACGGACAGGAAGATATGACCTTTGAGATCGATCTAATTGATCCAACAGTTAGTTTAGAGGATGATGATGCGGATAATTTCTTAGTCCATTCAGACACGGTGAGTATTGTCGCTTATTTTGATGAGTTTATGACCGCTACGCCAACCCTTTCGATTTCTGGAACATCGATTTCTAATAGCAATTTAATGCCTCAATACCAGCAAGTAGGGGATGAGATTTTTGGATTAAACGCGAATGATCAAGAAGGAGCAGTAATCGCCTTGTCAAAAAATGGAAATACCGTGGCAATTGGCTCAAAGAATAATGATGATGGAGGCGCGAACGCAGGTTCTGTCCGAGTATTTACTTCAGATGTCAGTGGGACTTGGACACAAATGGGGAGTTCCATTCTGGGAGAGTCATCAGGAGATTCTGCAGGTTTTTCTGTCGCCATATCAGGCGATGGAACTATTGTAGCAGTGGGTTCACCTTTTAACGGTAATGGCGGAAGTAATGCTGGTCAAATAAGAATCTTTGAATTTGATGGAACTGCCTGGATTCAAAAAGGTAGTAGTATTGAAGCGAGTTCACAAGACACTTTAGGGAAATCAATCGCCCTATCTTCAGATGGATTAACCGTTGCAAGTGGAGCAACAGGTTCTGGTGGAAGTGGTGTAGGAGAAGTTTTGGTGTTTAGCTATAACGGAAGTGCATGGGTCTCTAAAGGGTCTACCATTTCAGGGACAAATACGTATGACGAATTTGGGTCTATCGTTGATTTATCAGATGATGGAAGTGTTCTTGCGATAGGAGATATTGTGGGGCAAGTTAGGGTATATGAACACACCTCAGATTGGTCACAGCTAGGATCAAATATTAGTGGAACTGCAGCTGACTATTTTGGAAGAAGCATCTCTTTATCAGCGAACGGGAAAGTATTAGCAACTAGTGCTCCAGAAGACGATAGTAATTCCATGACAAATAATGGAATGGCCGTTGTATATGATTATATCAATAATCAATGGACCCAGCGTGGCTCTAGTATCTTAGGTGCAACAGGAACAGAGCTTGGAACAGCTGTTTCCCTTTCAAAAGGAGGTAACCTTTTAGCTGTATCTGTACCGGAGAGTAGTTCTGGTGGCTTAACAAACAATGGACAACTAATATTGTATGAATATAAAAACAATGCCTGGACAGCAATTAAAAGCATTGGGGGTGAAGAAAATTCAAGAAAAATTGGAGATCAAAAATCTTCCGTTAGTTTGTCAGCTAATGGGGCTCATGTTGCATTTGGAAGTACAAGAGCTAATTCATCGAGAGGGGCAACGAGTATTTATAATTTATCAGATTATCAATTTTCATGGGATGTTGATCAACCCAGTACTTTAGCAGATGGAACTTATCGTGCCACAGTTGCAGGAACTGATTTAGCGGGCAACGCTTTTTCTGCAAACACTAGCATCACTTTTATTATTGATACGACTAACCCAACAGTCACCTTGACCGATACCGACGCGGATAACCGCTTGAATAACTCTCAAACTGTTACCATCACCGCAGCTTTTTCTGAAGCGATGACGGCAACTCCTGTGATTTCAATTTCTGGGATTGGAACATCCACTATGGTGCCTGTAAGTGGAACAACTTCTTATACTTATTTATGGGATACATCGATCGGATCTTTAACAGATGGTACCTACACTGTTTCTGTATCCGGTTCAGATCTTTATGGCTCAGCTTATACGGGAACAGACACCCTTGAATTTATTCTAGACACGACCCCTCCCACGGTTGTCTTGACCGATACCGATGAGGACAACTTGCTTATTGCCACAGATGTGGTTTCTATCACGGCCATTTTTTCTGAGAGCATGACGGCAACCCCATCCATCTCGATTTCTGGTTTAGTGACCGATGTATTGATGAGTACTTCCGCCGCAGGCGTAATGCAAATAGGTAGTGATGTTTTACAGGCCTTGACTTATGATGATGTTTCTTCTGATTCTTTTGATTTAGAAACAGCTGTCACTTTGAGTAATGATGGATTACGTCTTGCTATAGGCTCTGATGAAGAAGATGGAATAGGATCAAACGCTGGAGTTGTTAGAATTTTTGAATGGAATGGGATTAGTTGGGTACAATTAGGAGCAAGTATCGATGCAGAGGCTACGGGAGATAATAATGGCCATAGTGTTTCTTTAAATAAAGACGGATCCAGGATTGCTATTACTGCAAGGGAAAACGATGGTGCAGCAACCAGCGCTGGTCATGTACGAATTTTTGAATGGAATGGTACTACTTGGAGCCAGCTAGGAAATGATTTAGATGGAGACAGTAGTTTTGATAGAGCAGGATCCTCTGTGACTTTAAGTGATGACGGAAACACAGTCGTTTTTAGTTTACAAGTTGATGCATCAAACCCTGGAAAGGTAAGAGTCTATAGATGGGATGGGACCAATTGGGTTAAATTAGGGAATGATATATCTGGAATTAGTTCAAGTGACGAATTTGGTTGGGCAACAGATATTAGTGAAAATGGAAATATTATTGCATTAGGAGGTCCAGATCACAGTTCTTGGAGAGGACACACCAAAATTTATGAGTGGAGTGGCAGCGTTTGGAATCAAAGAGGTCTTGATATAGACGGTGATTCAACATATGATGAAAGTGGCTATTCAGTAGCTTTAGATAAATTAGGAGAAAGGATCGCGATTGGAGCCATTAAAAATGATAGCAACGGATTAAACTCAGGTCAAGTTAAGGTATATGACTGGAATGGTAGTAGCTGGCAGCAAGCAGGGACAGATATTACTGGGGAAAATACAGGTGATAAATTTGGTTTTAGTGTTGCATTAAGCAATGATGGGAATCGTTTAATTGCTTCTTCCCCTAGGAATAATGCTTCTGGGAGTGATACAGGTCATGTAAGAGTTTATGATTGGGATGGAAGCAGCTGGAATCAAGTAGGCAGTGATATTGATGGCGATGCTGCTGGAGATAATTTTGGTTATTATACCTCTTTAAGTGGTGATGGAAAATTATTAGCAGTAGGAGCACCCAATAATGGTTCTGGCCAAGTTAAAGTTTTAGGGCTAGGAGGCTATTATTATGAATGGGATGTAGACAATGGCGGAGTGCCTGCAGACGGGATTTATACCGCAACGGTCTCTGGAACAGATCTTGTAGGGAATGTATATAGCGAAACAACCAGCATTACTTTTACAGTAGATACCACCCCTTCTACCATTGTTTCTGTTACCTCTTCTAATGCAGATGGAACCTATGGGGTTAGTGAAACAATTGATATTCAAGTCCTGTATGATGAAGTAGTTTATCTCACAATGGGATCTTCCAGTCCAACACTTGAATTATGGACGGGAACATTTCCACCCAATAGATATGAAGACGCAGTTTATGTATCGGGTTCTGGAACAACAAGTTTAACTTTCCGTTATATTGTTCAGGAAGATGACACAACACCTGATTTAGCCACAAACACCCCTTCGATTGATTTATATGGTGGAAGCTTAAGGGATTTAGCCGGAAATGATGCCGATCTTTTACCCCTATCTCTCCCAGATCCAAATAGTTTAGAGAGTCTTAAGGATATTGTTTTGGACGGAGTTCCTCCTACAGTTGTTCTAGTTAATTCAAAAGTATCATCAATAACCTTTACCAGTGGTTTATTTGGGATTGGAGATACCATCCCTATATCCATTCAACTTGATGAAGAGATTGGAAGTGTTACCGGAACGCCCACCTTAGAATTAAATACTGCAGGATTGACGAATCAAGTCATAGACTTTAGTCGTGTTGGTTCCCCAGCATTTACGATTGAATTTGATTATGTAGTACAAGAAGGAGATTTATCAGCTGACTTGTCCTACACAGGAACTAATTCTTTCCAGTTAAATGGCGCTCAGATTGAAGATATAAGCGGGAATGTCTTAGAAGATAGTTCCTTACCTACTCCTGGAGGAAGTCAGTCATTGAGTTCCTCTAATGATATAGAAATTGACGGGATTCGACCGGTCTTATCTAATTTTCAAATTCAAACCTCTAATGCGACGAATACAAGGGCTAAAGTAAGTGACACGGTCACCTTAACCTTTGACGTTTCAGAACAGGCCAGTAGTTCTTTTGATGCGAATAGTGTAGAATTTGGTTTATATAATAATTCAGGTTCACTTTCTCCGCTTAGCTCAGCAGATAGTGTTTCCTTGGTTGGAACAAACACCATTCAAGCAGTCTATCAATATACAGAGACAGATACTACCTATGATCTTCACTTTATCCATTGGCAGATCAACTCGGTCTATGATTTAGCGGGGAATTCTTCTAATGTTGTTTCAGGAACAGCGGGAGATAGTAATTTATTTGTTGTTTATGATAATGCTGCTCCTACCTTAGATGTAGTAGGAATTGATTCTGACTACAGTGCAAATTCGCAAAAAGCCAAAGATGGAAATCTTATCTTTTTGAATATTCGCGCAAGTGAAAGCATTGCATTAAGCACCTCGAGTGTAACGATTTTAGGCGTTAATGCGAGTAGTGTAAGTTTAGGTGCATCAAATACGTTAGGAGACGCTATTTTCTGGGATGTTACTTCAAGAGCTGTAACCCCTAGTGACCCTTCTGGTACCGTAACCTTTAGCATTGACTTTGTCGATCTAGCCGGGAATGTGGGAACCCAAGTCGTCACCACAACAAATCCACCCGCTTCAAGTGTAGAAATCGATCGTGCTGGACCAATCGTGAACCCTATTTCAATGTATTCAAATAATGCTTCGACGACCCTAGCCAAAGTAGGAGACGTTGTATCCTTGTTATTTGAAGTTGATGAAATTGTCCTTGATTATGCCTCGACCATTGCTGGGAATGTCATGACGATGGCGAACTTTACCAATGTTTCGACCAACACCTTTAGGTTTGATTATACCATGACAGCCAGCGACCCTGAAGGGCTGATCAGTTTTACTTTATTAACAACTGATACGATTGAAAACCCTTCTTCACTTTACACCGCAGTAACCACAGGAACCGCTGTTTATTTTGATAAAACAGCTCCTACAGTTGTGTTAGACGATAATGATGCCGATAACTTCTTGTCGAACAGCGATAGTGTAGTGGTAACAGCGACCTTTAGCGAAGCGATGCAATCCACCCCTACAGTAGAGATCAACGGCAGTGTTCTTTCTCCTACTGAGATGACGGCAACGGCCTCTTCAGCCGTATGGATTTATACCGTAAATGTTTCAACTTTATCCTTTACAGATGGCAGTTATCAATTAAGTGTTACTGGAACAGATACCGTAGGGAATCCTTATAGCGGGACAGACAGCATCACCTTTACCCTTGATACTACTTCTCCTACTGTTGTTTTAGCTGACAGTGATTCCGATAATATTTTATCGAATAGCGATAGCGTTGTGGTTACAGCGACCTTTAGCGAAGCGATGCAAGCAGCACCTACAGTTGAAATAAGCGGAAGCCTTCTTACGCCCACAGCAATGACAGCCACAGCTTCTTCTGCTGTGTGGATTTACACCCTTAATGTGGCGTCTTTATCTTTTACAGATGGGGCATATCAATTAAGCGTAAACGGAACAGATACTGCTGGAAATGTATATACGGGTACAGACAGTATAACGTTTACCCTTGACACTACTTCCCCTACCGTTGTTTTAACCGATAGTGATACAGATAATATTTTATCTGGTTCTGATAGTGTAGTGGTAACAGCCACCTTTAGCGAAGCGATGACAACTGCTCCGACGGTCGAAATATCTGGAAGTGTGTTAAGCGCTACCGCGATGTCGTCTACGGCTTCAGCTGCAGTTTGGATCTATACCATAGATGTCAATGCCTTATCTCCAGCAGATGGAACCTATCAATTAAGCGTTGATGGAACAGATATTGTTGGCAACGTCTATACCGGTACTAGCAGTATCAGCTTTGTCTTTGACATGACTGCGCCAACAGTTGTAAACGTAAGAACGACAAATGCTTCGGGAAGATATACAGACGATGATACTAATGCAGCAAACAGTGATGTAATTGAAATTCTAGTCAATTTTGACGAAGCAATTTCAATTGATACCAGTGCAGGTACGCCTACATTACTCCTTGAAACAGGAGACACTGATTATTCGGCTACTTATACTTATACCAATTCTAACACCGCTTATTTCGATTATACGATAGACGACGGAATTTTGACCAGTCCATTAAACTATAACAGCACCACCGCCCTAGCGTTAAATGGGGCAGTACTAACAGATATAAGCGGAAATAGCGGAGTTACAACCCTCCCAGCCTTAGGAACAACAGACGATTTAACAGGGGTTACTTTACTTGAAATTGATTCTGAAAATCCAACACTTACTTCCCCACAAGCGAATTCAAATAATGCTTCTAGTACAGACTTTGGGAAAGATGGCGACATTATCACCTTTAGGGTTTCTGCAAGTGAATCACTTGATGAAGCCAGTATTACGGTAACTGCAACAACTTTAACAGGGGTAATTTCTGCGTTTACAGAAACTACTCCTGGCACTTCTGTTTATGAGGCGACTTATACCATCCTCTCAACAGATCCAGAAGGAGAATTGTTATGGGAGATTGCGGCGACAGATATTGTAACCAGTGCTTTAGTAGCAACAAAAAACCCATCGCAGGTCTATCGCAATAGCCTTAGCCCACCAGTACCGACCTATAATATTACCTCTTCGGTCAATATTGACCGTACTGACCCTGTAATTAGTTCGGCTAGTGCAGTAAGTGTCAATGAAAATCAAACAGCAACCCTTAACTTGACTTCAAGCGAGGCGAGCTATGTCAATGTAAGTGGTGGTCCAGATGCAGCCCTTTTATCTGTTGGTCCTACAACAGCGATTAATAGTCCTTTTATCGCACCATTAACCTTTAATAGTGCTCCTGATTTTGAAAATCCGCAAGACGCAGATACAGATAACATCTATGAAGTAATCGTTTCTGTTATTGACCAGGTAGGGAATGTTGCTACACAAACCATAAGCATCACAATATTAGATGTTGACGAAACCAATCCCGATAGTGATGGAGATGGTACCCCAGATAGTGAGGACGATTTCCCCGCTGACCCCAACGAGGATACCGATACAGATGGAGACGGAATTGGAGACAATGCAGATACCGATGATGACGGCGATGGCGTCTCTGATAGTGATGAAGCTAGTGATGGAACAGATCCTTTAGATACAGACACCGATGGGGATGGTACCCCAGATGGTCAAGATGATTTCCCGCTTGATCCAAACGAAGATAGCGATACAGACGGAGATGGAACCGGTGATAATGCCGATACAGACGATGACGACGACGGGGTTTCTGACAGTGATGAAGCAGCTGATGGAACAGATCCTCTAGATCCAGATAGTGATGATGATGGTTTAAATGATGGGGAAGAAAGTGATCTGGGAACAGATCCAAATGACCCAGATACCGACGGGGATGGTACTCCAGACCCAGACGATGACTTTCCTTTAGATCCAAACGAAGATACTGATACCGATGGCGATGGAACCGGTGACAATGCCGATACAGATGATGACGACGACGGAGTTTCTGATAGCGACGAAACCACAGACGGTACAGATCCTTTAGATCCAGACAGCGATGATGACGGTCTAAGTGATGGCGAAGAAGACGATGCTGGGACAGATCCTAATAACCCCGATACAGACGGGGATGGAACTGAAGATGGAGATGATGATTTCCCACTGGATCCAGATGAAGATACCGATACAGATGGTGACGGAATAGGAGATAATACCGATACCGATGATGATGGTGATGGCGTTTCTGACACAGATGAAACTACCGACGGTACAGATCCACTAGATCCAGATACAGATGGTGACGGCTCAAGTGATGGAGAAGAAGATGATGCAGGAACTGACCCCCTTGATCCAGACTCTGACGACGACGGTTCAAGCGATGGGGAGGAAGCTGAGGACGGAACCGATCCTAATAACCCCGATACAGATGGGGATGGAACGCAAGATGGAGACGATGATTTCCCCCTTGATCCAGACGAAGACACCGATACAGACGGCGATGGTACGGGTGACAATACCGATACAGACGATGATGGTGACGGCGTTTCTGATACAGATGAGGTTAGTGATGGAACAGATCCTAATGATCCAGACAGCGACGATGATGGCTTAAATGACGGTGAGGAAGCCGATGAAGGAACCGATCCTAATAATCCTGATACTGACGGTGATGGCACCCCAGACGGAGACGATGATTTCCCACTAGATGCAGACGAAGACACGGATACCGATGGGGATGGTACTGGAGACAATGCTGATACAGACGATGATGGCGATGGTGTTTCAGATTCAGATGAGATCAGTGATGGTACAGATCCATTAGACCCAGATAGTGACGACGATGGCTTGAATGATGGCGACGAAGCAGACGAAGGAACTGATCCCAATGATCCCGATAGTGATGATGATGGTGTAAATGATGGTGACGAAACCACCGATGGGACCGATCCAAACGATGCAGACTCTGATGATGATGGTCTAAACGACGGAGACGAAGCCGACGAAGGCACCGATCCTAACAATCCCGATTCAGATGGGGATGGCACTCCAGACGGAGACGATGATTTCCCATTAGATGGCGACGAAGACACCGATACAGATAACGATGGCATAGGAGATAATTTAGATACCGATGACGATGATGATGGCGTCACTGATACAGATGAAATACAGGATGGAACAGACCCACTTGATCCAGACTCTGATGATGATGGCTTGAACGATGGAGAAGAAGCAGACGAAGGTACTGATCCAAATAACCCTGATACAGATGGGGATGGTACCCCAGATGGAGAAGATGATTTCCCGCTCGATGCAGATGAAGACACCGACACCGATGGCGATGGTACAGGAGACAATGCCGATACAGATGATGATGGCGACGGAGTTTCTGATACAGATGAAATAAGTGATGGCACCGATCCATTAGACCCAGACTCTGACGATGATGGGGTTGATGATGGCCAAGAGGCCGAAGATGGGACTGATCCAAATGATCCAGACTCTGACGATGATGGATTAAACGACGGAGAAGAAGATACCTTAGGCACAGACCCTACTAACCCAGATACAGATGGGGATGGCACCTCTGACAGTGAAGATGCCTTCCCGCTTGATCCAGACGAAGACACGGATACAGATGGCGATGGAATAGGAGATAACGCCGACAGCGATAGCGATGGGGATGGCGTTTCTGATGCCGATGAAATTGCAGATGGTACAGATCCGCTCGATCCAGATTCTGATGGTGATGGCTTGAATGATGGAGAAGAAGATACCATAGGCACCGACCCTACTAATCCAGATACTGATGGCGATGGTACGCCAGATGGAGAAGACGATTTCCCGCTGGATGCAGATGAAGACACCGACACCGATGGCGATGGTACAGGAGACAATGCTGATAGCGATGACGACGGCGATGGGATCTCAGATTCAGATGAAATTGCAGACGGCACCGATCCTTTAGATCCAGATAGCGATAACGATGGTGTTGATGATGGCCAGGAGGCCGAAGATGGGACCGACCCCAATGATCCAGATTCTGACGATGATGGTTTAAGCGATGGAGAAGAAGCAGAAGAAGGCACCGACCCTACTAACCCAGATACAGATGGTGATGGTACCCCAGATGGAGAAGACGATTTCCCCTTAGATCCAAACGAGGATACCGATACCGATGGGGATGGAACAGGAGATAATACCGATACTGATGATGACGGAGATGGCATCTCAGATTCAGATGAAATTGCAGATGGTACTGATCCACTTGATGCAGACTCTGATAATGACGGTTTAGATGACGGAGCAGAAGCACAAGAAGGCACAGACCCTAACAATCCAGACACCGATGGTGATGGAACCTTAGATGGAGAGGACGATTTCCCGCTTGATCCAAACGAGGACACTGACACTGATGGAGATGGTATAGGCGATGAAGCAGATTTAGACGACGACAATGATGGAATTCCAGATGTAGATGAAATTGCAGACGGCACCGATCCTTTAGATCCAGATTCTGATAATGATGGTTCTAACGATGGTGAAGAACGCGACCGCGGAACAGATCCTAATAATCCAGATACTGATGGAGACGGAACCTTAGACGGAGACGATGATTTACCACTAGACGCAAACGAGGACACCGACACCGACGGCGACGGGACTGGAGATAATGCCGATACAGACGACGATGACGATGGCCTTTCAGATATAGATGAGATAAGAGACGGAACTGATCCACGCAACCCAGATACCGATGGTGATGGAGTAAATGATCGAGAGGATGATTTCCCACTGGATGCAAGTGAAAATCTGGATACAGACGCAGACGGAATAGGAAACAATCAAGATACAGACGACGATAATGACGGCTATACTGATCAAGTCGAAAATAGCGAGGGCACAGACCCCCTTGATGCAGCAGATCGTCCATTAGACGATGACAATGATGGCATCCCTAATTCACAGGATACAGATGCGAATGGTGACGGCTTTACAGACGAAGAATTATTTGTCTCTGAAGTTTTAACCCCTGGTGTAAATGGCCCAGAAGCAACCTGGCAGATCATCAATTTAGATCAGTACCCTAACGCAAAGGTAAAAGTCTATAACCGCAATGGACAGTTGGTTTTTGAAATGAAAGATTACCGCAATGACTGGGCTGGGATTTATCAAAGAACGGGGGCATTATTACCCGCTGGTTCTTACTACTATCGCATTGATTTAGGAAATGGAAGAACACAAGATGGTTGGTTGTATTTAAGCTATTAAGATGCAACCACCACTTGAAACCATTGGACAAGTCATACAATGGGCATTAAATGCCCAAATAGACTTACTACAGGCTTATACTGCCCAGTGGGGTTTTGCTGCAAAGGCAGATATATGGGAGAACTATATTGCGCTTTTAAAGGCAGAACTTCCTTTGTTGACGAATCCTGAGTCCCTTTCGGCGAATAGCCTAAAAGAACTGATTAACTTTTTAAGTGATCCTTCTCAAAATTATCATCTAGAAATGAGTACGGATGAAATGGCCATGATGTTTTTGCGTTTTTTAGAAAAGGAGTAACTTCATTGTAATAAACCATAGCACAGTCATGCGTAAAGTAGTTGTTTTATTGCTCTTTTTTGTTCAGTTAAGCTGGGCACAAATCGATCTTTCTCCTTATGAAATGTCCATCACTTCTGAATTGGCTTTTGCTCCTGCAACAGAAGAAATCGATCAATTGCGCTTGAGTTTTGAGGCGCAAGAATGGCCGGTAGAGGTCCTGCGATATACCTTGTATCGTTTAAGGCAAAACCCTTATTTGGTGAATACTTTTTTTATTCAGTTAACCATCATACATCCAGATCAATCTAAAAAGATGGTGATTCCTGTTCCAATTAATGAGCAATACATCAAAGCATTTAAAACAGAAGAGGGTTTTAATGAAAGCTACTACAATTTTTTATCCGACACCTATGAGTGGATTTTAGATGCTCTCTAGATAGTCCCTTAAATGGTCATTTTCAAAAAGTAATTGTTTGGGTTGTGCAAGCCCGATATGAAACATAGCAAGGGCAAGTTCTTTTGAAGTGATGCTCATTTTTTTACCTAAAAGTTTTAAAACAGGATAGAGTTTTCTACTAACGACATAGGCAAAGCTAGGTTCTTTTCTAGGGGTGACGGGATAGATATAGCCAGGACGACAACTGTAAAATGCTGTTCCTAATAAAGCGGCTAATTTATTTTCAATGATCCCTTTGTCAAGAGCAAACATCATTTTGCTTTTCTCTTTGCGATCTGCGCCTTGTCCACTGAGTAAAACAAAACGATGGTCAGGACTTTTTTGCCTTACCGCTGTAGCGAGTGCTAAAGGATAATCAATGGTCACACGACGAAACAAGTCTCGATCAACAGTTCCAGTATAGACCCCGATACAATAATAAACGATTTCAACTTGTTCAAAGTGATTGAGGAGAGGACTTAAGTCCAAAAAATCATTTACAACAACTTCATTCAATTTTGGATGCTGAAGGGAAGAAGGTTTTCGTACTAAGCTAACAACCTCTTTGATGCTGGGCGCCGCTAGTGCATGTTGTAAAATAAGTTGCCCTATCATTCCAGAGCTACCTGCGAGGAGTATTTTTTTCATTTACTGGCAGTATTCTTCTCCGATAGAAAAAGCTTCATATACACTTCTTGTGACCTCACCACTTAATCGATTATCGGGTAAGAAAGAAGCATTGTCATTATCGGTAGAAACATCAAAACTATAGTTCGCGTCTAAGATAAAAAAGTAGCGACCATCTCGACTCACCTTATCATAGATCTCGCCACATTTTTCTGGGGTAGTGCAGTGGCTAACCAGCAATAAAACAATTATCAAAGACAAAAGGTGTCGCATGCTGTCAAGATATAAATTTTAAGCGATAGAAGAGAAGATGTAATGCATCTCTGTGGCAATTTCTATGGATTTGTTGAGATATGCGGTTCTTTCTTCTGGGGTGTCATCAAAGGCTTTAGGATCTTTATATCGCACTGGAATACGTTGTTCTGTCCCTGGGATAAAGGGGCAATTTTCGTCTGCATGAGCACAGGTCATTACTGCAGCAAAATCTTTTGACGGGCTCGATACATCGTCATAAAGTTTTGAAAAATATTGACCATAATCTTCTCCTTCCATACTAATATGATAGTAAGGGTTGTCGCCATTTTCTTTGGTTTTGATGTCAAAACCTTGTGATAAAAGGGTGTTGATAACCCGCTCATTACACGCGGTTACTTCTACTCCCCCAGAATAGGTGTTGCAATCGATCCCGTGATAGTGCGACATAACTTTTGCCCACAGCTGTGAGAATTGACTTCTCCTGGAATTATGGGTACAAATAAAGTTGAGATGTAGGGGTTTATTTTGGGTTTTTTGGGTGTTGATATAATCAATTAATACACCCAATTCTTTTTTGCGCTGTTGAGAAAGATCAGCTATAGGAAGTCCTTCAACAAGTTGGTTTAGTACTGTATTCATTTTTCAAAAATACAACACTATTCAAGGCTAAAACCTACAAGCGTGATTAAAAAAAAGTTAACTACACCCTTTTGTGTAAGCGAACGATAACTAGGCACATGGCTAACATTCCAATGGCAGGAACACTTCTCAACAATGGATCTGCAACTTTAAAGTGCATCCCGATTGCACCGATCATTAGTACCGCAATAATTTGGGCCGAAGGGACAACGGTTTGTTTAACACGCAGCCCAAAAAACAATGCCAGTGCTGCCAGTAGTTTAATCCCCCCGATAAGGTAAAATATATTTTCACTTAGGCCATAGGCCAAAAATTCTTCTTTGAGGTTAGGAGCGGCACTTCCCCGATAAGGAGAGGCTTGATCCATGTTTAAAAGCCAAACGTTAAATACGGTCCCAGATACAAGGACAATAAAGAGACGATAGATCCAAATCATATTATTTTATTTTATGGTTGTTTTATTTCCGTCTTGATCAATCGCTACAAACACGATATCACAGGCGCAGTTCTCCTTCTTCACTTGTTCAATTAAATTCTCACTGTGGACTTCAACATGTATGCGCATAGAAGTGTTTCCCACTTCGATTAGGGTAGCGGTCAAAAAGACCAAATCCCCGATATGAATGGCTTTTAAAAACTCGATATCATCGACAAATTTTGTGACACAGTTTTTTTTAGCATAACGAACGGCAAGGGCATAGGCTGCTTCATCAATCCATTTCATTACTTTGCCTCCATGCACATTCCCGTGATAATTTACATCGGTTGTTTGTGCTAAAAAAGACATGCTAAGCGTATTTTCTTTCATATTTTCTTCAAGTTAGTATAAATTCTTTAACAGGAGATTAAGGGGAATGACAAAATTCACAAGGTCTTAGAAATCCTTTTATCTTTGAGCTAAGTAAAATACATATGAAAAACATCACAGTTGTAGGAAGCGGTACCATGGGAAGTGGTATTGCTCATTGCTTTGCTCAATACGGATTTAGCGTTAATCTGGTGGATTTATCGCAAGAGGCTTTAACCTTAGCGATGGCAAAAATCGAGAATAATTTAGATCGACAGCTCAAAAAGGAAATCTTAACGGTAGAAGAAAAAACAACAACCTTAAACAGGATTAACCTATTTACTGAATTAGAAGAGGCGATTAAAGCCGCAGATTTAGTGGTAGAGGCTGTCGCCGAAGATCAAGCTGTTAAAGCCAAAATTTTTACTCAATTAGATGCTCATGCTCCTCAAGACTGTATTCTAGCTACGAATACTTCTTCCCTGTCGATTACAACAATTGCGGCCTTTACTAAGCGCCCCGAAAAAGTAATCGGGATGCATTTTATGAATCCGGTTCCAGTGATGCGATTAGTCGAAATTATCAAAGGGCATCAAACCAGTAAAAACACAGTAGAAACAATTACTAGCCTTACAGAACAGATTGAAAAAGTACCTTTAGTTGCAGCAGACTATCCTGGTTTTGTCGCCAATCGAATTTTGTTGCCTATGATCAATGAAGCAATCGAAGCGTTATTTCAAGGTGTGGCAGATGTCGAGGCCATCGACGAAATGATGAAACTAGGAATGGGACACCCCATGGGCCCTTTGCGTTTAGCAGATTTTATTGGGTTAGATGTATGTCTTTCTGTGCTAGAAGTATTGCATCAAGGATTTGGGAAAGATAAATATGCCCCTTGTCCTTTATTGCGCAACCTTGTTGCTGCAGGAAATTTAGGTGTGAAGACCAAGCGTGGTTTTTATGATTATAGCGATAACCCTAAACAGCCGATTCCACTACAATTTTAAACATCCTTTAGTTTGATAAAAGGCCACTCTTCTCATTTTATATTACTCAATCTTTCGGTTTTGTTTATCAGTACTTCTGGGGTATTGGGAAGATGGATTGCTCTTCCGCCAGAGGTAAGTATCTTTTGGCGAAGCCTAATAGCGATCCCCTTGCTTATTGTGATATTAAAGTGGAGTAAGCAGTCTTTGCGCCCTGTTTTTCAATGGCAACCTAAACTAATTCTTGCTGGTTTATTTATGGGGGTCCACTGGGTCACTTATTTTTATGCTTTGCAATGGTCAAATGTGGCGATTGGGATGTTGTCATTATTTACTTATCCCGTCATTACGGCTTTTTTAGAGCCATTATTTTATAAAACAGCTTTTGAAAAACGTCATTTATTTGTGGGGGGATTAACCCTTTTAGGGGTCTATTTTTTAGTTCCTTCTTTTGCTTTAGCGCAAACCCACGGTGGGGCATTAGCAATAGGAATCTTTTCTGCCTTTTGTTATGCGATGCGAAACCTCTTGCTTAAGGGGGCCGCTCAAGAACAGAGCGGCTTGCAATTGATGTTGTTTCAAGTTGTGATTATTAGCCTGTGTTTTTTGCCCTTGATGTCTTTTGAGAAATTTGAAATGAGTCTTCCCTTTTGGTGGGCCTTACTTTTTTTAGCTTTATTTACCACCGTTATAGGGCACAGTCTTTTCTTACATAGCCTTAAATATTTTACCGTCACCACCGCTAGTTTGATGTCGAGTATTAATCCCCTATATGGGATTTTAATCGCCTATATTTTTCTCAATGAAATTCCTCACTGGGGAGTTTATATCGGGGGAGCATTGATCATTTTTGCGGTATTGTTTGAAAACAGATTTTCGCGTTAAATCGATCGTTACAAAAACCACAAACTGTTATATTTTATTTAACTGAAAAAAAATTAATCAAAGCATTTTATTATGCAAGAATAATAGTTTACTTTTGGGAAAGGAATAAAAAGCATTAACCCTTAAATAAAAAGGAAATGAAAATACTCGTATGTATTAGCCATGTACCAGACACGACTTCAAAAATCAATTTTGTAGAGAATGACACAAAATTTGATACAAATGGCGTGCAGTATATTATTAACCCAAATGATGAATTTGGTTTAACACGTGCCATGTGGCTAAAAGAAAAATCTGGAGCAGCAGTAGATGTAATTAATGTAGGTGGAGCAGAAACAGAGTCTACCCTTAGAAAGGCATTAGCCATCGGGGCAGATAAAGCGATACGTGTGAATACTGAAGCAGTAGATGCAACTCAAGTGGCCAAAGAAATTGTAGCAGTGATTCAAAACGATGCATATGATTTAATTATTGCTGGAAGAGAGTCGATTGACTATAACGGTGGAATGGTGCCTGGAATGATTGCAGCGATGTTAGGGGCAAGTTATGTCAATAACTGTGTAGGTCTAGAAATAGAAGGTGATAAAGCCACTGCAGTAAGAGAAATAGATGGCGGTAAAGAAACTGTATCAACAGGTTTACCCCTAGTGATAGGTGGACAAAAAGGTTTAGTAGAAGAAAGTGACTTAAAAATCCCTAATATGCGTGGGATTATGATGGCCCGAAAAAAACCTTTAGAGGTGGTTGAGCCTAATGGCGCGACAGCCTTATCGGCAATAACAAAATTTGAAAAACCAGCGCCAAAAGGTGAGGTCAAACTAGTAGATGCCGATAATGTAGATCAATTGATTGATCTATTACACAACGAAGCAAAAGTAATTTAACGATAAAAAAGTAGAGAAGATATGTCTGTATTAGTCTATGCCGAAACCGAAGCAGGTAAATTAAAGAAAGTTGCTTTTGAAGTAGCCTCTTATGGGAAAGCTGTTGCTGACCAAATGGGAACTGAAGTAATCGCAGTAACCTTTAATGCTGCAGATGCCGATGCCCTAGGGAACTATGGTGTGAGTAAAGTAATGAATATTAGTGCTGATGGAAACTTTGACGCAAAAATTTATGCTAGTGGAATCCAGCAAGCAGCTAGTGAGGCTGCAGCCAAAGTTGTTGTAGTTAGCTCAAGTGCTGACAGCCGCTACCTTACCCCCCTATTAGCAGTAGGATTAGAAGCAGGATATGCAACAAATGTTGTCGCTGCTCCTTCTAACCTAGCTCCATTCACCGTAAAACGTACTGCCTTTACCAATAAAGCCTTTACCCAGACAGAGATTTCTT
>JBELLO010000004.1:0-39031 GCA_042096495.1 Candidatus Arcticimaribacter sp.
TGTATATGGAAAATAGACTTCAACATCAAGACGACGCTGCTTTAGTTCAAGACTACATCAACGGAAATGAAAGAGCACTAGAAGTGTTAATCACACGTCATAAATTGAAAATTTACAATTTCGTCTATTCAAAGGTCTTTGATCGTGATACCGCTGAAGACATCTTTCAAGAAACCTTTATTAAAGTAATTAAAACGCTTAAACGCGGGGTCTATAATGAAGAAGGTAAGTTTTTACCTTGGGTGATGCGTATTGCACATAACCTTGTCATAGATTTTTTCCGTAAAAACAATCGTATTCCTACTTTCGATAATAATGATGAGTTTGATATTTTTCAATTAATTGGCGATGGTAACCCAACTGCGGAAAGAGCCATGATTGAAGAGCAAGTGGTAGAAGATTTACAGAAATTGATTGTAGAATTACCAGACGATCAAAAGGATGTTTTAACCATGCGTTTATACAAAGACATGAGCTTTAAAGAGATTGCAGAATCTACTGGCGTAAGTATTAATACAGCACTGGGGAGAATGCGTTATGCAATAATCAATTTGCGTAAGTTGATTGAAGAAAATCAAATTATTTTATCCGCCTAGTATACTTTTTTTAAAATGTTCTCGTTCTATTGATACAAAGTGTATTAATGGAAGAACTCTACTCAAAAAAAAATAAAAGCACCTCTGGTCCTAGTGACTTAACCATCAAACGCATTCTTGCTTTCTCAAAAGCATTAGATGCCGCTAAAGTCAAAGTCGAGGAAGAAGACAGAGAAATAAAGAAAGAAGATTAAGTTATTTTTTCTTTTTATAATATTCATTTAGGACGCTTTTGCGTCCTATTTTTTTTGTGATAATATCCTTTTCAAGATCCCACCCCCTCGCAGGACTGTATTCTCTCCCATACCAAATAATCTGTAGGTGCAAGTCGTTCCATGTATCTTCAGGGAACAATCGCTTTGCATCTCTTTCAGTTTGTACCACATTTTTACCATTGGTAAACCCCCAGCGGTACATCAATCGATGAATATGGGTATCGACTGGAAAGGTTGGAATATCAAAAGCTTGTGCCATTACAACTGCTGCGGTTTTGTGTCCCACAGCAGGCAGCTCTTCTAGTTCTTCATAGGTGCGCGGTACTTCTCCCTTGTGTTTTTCTAAAAGGATTTTTGATAAGCCGTGGATACCCTTTGATTTCATAGGAGATAAACCTACTGGACGAATGATATCTCGAATTTCTTCAACTGTTAATTTGATCATTTCTTGTGGTGTCCTCGCTTTAGCAAAGAGTAGGGGAGTGATTTGGTTCACTCTTACATCAGTGCTTTGTGCAGAAAGTAAAACCGCAATTAAAAGGGTGTAAGGGTCTGTGTGGTCAAGGGGAATGGGGATTTCTGGATAAAGATTTGCAAGCGTTTCGATGACATAATCAACTTTTTCTTGTTTGGTCATTTGTTCTTCTGTTTGTTTTGTAATTTAGAAAAAAAATAAGTTATGAAGCCATTACAAGTAGGGGATACTGTTCCCGCTTTTTCTGTTTCTGATGATCGCGGAAACACCCAGCAGTTAAGTGATTATAAAGGACAAAAATTAGTTGTTTTCTTTTACCCAAAAGCCAGTACACCCGGTTGTACAGCAGAGGCTTGTGATCTTAGAGATCACTACAAAGAATTGCAAGACGCCGGCTATGCTCTTTTAGGGGTTAGCGCTGATAGCGAAAAACGCCAACGCAATTTTTCGGCCAAGTATGATTTTCCTTTTCCGCTTTTAGCAGATGAAGACAAACAAGTAATTAATGCTTTTGGGGTATGGGGTCCTAAAAAATTTATGGGGCGTGAATACGACGGGATTCACCGTATGACCTTTATCATAGACGAAAATGGCGTTGTTGAACGCGTGATTGATAAGGTCAAGACCAAAGTGCATGCAGCGCAAATACTTGAGGCTTAAATAGCGTTTATTTAGCGGTTTATGATGCGCAAGTGGTGTATCTAAGAATTTATTTTTTGGCATGATAATACTCCTGCAATACATAAAAGGCCTGCTTCTTTTCTCCCTTTTCAGAGAGTAAGCCTTTCCTATTCCAGCCGTCTTGAACGTCAGGTAGTACCCTTCTAGGCGACTTAAAGTCGATAAGTATCCAAGGAGAAACACCCCTTAATTGATCGATTTTATCAATCATTTTTAAGGTTTCTTGATACAGATATGCTTGATAGTCTTCTGTCCAGCGATTATCTTTTTCTCCGCGAAGGCCAAATTTTGCCCCAGCACCAAACTCAGAGATCATCACGGGTTTGTCTTCTGGAATGTTCCATTGAATCGTTTGGCATTTTTCTATCGTTCCATCATACCAGCCGATGTATTGATTAAAACTAAGGATGTCTACCTGTTCTGCAAAACTATCACTAATAGTGCGAACCAGCGGATCCCCATTGTAGTTGCTTTGTTCTAGGGCAGCGCTAATTAGTCGCGTAGGGTCTGTCGTTTTAGTATACCTAGCGAGACCTTCTAAAAAGCGGTTTCTTGCTGGGCTAGTAGGGGTCTCATTCGCCATGGACCAAATGATGACACTTGCGCGATTTTTGTCGCGATGAATTAAGGAAGCAAGCTGTTGTTTTGCATTCGCAAAAGTGGCCTCGTTTTCCCAGTCGATGGTCCAGTAAACTGGATTTTCTTCCCAGACTAAAATACCCATTTGATCGGCTAAACGAATCATGTGTTCATTGTGCGGGTAATGCGCTAAACGCACATAATTACATCCCAGCTCTTGGGCCCATTGCAATAGCTGTTTTGCGTCTTCGACAGAGTGCCCTCTTCCGCCCCGTAGGGGGCTTTCTTCATGAATTGAGATCCCCTTGAGAAAGATAGATTTTCCGTTGAGTAAAATATCGGCTCCTTTTGTCGCAATTGTTCTAAAACCTATTTGATCAGTGATGCCATCTTCTTTTGTATTGAGCTTTACCTCATACAAATAGGGGTTGTCCACATTCCAGTAATTGATTTGATCAGAACGAACTTCAAAAGAAGCAGCCCCATTACTTTTTGTTATAAGTCTTCTTTTAATCCCTAAGGCGGGAATATTGATATTGACTTCTTTTCCCTGCTTGTCCTTGCCGCTAAGCAAGATTTCTCCGGTTATTTTGTTAGCATCACTAGGGTCTAACTGTATAAAATAATCTGCGATAAATTGAGGCGGAGTTTCAATTAGTTTTACGCTGCGCGTAATACCACCATAATTCCACCAATCTGTATTTAAGGTGGGGACAGCCTCTTTCTTTCTTTTGTTATCCACCTTGACAATAAGGAAGTTGTCTTTTTCTTTGAGCAAGTGTGTTACCTCAAAATTAAAGGGGGTAAAACCACCGATATGCCTTCCTAGTTTTTGGCCATTCAAGTATACATCTGCTTGATAATTAGCTGCGCCAAAGTGAACAAAAACACGATTATCCCCTTTTGTTTTTTGATAATCAAAAGACTTCTTTAGCCACACACTTCCTTCGTAATAGTAGAGACGCTCTTTTTGAGAATTCCAATCCCCAGGAATAGAAAGGCTATCCATCAAATCAAAGTTGTACTCAACTAAGTCTGCTTTTCCTTTTCGTTTTGCATTAGTAAAAAAAGCGCCATTCCCAGGATTTGATTGATTTTCAAACGGCTCATAGCGGTAATTGTAAAAGCCATTTTCATAGGGGTCAACAATGTACTGCCATGCCCCATCTAGACTTTTAGACTCTCGATTATAGGTGTGATTGATTTGGACGGTTTGTGCCAGTAAAAGAAAAGAGTTCCCCCATAAAAGCACAGTTAACAATAAGCTGTGGTATCTCATGACACTAAGATATGATTTACTGTTATTTACAGGAATGAAAATAGGATAATTTTAGCCTTATTCTTTGATGCCAAACATCTTATTTTGGCGAATTAATTCAGCGATTCCTTCTGGTAGATGCTCTTCCCAATTAGACTCTCCATCTTTAATTTGCTGAAGAATTTTTCTAGAAAAGATGTTTAAATAGGATTCATCAAAATCAAAAATATCAATCACTTTCCCGTTGTATTTAAAGAACTTATAAAAGTCCTTCATACGGGGATGAAGTTTGAGATTAGTGCTATTGGTAATAGTTCCTTTTTCGTCTTTCATGGGGTAGAGGTAAACCTTAAGGTTGTTATAAAACATTTTCCCAAAGGCTTCTAGGATACCACCTCCAAGGTCTTCGTAATAGTGTTCGTCAAATATTTCGACAAAGTTATTGACTCCCATACTCAAGCCCAGTTGCTTTTTAGTATACTGAGAGAGGTAATCTACAAGTTTGTAGTATTCTTTAAAGTTGGAAATCATCACGATATGGCCTAAAGAGCACAAGAGTTTAGCTCTATCCATAAAGTCTTTTTCATCGATTTCTCCATCGGCTAAAAGATTTGAAAGGGTAATTTCAAATATAACCACTGTTTTGCTTTCATCTACGTCTGGCTCTTGAATAAAGGCGTCTAAGGCCTTTTCAAACATGTCGATATTGACTTTAGTGACCGGGCGAAAACTTCCGCGAAGCGTTAAAATATTTTTCTTGTAAAGTTCGCGTGCAGGAAGAATGTTATTTCCTTTTGGATTGAACATTACAGCATCTGTCATCCCATTTTTAACCAGTTGTAAACTCATTAGGCGGTTGTCAACATTTTCAAACAAAGGGCCTTTAAAATTGATGGTGTCGATTTCAATGGCATCTTTATCGATGTTGTCATAGAGGTAGCGCAACAATTTTTTGGGTTCCTTATTTTTATAAAATGCACCATAAACTAAATTGACTCCTACATTTCCTAGTACCTCTTGCTGCAATCTAGCCTCGGTTTGATGGAAGCGAACATGCAGGGTGATTTCACTGTAATCCTGGTCTGGACTGGCTTGAAAACGAATTCCCATCCATCCATGACCTTTAAATTTTTTCGCAAAGTCAATGGTCGTTACCGTGTTTGCATAGGTAAAGAACATCTTATTGGGATTTTGATCTCTTGGGATGCGGTCTTCTAATAACTGCATCTCGTGATCGAGCATTTTATATAAACGCGCTTCTGTTACATAACGTTGGTCATCTTCTTCCCCATAGATATTATCACTAAAGTTTTTGTCATAAGCACTAATGGTTTTTGCTATCGTACCTGAAGCCCCCCCAGAACGGAAAAAGTGACGGGCGACCTCTTGACCAGCACCAATCTCTGCAAAAGTACCATAGATATAACGATTGAGGTTGATGCGTAAAGCTTTGGCTTCAACAGAAGGGCGATTTTCTAATTCAATTTCGCCAGGGAGTTGGTCAGACATAAACAATTAATTAGTTTTTCAAATCTACAAAGATTGTAGAATTAAATGACAAGGTTTACCTTTGAAAAACATGATTAAAATCACTTTTTTAGGCACGGGAACTTCTCAGGGAATTCCCATTATCGGCAGTAAGCATCCAGTTTGTTTGAGTACTGACCCTAAGGATAAGCGGTTACGCGTTTCGATTGCCTTATCGTGGAAGGATTATTTCTTTGTAATCGATTGTGGACCAGATTTTCGCCAGCAAATGCTGGGGATGAATGCACGTCAATTAGACGGGATTATCTTTACCCACGAGCATGCCGATCACACTGCAGGCTTAGATGATATTCGCCCTTTTTTCTTCCGTCAAGGAAACATTAATATGCATATGTCTTCTAGAGTGCAAGCGTCCTTGAAACAGCGTTTTGATTATATCTTTAACGATGAAAATAAATATCCTGGAGCGCCTTCTGTCAATGTGCACAGCATTGACAAGTCAACCCCTTTTATGCTAGGGGATAAACAGGCAATCCCCATCGAAGTAATGCACTACAAGATGCCTGTGATGGGCTACCGCATTGATGATTTTGCTTATTTAACAGATGTTAAAACCATTGCAGAAGAAGAAAAACACAAGCTTGCGAACCTTGACGTTTTAGTTGTAAATGCTTTGCGAATAGAACCCCATCCCTCTCATTTAAATCTAGAAGAAGCCCTAGCTTTAATCGAAGAATTAAAGCCTAAGCGGGCTTATTTAACCCATATTAGTCACCTATTAGGTTTTCACGAAGAAGTTGAAAAAGACCTTCCTGAAAATGTTTTTCTCGCCTATGATAACCTTGAAATCACCAGCTCATTATGAAAACTAAAATCTTTATTTACCTTTTTGCTTTTACTGCATTAATCCTTGTTTTTCAATTGGTCAATAGTTCAAAAGTGGTCAAGTATCAAGCAGAGACAATTGCAGAAAAGATTGCGCGTATTGATACCTTAAAAGTAGCTCTAGATAAAGTAGAATCTAAGTATGAAGATGATGTGTATTTTTCTTTGGATCAAAATCTAGAAGCACAAGCTGTTTATCCAGATGATGATCCAGCGGTAATCATCGAGCGAGTAAAAGATAAAATTTATGAAAGTAATAGCGTTAAAGGAGATAACCCTTTGGTGGTATACAGTGGTCATGGAAAAAAGTTCTTGATCAATAAAATAAAGGTCTTAAATCACAAATGGGTGATCGCAGATTTTTCTGATGGAACCGATTGGGGAGAAGTTTTAATCGAATACCAGATCAACGGCGCAGAGATCAAGTTAAATGTCTTAGATCAACTTCTGTATTACAACGATTAAGCGTTTGCTTTTAACCAGGCGAGTAAATCGGCAAAATTTTCTGGATTGATACCGTGCCCAGCGGGGTATTCTTTATAGTCAACTTTAATCTCTTTTTTCTCGACTAATGCAACCCCTTTTCTCGCCCAGTCGACCGGGAGGGTAGGATCTTCTGTACCGTGACTGCTAAAGATGCGCAATTGATCTAAGCCTTCTTTGGCGAAGCCAAAAATAGCTTCATTTACATAACCGCTTAACGCAATGATCTTGTCAATTTGTGTGGGGTGGGATAGGCCTACTGCCCAACTCAAGATGGCACCTTGACTAAAGCCTAATAAGGATACTTTTTGACCTTCGAGTTTAAATTGCTCAAGGTGATAATTGATATTGTAAAGAATAATTTCTTGTGCTGTCTTAGCCTCGGCATCATCACTCCATTTATCCTGATTCTCGTTAAAGTGAATGGAGTACCACGCATAGCCTCCAAAACCAAGCGTTAAAGGGGCGCGAAGCGAGATGATTAAGTATTCTTCTGGCAGGTAATTCGCAAAAGAAAAAAGGTCTTCTTCATGACTTCCATAGCCATGCAAAAGGAATAAAACTGGGGTGTTTTCTCCTTCTTTTAAAGGTCGCCTAATGCGATAATCTAGTACTTGATTGATCTCCATGCTTATTTTAAAGCGATTTTATTTCCGCTAATGCTACCGTAGACTTTTCCCTGAGTGCTGTGGCCTATAAAGGCACAGTTTTGGGTTGAAGAGAGGAGATCCTCTTGGGTAAATTTCCCTGCTCCATTAGGGGAAAATAAACTTAAGTTAGCAACCTGTCCTTCTTCAATTTTTTTAGTGGCTAAGCCAAAAGTGGCTCTACCATTGGTCAAAAACTGAATCACTTTTTGTGTAGGGAAGAGGGTGTTAAGCACTCCAAAGGCAGCTTCTAAACCTATTGTCCCATTACTCGCATGTTCAAATTCAACATGCTTTAATTCTTTATTTAAGGGTTGATGATGTGAACTAATCATATCGATGGTCCCATCGAGTAAACCTTCTTTTAGTGCTTCTCTGTCTGTCTCTGTGCGAAGCGGCGGACATAATTTAAATCGCGTATCAAAACCAAAGAGTGCCTTGTCTGTATAACAAAGGTTAGCTAGCGCAACACTACAGCTCACCTTTAACCCTTTTTTCTTTGCCGCGCGAATAAGTTCCACGCCTTCTGCGGTTGAAACAAAAGGAATATGGAGTTTACCACCGGCATAGGCTAAAATGTGTAAATCTCGGTTGATTTGCAGGGTTTCGTTCAGACTAGGGATGCCAGTTAAACCTAGTTGTGTACTGCTATTTCCTTCATGTGCAACGCCATTTCCACCGATACGATTATCTTGTGGACTAGAGACGATTAAAGCGTTAAATCGCTGCGCATAAAGCAAAGCAGTTTTGAGTAATTCTGGATTTTCTATCGGGCGTAAAAAGTCGCCAAAAGCGATGGCGCCATTGTTTTGTAAATCGTACAATTCTGTCATTAACTTCCCTGCTTGGCCTTTTGTAAAAGCGGCTATGGGATGCATCTCTGTGGGATGCTCAGAACGATAGTTTTTTAATTGTATCACCGCAGATTGACTGTCGATGGTGGGTTGGGTTTCGGGTTCTAGTGCAAGGGCAGTAAAGCCACTCAAAGCCGCTGTTCGCAAACCATTTTCAAGGGTTTCGCGTTCTTCATAGCCCGGCTCTCCAAAGCAGACGCTTGAATCAAACCACCCCATAGAAAGGTGAAGATTCTCTTTTTTTACGGTAATATCAGCTGCTTCTTCTAGGGCGGTACCTATTTTTGTAATCGTACCATCTGAAATAAAAACATCAACTTCTTGTAAATGGAAAGCACCTTTAGGGTCTATGATGGTGGCATTTTTGAGAAGAATTTTCATGTATCGCTTACGCTTTCCTTTGTTGGGACAAAAATACAAAAACTTCTCCTTTCTTGAACGGGGAATCTTTGAATGGCTTAAAATTTTTCAAAAACCCCTAGCCCAAAGAGGGCATAATCGAACTTAACCGGATCTTCTGGATCCATTTTGCGCAAGGCGGTATCTAGTTCTAACAAAGCTTTGCCGTCGTTTTGCTTGCGCTTTAAAAGCTTCAATTTTCTGGCAACATTTCCAGAATGCACATCTAGGGGGCAAGACAATTGTCGTGGGTGTAAGGATGGCCAAAGGCCAAAGTCTACTCCGTTTTTATTCGATCGCACCATCCAGCGCAAATACATATTGAGTCGCTTTGCCGCAGAACCCTTTAAAGGATCCGAAACGTGCTTTTGTGTGCGTTGTTGGTGGGGGAGGGAGAAAAACACTTTTTTGAAATGGTGAATTGCCTCCTGTAAGCTCTTTGGCGTAGCCTGTTGACTAAAAAGCTGTTCTAAGCCTTGATGTTCTTGATAAACGTAGCGCAATGCTTTGATAAAATAGCGCAGGTCTTCGGCATTGAATGTGCGGTGGACAAAACCCTCAAAACGGGCGAGATCTTTTTCTTTGTGATTCATGATAAAGTCATAAGGCGCTTGATCCATCAATTGCATCATTTTTTGGGCATTATTGATGATGCTCTTTCGATTGCCCCAGGCGATGGTGGCGGCTAAAAAGCCACTGATTTCAATATCTTCTTTTAGCGAAAATTGATGCGGGATTTGAATGGGATCAACCTCAATAAAATCAAAAGACTCATATTGCTGGGCTTTTTCTTCAAGAAAGGTCTTGATGTCTGTTAGCTTCATGCTACAATTTCTCCGTCGACAAGATGAATGGTTCGATCTGCCATATTGGCTAAGGTTTTATTGTGGGTAACGATCACAAAAGTTTGCTTTAATTCGTCCCTAAGATCAAAAAACAATTGATGCAGCGCGTCGGCATTTTGAGAATCGAGGTTCCCACTGGGTTCATCGGCAAAGATAATGGCGGGATCGTTCATCAAGGCTCTTGCAACGGCAATGCGTTGTTGTTCTCCACCAGAAAGACTATTGGGTTTATGATCCATGCGGTGATCCACTCCTAATCGTTGTAATAAGCCCATGGCTTTTTCTTTAATCGCTGCTTTTTTCTTGCCTTGGATAAGGGCCGGCATCATCACATTTTCCAGAGCCGTAAATTCATCGAGCAACTCGTGAAATTGAAAGACGAAACCCAGGGATTCATTGCGAAAGCGCGCTAAGGCGCTATCCTTTAACCCCAGAACCTCAGATTGATCAATCTTTAATGTGGTACTAGGAGTGTTATCTGGACTAGAAAGGGTGCCTAAAATCTGTAAAAGAGTTGTTTTACCCGCCCCAGAAGGTCCTGTTATCGCAACAACCTCTCCCTTTTGAATACTTAAATCTACGCCTTTTAAAACGGTTAAATCTCCATAGCTTTTGCGAAGCTGCTTTGCAGTGATAATGTCTTTCATAGAGCTGCAAATTACAGTTTTTTAAAAGAATGTCTTTTTTCCTTCCCTGCTTTTTTCGTTTACCTTTTTCTTGCTTATTTCAATCAAAAAGAAGTATTTATTCAACAAGACTTCGTTTTGTTTAATTATATACGTATATTCGTTAGACAGAAATGAAAAAAGAAAAGTTAGCTTATTTTGCTGGAGGATGTTTTTGGTGTACCGAAGCAGTCTTTCAAAACCTGCGTGGTGTAGATGGGATAATCTCTGGTTATATGGGGGGATCTATCAAGAATCCTGCTTATAGAGAAATCTGCACTGGGCGAACTGGCCATGCCGAGGGAATCCAATTGACTTATGACGAAAATGTAGTGTCCTACAAAGACCTATTGTACGTCTTTTTTGCCACCCATGATCCCACCACTCTCAATCGTCAAGGAAATGACGTGGGGACACAATATCGCTCTGCGATTTTTTATGTGGATGAGGATCAAAAGGCTATCGCCGAAGAAGTTATCGCTGAATTGCAGCAAACAACTTTTGAAGCTCCAATCGTGACCCAACTATTGCCTGAGTATCCTTTTTATACTGCTGAAGAAGAGCATCAAAACTATTATAACCAGCATACTGAACAAATGTATTGCAGCTATGTGATTAGCCCTAAAGTGGCTAAACTAAAAGAAAAATTCAACCATTTACTCCACTAAATTATGATGAACGACAATTTTAATCTCGACACCCTACCCATTACTGAAGAAATCAAAGGACACTTTTCTGAAGTGATCAACTTATTGGGAGAAGACACCAGCCGTGAAGGTTTGGTCAAAACCCCAGAACGCGCTTCTAAAGCCATGAAATTTTTAACAGAAGGCTATGAAATGGATCCACAACAGATCCTACAAAGCGCAATGTTTAAAGAAAATTATAACGAGATGGTAATCGTAAAAGACATCGAGTTATACTCTCTTTGCGAGCACCATATGTTGCCTTTCTTTGGGAAAGCGCATATTGCTTATATTCCTAATGGACATATTGTTGGCTTGAGCAAAATCCCTAGAGTAGTCGACGTTTTTTCTCGCCGTTTACAAGTGCAAGAGCGTTTGACAGAGCAGATTTTAGACTGTATCAACGACACCCTGCAACCAGAAGGGGTAGCGGTAGTGATCGAAGCTTCTCATATGTGTATGATGATGCGCGGAGTGCAGAAGCAAAACTCTACCACGACAACCTCTGGCTTCCGCGGTACGTTTAAACAAACAGATACCCGCAATGAGTTCTTAAAACTCATCACGTCAAATCTATCTTAAGGTTCTGGAAAGAATCTTTTAAATCCCATTCGGCGCAAGATTTTCTTTTCAAATTCCCAAAAAAAGGAAAATTGAAAAAATAGTGCGCCGAAAAGGACTAATAATATTTGGTAGATAGGGAAGATCACTAGTATCCTTAGAATCCAATAAAGGACCATTCCTAAAGGTATATCTGAAAATACTTCCGGCTGTAAGCCGATCAACGCAAGGAAGGGTTTCCCTACTTTAACAGAACTAGATCCAGTAATCCCAAAGACAATAAAGACAATCCACAACTGTCTATTGGACTGGATGTTCCATTTTTTTTTTAAGCGATCGAAATAGGCCATTAAGCGAGAATGGAGCTAATTTGCTCTGCTAATTCAACGCCAATGCGGTCTTGTGCTTCTCCTGTTGCTGCACCGATATGCGGCGTTAAAGAAACTTTTGGGTGCATCAATACTTGGATGGCTGGTTTAGGCTCGTCTTCGAAAGTGTCTAGTCCAGCGAAAGCTAATTTTCCGCTGTCTAAGGCTTTTAAAAGAGCCACCTCGTCAATGACTCCACCACGTGCAGCATTTACGATAACAGACCTGTCTTTCATTTGGTCAAATTGCGCTTCTCCGATCACATATTCCTTTTGTGCAGGTACGTGAAGAGTGACAAAATCTGCTTCAGCTAAAACGCTTTCCATCGATTGTGTTTTGATGTCCACATCAATACTTTGACCGTTAAATAAGGCAACCTTTACTGTTGCGCTGTCCATAAACTTGTCTGCAGCGATTACATTCATTCCGATCCCTAAACCGATTTTTGCTGCTTCTTGTCCAATACGACCAAAACCAATGACACCTAGTGTTTTTCCGCGCAACTCAACGCCTTTGGCGTAAGCCTTCTTTAAACCTTTAAAGTTGCTTTCTCCTTCTAAGGGCATATTGCGATTGCTGTCGTGTAAGAAACGAACTCCGCCGTATAAGTGAGCGAAAACTAATTCAGCTACTGAAGCCGAAGAAGCAGCAGGCGTATTGATCACGTGTAAGCCTTTTTCACGGGCATAGTCCACATCGATATTGTCCATTCCTACACCACCACGACCGATGATTTTTAGGTTAGGGCAGGCGTCGATTAAATCTTTACGAGCGGTTGTTGCACTGCGGACCAATAAGGCCACAATGTCGTTATCGTTGATGTAAGCGACTAATTGCTCTTGGGCAACATTAGTGGTGATTACATTAAATCCGTTAGCAGTTAAAGCGTCAACTCCACTTTGAGAGATGCCGTCGTTAGCGAGTATATTCATTATAGCGTTTTTTCAAATTGTTGCATTACGTCCACCAATTGCTGGGCGCTTTCTAGGGGTAGGGCATTGTAGATTGAGGCGCGGTAACCACCTACAGAGCGGTGACCTTTTAGTCCGCTGATGTTGGCAGCATTCCATAGTTCGTCAAAGGCTTTCCCATCCACTCCTTCTGCCAGGTTAAAGGTCGCATTCATAAAACTGCGGTCTTCTTTAGCAGCAAAACCTTCAAAGGCGCTGTTGCGATCGATTTCATCATAAATCAATTTAGCCTTGGTCTCGTTGTGGGCTTGGATAGCGCTTACACCCCCTTTTTCTTTTAACCATTCTAGGGTTAACATAGAAGTGTAAACCGCAAATACTGGCGGAGTATTAAACATACTTCCTTTATCTGCATGGGTAGCATAAGACAACATAGAAGGAACATCTTTGTTCATTTTTGCTAAGACGCTGTCTTTTACGATAACTAAAGTTGTTCCAGCTGGTCCCATATTCTTTTGGGCACCTGCATAAAATAAATCAAAGGCAGAGTAATCGAACTCACGTGAAAAAATATCAGAGCTCATATCTGCGATCAAGGGCACATCGGTTTCTGGTAAGTCGTGAAACTGTGTCCCAAAAATCGTATTGTTTGTAGTGATATGTAAATAGTCTAAATCTGCAGGGATATCTTGTCCTTTTGGGATGTAGTTAAAGTTGGCCTCTTTTGAAGAAGCGATTTCAACAACCTCACCATAGCGTTTAGCTTCTTTGATGGCTTTGTCAGACCAAGCTCCAGTATTGATATAACCGGCTTTTGACTGCATCAAGTTCGCTGCTGCCATTAAGAATTGCATGCTGGCTCCCCCTTGTAAAAATAGGGCTTGGTAACCTTTATCGGTCAGGCCAGTTAATTCTAATGCAAGGGCTTGTGCCTTGTCCATGATGGCCACAAATTCTTTGCTTCTGTGGGAGATTTCTATTAAAGATAAACCGATTCCGTCTAGCTCTTGTACTGCTGCTGCAGCCTTTTCCATTACGGGAGCAGGGAGGATAGAGGGACCTGCGCTAAAATTGTGTTTCTTCATGGCTTAATTTTAAGATGCAAATATCATCATATCCCCAGAAACATCATAAGCGAATAAGGTTTTTTTACCCTAGTTTTTTAACAATTTAATTACAACTGTAACAAAAAGGAAATTGGATCCACCCCATCGGCATAATCCCATAGTCCAGGTTGCTGGGTTTTCCCTAAGGGAACAGCTTGCGCAAGGGGTAAATGCGTGCTAATGCACTGGATCTCTTCGCTCTTTTCGCGCAGCTCTTTTTCGAGTTCAGTTTGATCTTGGTAATAACTGTAATGCAAGCTGGCCACTGGAGAACCAAAGGAGTCATGCTCGCGAAGCAGCATAAAGCCATTGTCGAGTAAATCAAACTCACTCATTAAGTATACCGCTTTGTTGTAGTCGTAATTGTTGGCGTATTTCGCCGAATCCATCAAATCGGCATGAGGGTACAGTGCCCCAAAGATATTATTGAGATCATAGCCTTCTGGTACATACACCTTGGCAATACTGCGACAGCCCAGGCCATAGTATTGGACGATATCTTGGGCTAATCCTGCTAGTTCTTCTTTGGATTCATTTCCGCTTAATACCGCAATCCCATTGCGGTTTTTGCGAATGATATGGGGGACTTGCGCAAAGTAATGTTCAAAATAACGGGCCGCATTATTGCTTCCAGTGGCGATTACTGCGTCAAAATGTTCTAGTCGATCTTCTGTAAAATGCAATCGATTCTTAAAAGCAGGAGAGAACGCTTGCAATTGCGAATAGATAAAAGGAATCAAAAGCGGATCTGTCGAAGAGAGTTTTATGGTCGCATTATGCCCACAAATCAAAACACATAAGACATCGTGAAAGCCGACTAAGGGGATGTTTCCCGCTAGAATGAGGCCTATATTTTTTGGCGCGGTCGCGCCAAAGGAATATCGCTTAGTCCAGGCTTGTAATGTAGTTGGATTAAGCACTTCTCCCCAAGCACGCAGGGCTTTTAAGCAGTTTTCTTCGGTAAACCAACCGTTGTTATGTTGGGCTTTTCGAACACAGTCAAAGAGGGAGGAATATTGCTCTGCGTTGACGTCAATTTCCCGCAAATACTGTCCTAATTTTTCAAATCCTTCAATATGTTGTTCTATGGTCGTCATTTATTTGTCTAGGCGTGATTTATGCAGTATTTTTGCGCAAATGTAAATAAAGAAATTGCTATGGCCATCATCATAACAGACGAATGTATCAATTGCGGAGCGTGTGAACCAGAATGCCCTAACACGGCGATTTATGAAGGCGCAGACGATTGGCGTTACAGTGATGGGACTTCTCTAACTGGAGAGCTTGTTTTACCCAATGGGAAAGCAGTCGCTGCAGATGAAACCCAAGAGCCCATTTCTGACGAATTTTACTATATCGTTCCAGACAAATGTACCGAGTGTAAAGGCTTCCACGATGAGCCTCAATGTGCGGCCGTTTGTCCAGTGGACTGTTGTGTTCCAGACGAAGACCATGTCGAAACCGAAGAGGTCTTGCTAGGAAAGCAACGTTTTATGCATCCAGAAGAATAATACTATATGAAAGCAGGAATTGTAGGATTACCTAATGTGGGTAAATCCACCCTATTTAATTGTTTGTCTAACGCCAAAGCCCAAAGTGCTAATTTCCCGTTTTGTACCATCGAACCTAATGTAGGGGTGGTCAACGTGCCAGACGAACGCCTTACCACGCTTGCCGAGTTGGTCAATCCAGAAAAAACCATTCCCGCAACGGTAGAAATCGTCGATATCGCCGGTTTGGTCAAAGGTGCCAGTAAAGGGGAGGGGCTAGGGAATCAATTCTTGGCTAATATCCGTGAGACCGATGCCATCATCCATGTATTGCGTTGTTTTGACAACGACAATATTGTGCATGTCGAAGGTTCTGTCGATCCTATTCGCGATAAAGAAATCATCGATATCGAACTGCAGTTAAAAGACTTAGAAACCGTTGAAAAGCGTTTGGAAAAAGTCAACCGCGCTGCGCGTACCGGAGATAAAGATGCCCAAAAGCTACAAGCCATTCTCAATAGCATTAAAGAAGGTTTAGAGCAAGCGCAGAATGTGCGCCAACTCGACTTTTCTGAAAAAGACCGAGAAGAAGTAATTCACGGTTTGCAACTGCTCACCGACAAACCGGTCTTATATGTGTGTAATGTTTCTGAAGGAGATGCCGCTGGAGGAAACTCACTGGTAGAAAAGGTAGAAGCGATTGCCACCGCAGAAAATGCAGAAGTCTTGACCCTGGCTGTTTCTATCGAAGCAGACATCAACGAACTGGACACCTTTGAAGAGCGCCAAGTCTTTTTAGAAGACCTGGGACTCACAGAACCGGGTGCCGCAAAGTTGATCCGTAAAGCCTATGCCTTATTGAAACAGCAAACTTATTTTACCGCTGGAGAGAAAGAAGTGCGTGCCTGGACTTTTCCTGTGGGAGCAACTGGACCACAAGCAGCCGGAGTCATCCACACCGATTTTGAAAAAGGGTTTATTCGCGCAGAAGTCATCTCTTTTACCGACTATATCAACTTTAAAACCGAAGCCAAAGTCAAAGAAGCCGGGAAAATGCGTATTGAAGGAAAAGAATATATCGTGCAAGATGGCGATGTGATGCATTTCCGTTTTAACGTATAACCCTTTGATGCTTTTCGTATAGGATTGCTTTTGCTTAAAGCATAAGTCCACTATCTTCTTTTTTTGTATTTTCATGATACCAAATCTTTTATCATGACCTACATCATTATTGCCTTAGTGGCCCTTACTTGGTTCCTATTCTGGGCCTACAAACATGTTGGTATCCCAGAATCCATCTCCAGTTTATTTTATCGCGCTGAAACCCAATGGACCTATACCATGGTCATTTCTGGAATAGGGGTGCTAATGACCCTAGCGGAACCTGAGTCTATAATCCACTTTGCTGGGATTAGCCTTATTTTAGGTACTGCCGCGCCAGATTATCGCAATACCGATACCCTCACAAAATACTTTCACTTTGGCCTTACCTTTATCACCGCTGTTTTGGCTTGGTTGAGTGTGGGCGGGATCTACCTCGCCCGTGCTGGCGCTGCCATGATCTTGGTCGCCTTCTTTTCCCGTAACCGTATCCATGGCCTGACCTATTTTGTCGAGCTGATCCTTCTATATGTCACCCTGATCAGTTTGTTGTATGTGGAACCGCTAGAGACGGAGGTTTTTTTAGATCTAATTGGAGGGTGATGAGGATTTTGTTCTTTTTATCTCAATTATTATTCAGCCCAATGGCGAATTTTATACTAATAAGTCATTATAACTATTTTGTTATAAGTTTGAATTTTGAAATCGGGAAGGCTAATCAAGATATTACAAAAAGAGGGGTGGCATTTGGTACGCACCAAAGGAAGCCACCACCACTTTAAGCATCCTACAAGAATGGGGATCGTTACGGTTCCCCATCCTAAAAAGGATATTCCAAAAGGGACGGTGGGAAGCATCTTGAGGTAGGCGGGGTTAAAGTAGTCCTCGTCAAATTAATCTACTTGACACACCAAATTAAAAAGAAAGAAAGATGAAAGTAACAGTCGAAAAACACAAAGACGGCACCTATTGGGGAACCATTACCGAAGTCCCTGGAGTAGTTGCCTCCTATGGCAACACCCTAGCCGAATTAAAAGAAAACATCCAGCAGGCCTATACCGATCATTATGAATTGGCCTTAGCGCTTGAAGAAGACTATGCGAAGGAACTAAATCCCGCGCCCGCTTTTACTTATTTGCTTAATTTAAAAAACATATTCCACCTGTTGCCCGAGGTGAAGGTATCAAACATTGCCAAGAAAGCCAACATGAACCCCTCGTTACTACGGCAATATAAGACGGGAAAAGTAGAAGCCTCAGAAGAACAAGCAAAAAAGGTGCTCAATGCGATGCACCAACTGGGGAAAGAATTGTTATCTGTTTCTTTTTAAACAGTACACAACTTATCCAACACCTGTCTGGCGCGGGTCAATGACGCGTGACCTATCTTTATGAGGATTTGGGTTTTGCTATTTAAAATAGACGCGGGATTGCTCTTCTATCTTTTACAGCCAAATACCCCAAAAAAAAATACACCAATCCCACCCCCACTTTGAGGCAATTGTTCTGGTCTCGCTTAGCTGGCTGTTAATAACATCCTTGCAGGTTAATTGTTTGGCGTAGAATAGATTGGGGTCTATTACTGTTCAAATGTATAAAAAATAGTATTTTGTGAAGATGAAATCAATGTTTTTTTCGGCGGTACTCGTGCTCTTAGGCTGTGGGCTGTTATTCTCTTGCGGGTCTGTAGGGCAAAAACCCCAGCCTAAATTCAAAATCGGTTTACAACTATTTAGTGTACGCGATGCGATGGCAAAGGACCCTTTGGGTACCTTAAACGCCTTAAAAGCGATGGGCTATGAGGATTTTGAAACTTATGGCTTTGATGCAGCGACGGGTACGATTTATGGTTATCCGGTGGCGGAGTTTAAAGCGATCTTAGACGAGTTGGGCTTAAGTACCAGCAGTGGGCACTATGGTTTTGCGACTTTAATGGAAGCTTCTCCAGAAGAGGTCAACGCTTATGTAGCCAAATGTATCGCAGCGGCCAAGACCCTAGAATCTGAGTATTTGACTTGGCCCTTTGTCTTAGCAGAATACCGCAACCCAGCGGGCTTTGAGCGTTTAGCAGAATTGTTAAATCAAATAGGCCAACAAGTCAATGAGGCTGGTCTGGGCTTTGCCTACCACAACCACGGGTATGAGTTTGAGGACTGGAACGGGACCACAGGTTTTGACATTCTCCTGGCCAAGACGAATCCCAACTGGGTCAAGCTGCAACTGGACCTCTACTGGGCGGTACATTCTGGAAAAACCCCTAAAGAACTGGTCGCGGCACAAGCCGGTCGCTATGTGATGTGGCATATCAAAGACATGCATAAAGAAAGTCGGGATTATACCGAGATGGGGCAGGGGTCCATCGATTATACCCGCATGCTGCCAGATCCTAAAAAGGCTGGCTTGCAATACTACTATATTGAACAAGGAGGCAACTTTGCCGTTAACTCTATGGAGAGTGCAAAGACCTCCATTGACTATGTCAAAGCGAACTTATTGGACCAATTATAAACTCAGTTTTCCTTCGGGCGCGGGGATATCGACCAGCTCGGGCTGTTCTGCAAAAATATCTTGAAAGAGGGGTTGCGCACTAAAGTAACCTGCTAAGGGAAAACCTACCTCATAATCGCGGGTCATAGCGGCCACCTTAGGATCGATATGAATCAATTCCTTGCCAGTGGCTTCGGCTAAAAGTTGTGACTGACAGCTTCTTTCCATGGTGGTAAACCAAAACACACATTCTTCGATACTATGTCCCACCGTTAACAAACCGTGGTTTTGTAAAATCACCGCTTTTTTGTCTTCTAAAGCTACCGCAATGCGATCGCCTTCGCTGCTTTCACCCACAACTCCGGTATAATCGTTAAAAAGTCCATGATCCTCATAAAAGATACAGGCGTCTTGGGTCAAGGGGGCTAATGTTCTTCCCATGGTCGACCAAGTTTTCCCATAGATGGTATGTGAGTGGGCTGCGGCGACCACATCTGGTCGCGCCTTGTGAATGGCAGAATGAATGGCAAAAGCCGCTTTATTGAGTGCTGCGGGCTTGCCTGCGACGATTTCTCCAGCTTCATTGACCAAGACCAAATCAGACATTTTTAAGCGTTTAAAGGACAAGCCAAAGGGGTTTACCCAAAAGCAGTCGGGATATTCTGGATCACGGCAGGTGATGTGTCCGGCTACGCCCTCAGAAAAGCCTAGTTTCCCAAAGATGCGATAGGCTGCTGCCAGCATCTTTTTGCGGTAATAGCGTTCTTCTTCTTGGGCAGCGAATTGTGGATAATTCACCATTTTCTCAATGCCGGGAGGGTTTTTAACAGCCATTTGCTTTTGTTATTTTGGTTTGACCGCCAAAATACAAAAACGCCTAGACATACAAATAGGCCCAATAGATCAATGCAAGTTGCATGGGTAAACGTATCGCCCAAAAGAGCAGGGCGGGCTGCTGGTATTTCTTGCTGTAATAATTGATCTGTACGATATTTGCGGGATAGATAGCCACCAGAAACACCATTAAGAAAGCAGCTGTCATAGAGCGGGTGGGGGCATACAACAAACCAATGGCAATCAGGATTTCCAGCACTCCAGAAAAGAGGGCGATAAAGCGACGATAGACCAACACTTTAGGCACTGCATATTCAAAAAAGCGGGTATGGGTAAAGTGGGTAATGCCCGCAAAACCATAGATGCCGGCCATAAGATAGAGATCGATATTCATTAGAATAAGGTACGGATAATTTCGCTAGGATCTTCTCCGCCAGTCACACGTATGGCTGCTTCTGCAAGTCTAAACCAAGTGCTTTGACGTTTGGCATAACGGCGGCTGTTCTTTTTAATTTCTTCGATGGCGGTGGCCTCGTCCCATTTCCCGTCAAAGTGTGCAAACCATTCGCGATAGCCCACAGTTTGCAGGGCGTTTAAGGTTTTTTGGGCGTAGAGCCCTTTGGCTTCAGCCTTTAAACCTTGTTCCACCATAAGGTCCACCCGGCGGTTGATGCGATCGTATAAGGCTTCGCGTTCCCAATCGATCACAATGGTTTGGGCGTCGAAAAAGTCTGGCGCAGCTTTCTTCCCTAAAAAAGAGGAATAAGGTTTCCCGCTGCTCAAAGAGATTTCGAGGGCGCGAATCAAGCGATGGGGGTTGTTTCTATCCACCACTTGGTAGTGTTTTAAATCGTGTTCCCGCATGAGGTCCTGCAGGATTTCAATGCCTTCTTGTTGATAGATGGCGGTGAGTTGGGGGCGAATCGCTGGATCTACTTCTGGAAATTCATCTAGGCCTTGTATCACAGCATCGGCATATAAACCAGAGCCGCCCACCATGATGATGGTTTGGTGCTTTTGAAAAAGGGCTTTAAGCTTTTCTAGCGCCTCCCGGCGGAAGTCGCCCACAGAATAGTCGGCTGTGATCGAACGGTGCTGTATAAAGTGATGTGGCACTTCTGCGCGCTCTGCTTCGCTAGGTACGGCTGTACCAATGCGCATCTCTTGATAGAATTGACGAGAATCGCAAGAAACGATTTCCGTGTTAAAGTGTTTTGCCAAAGCGATGGCGAGATCGGTTTTACCACTGGCAGTAGGACCAGCGACATAAAGTAGTTTAGAAGTCTTCATTGAGTTTGTGGCCACAGTTGTGGCAGTAAATGGCGTCGTCCAAATGGGTTTCGGTTATACAATTGGGGCAAGCCTGGGTGTTAGTATCTGGGTTTTGGTGTTGTTGTGTCATTTCAGAGGTGACAATTCCGGTAGGAACAGCGATAATGCCATATCCCATAATCATGATGATAGAAGCGATAAAGCGCCCGAGCGGTGTCATAGGGGCAATGTCCCCATAACCTACGGTGGTTAGGGTAACGACGCACCAGTAGATTCCTCTAGGGATGGAGGTAAAGCCATTGGCTTCGCCTTCGACTAAATACATAATGGTGCCAAAAATGATGCATAAGATGATGACCGCAAAGAGGAAAACCCCAATCTTCGCACGGCTTGCCCAGAGGGCCGCCATTAAGAAGTTGGATTCCCCGATATAGCGGGAGAGTTTTAAAATCCTAAACACGCGCAATAAACGCAGGGCACGTAGCGCCACCAAAGAAGTTGTTCCTACAAAGAAGAAGGAGATGTACATGGGTAGCAGTGATAAAAGGTCAATAACACCAAAGAAGCTGCTGACATAGCGCCAAGGCTTTTTTACGACCAAAAGGCGGGCGATGTATTCAAAACTAAACAAGGCCGTGATGCCCCATTCTAGTTGGTAAAGCAGCTCGGCATAATCTTCTCCAATCCAGGAGACACTTTCTAACATCACTAAGATTACACTAAAGAGAATCAAGAACAACAAGGCAATATCAAACAGCTTCCCGGCGGGTGTATCTGCTTCATAGATGATCTCGTGTAAACGATGTTTTAGTGAAGGTGCGTTGTTTTTCATGCTGAACTAGCTTCTGCTAAGTTAATCAGTTTTTGGTAACGCACTTTACGCAGGAAGCTGCGAATGACCGCTTGGGTATCGCGATTGTTTTCTATAGGCAGTAAACGGGCCTCGATTTTCTCGGTTGTTTTGATCTGGTGGTTAAGCTGAAAGTAGCCATAGCCTTGAAAAACCCCCTCTTTGATATAGATAAAACTCTTTTCGCTCACTTTCTTTCCCTTATCGATAATCAGCATATTTTCATGGGGATAGAGCAAACTATCGGCTACTGCTTGCACGCGTTCGTTGTAAGCCTCACATTTTTCTTCGGCTAAGCAAGCGCCTTTGCATTTTCCAATTCCATGGCGAAAACAGGCGGTTTGTCGTCTTGCAAAGGAGGTTTGCTGGGCGCAGAGTTCAAATTCTTCCAGCCAAAAGCGCAATCGCCCTTCGGCTCCCTTTTTGTTTTTAAAGACATCTAAATAGTCCTCTTCTTGGCGCACCTGTTCAATAACCAATTGATGATAGGGGGTAGAGCGATCTAAACGAATCCCCATGGCAAAATGGCGAAACTTTAAGGCGTGATTTAAACGCGGCTGATTTTTCTTGATCTCGTGCTGCTCTTTCAATAGGGCCAAACATTCGTTTCCGCACAATTCATAGGTGACTGAATGTAGGGATTTTTTAATCTTTTCTGCCTTACGGGCCTTCCCTGTCAGGTGGGTTAAAACGCGCTTTTTGATGTTTTTACTCTTCCCGATATAAATGATTTTCCCTTCTTTATTGTGGATGTAATAAACTCCGGTTTCCGTGGGTAAATCCTCGATGATGTTCAAGTATTTATTGGGAACTTGTTTTTTATTGAGTGTCTTTACATGGGCCGAAATGATTTCCTTATCACTGTCTTTTTCGAGCAAGACCTTAAAGAGTTCTACGGTCGCCATGGCATCGCCGTGGGCGCGGTGTACATCAGAAATGGGGATACCCAGCGAGCGGACGAGTTTCCCTAGTTTATATGAGGGTACATCTGGGATAAGTTTTTGAGCTAAATCCACGGTACACAAGGATTGGCGTTCAAAGTCAAAGCCCAGGCGTTTGAATTCTGTTCGAATAATGCGGTAGTCAAATTCGGCATTATGGGCGACTAAAACGGCGTCTTCGGTAATTTCGACAATGCGTTTTGCGACCTCATAAAATTTAGGGGCATTGACTAGCATTTTACTGTTGATCCCGGTAAGGCGTTGTACAAAGGGCTGGATTTCTTTTAAAGGATTGACCAGACTAGAGAACTGATCGACAATGGTGTTTCCGTCAAAGCGGTAGATGGCAATTTCTGTAATGCCTTCTTCATTGAACTTTCCTCCGGTGGTTTCTACATCGACAATTGCGTACATGCTAGTAGTTTCGTTCCCCAAAGATTTTGCTACCCACACGAATCATATTACTGCCTTCTTCAATGGCGATAGGGTAATCCCCACTCATCCCCATAGAAAGGATTGAAAAGTCTTGTAGTTGGGGAGCGGTTTGGTCAAAGTGTTTTTTTAGCGAAGCAAATTCTGCGCGAATTTGATCTTGATCAGAAGTAAAGGTCGCCATGCCCATTAAACCGACCAATCGAACATTAGGGTAAGCCCCTGCCTGTGCATTCTCGACGATCTGTGCTAATTCACTGGCGTCTAAGCCAAATTTAGTTTCCTCCTGGGCGATATGCATTTGCAACAAACAATCAATCACCCGCTCATTTTTAGCGGCTTGCTTGTTGATTTCTTTGAGCAGTTTTTCACGATCCACACCGTGAATCAAACGCACATAAGGCGCCATATATTTGACCTTATTGCTTTGTACATGCCCGATCATATGCCATTCGATATCTTTGGGTAAAGCCTCGAATTTACGGGTCATTTCTTGGATTTTATTTTCGCCAAAAATGCGTTGCCCCGCATCATAAGCGGCTTGTAAATCTTCTTCGGGTTTTGTTTTAGAAACCGCGACTAAGCTAACCTCTTGTGGAATAGTCGATAAGACTTGGTGCAAATTTTCCTTAATGCTCATGGTGCAAAGATAAGGCGACCATCAGAATTCTCCATCGCATGGCTTTATTTTATTTGGCCTTTGGCCAAAGGGGTAAAGCATAAACCCGTGGGCAGCTTAGGTAAGATATAGGTACTCTTTGGCGGAAGAACTTTTTTGGCTTTAGCCAAGGTGATAATTTGATCTAATGTAAGCGGTTTATAATTGACAATAGCAGGATAGGCTTTGGCCGCCTTAAGGCCTAATGTTTCTGGGGGATAATAATCGATGAATGACTTTAAATCGATCTTTTGTTGGGCATTAATGCCTAAAAGTTTTTCGACTATATAATTGCTCACTGGCAATGCTGTTGCCGCCTGACTATAAATGTGTTTGTCTTTGGTTTTGATTTCTATGTTCGCTGCTGCTTTATCACAAATGCTTTCTGGAGGAAGGTTTTGAAGGAGTTGTTCCGCTAATTGCTCATCCTTAATGGCCCAAGTAAAGGCGTGATTTTGCACTTGATCTTTCGCCACTAAAAAGGAAAAAAGCAGGGGAGTGCTTCCATTTTCTTTCCCCGTGTTTAAGGTGCTGGCATAACGGTGATGGCCATCGGCCAAATGAAACTGTTGTTCTTCCTCACAAAAGTGGGTTAGGCTTGAGGCTTCTTGACTATTTAGGATCCACAATTGATGTTGTTCTGTCCCTAAATGGTATTGAAAATCTGCTTCTAGGGTTTTGATTTGTTTTCCTAATGCTGCTGCAGCAGTGTTGTTTTCATGCATTAAAAGCACGGGCTCTGCTTGAAAGCCTACTGCAGTTAAATAGGTTGAAAACAGTTCTGCCCGCTGGTCAAGTACCGCTTCGTGGGTGGTGATGTTCTGAGTTTCTGTTGTGGCTAAAACTCCGGTTAACACCCCTTCAAAAGACCCCTGAAGGTTTTTAATACGATACCAAAAATGACCTTTGGAAGGGCTTTGGTAATCCTTATTTTTAATCAAGGCTTTGATCCCCGCTTGGATGGCTTGGTGATTTTCTGCCTTTGCAATGATGTCCACAAAGGCTTTAGGCCCTTGAATGCTTTTTACCTGAGACGCCTCTAGTTGACTAGGGGAAGGACAATAGAGAGTAAGCGGATGAAGTAGGGGCATACGCCATGATTTAAAAGATGATTAAAAGCATTCAATGATTTGATAAGCGACCCTTAAAGCTTCTGTGGCATGTGCCAAAGGAACAATGGGTGTGCTGTCATTTTCAATAGCATCGGCAAAGGTTTCCAGTTCTTCTAAGATAGCGTTAGAAGGCTGTATCTCTGGCGGATCAAAATAGATCTCTTTTTTAACCCCTTCGGCATTTTGTAAGACCAACGCAAATTCGTCGGTGTCTTCATTGGCCTCTTTCATTTTTACCACTTCGACTTGTTTGGTAAAGAAATCAACCGAGATATAGGCTTCTTTCTGGAAGAAGCGGAGTTTACGCATGTTCTTTAAGGAAATACGACTGGCGGTAAGATTTGCGACCGCGCCGTTTTCAAATTCAATTCGCGCATTAGAAATGTCTGGGGTTTCGCTCACCACCGCTACGCCAGAGGCGGAAATACTTTTAACGGGAGAGTTGATCACACTTAGAATAATATCAATATCGTGAATCATTAAATCTAAAATCACCGAGACATCTGTTCCGCGGGGATTAAACTCTGCTAAGCGATGGGATTCGACAAACATGGGTTCTCCCAGATTGTCTTTTACTGCCTTAAAGGCAGGATTAAACCGCTCGACATGTCCCACTTGGCCTTTTACACCTTTTGCTTGAGCAAGAGCGACAAGCTCCTCTGCTTCGGCGACAGTATGGGTGATGGGTTTTTCAATAAAGATATGTTTCCCTGCTTCAATACAAGCTTTAGCCACGGCGTAGTGGTAAAGGGTAGGGGTGACAATATCGATCACATCACAAGCGGCTATTAAGGCTTCTTGGCTTTCAAAATAAGTATAGCCAGCACTTTCGGCTAGGGCTTTACTCGCTTCTATATCGGGATCATAAAAGCCCACCAGGGTGTAGCGCTCTGATTCGTTGAGCAAGCGTAAGTGAATTTTTCCTAAGTGTCCAGCGCCTAAAACGCCTGCAGTTAAAGTCTTTTTCAAAGCAGTCATATTTTATGCATTAAAGGTACACTTTTCACTAGAATTTTTTAAAAAGAATCCTTTTTCTCGTTGGATTAAAGTGTATTTTTGATCCCATGCATTTACCCATTGATTCCCCTAAACACCAAGGTCAGCGCATGCAACTTGTTGCATTGCTCAAGGAAAAAGGCATCGCCCATCCACAGGTGATCGCTGCCTTAGAAAAGGTGCCTCGACACTGGTTTATGGATCCGGGATTAGCGTCACATGCCTATAAAAACAAGGCCTATCCCATCGCAGCAGAGCAAACCATTTCCCATCCTTATACGGTGGCTTTTCAGTCAGAATTAATCGATGTAAAAGCTGGGGATAAGGTGCTTGAAATCGGGACAGGATCTGGTTATCAGACCGCTATTTTAAAGGCGATGCAGTTAGAAATTTACACCATTGAGCGACAGCGAGAGTTGTTTAAAAAGACCCAGCGTTTGTTTGATCAAATAGGGCTACGCCCAAAACAAGTATTGCTAGGTGATGGCTATTTAGGCTTGCCGAATGACGGGCCTTTTGATGCGATTATCGTTACCGCCGGAGCGCCATATTTACCTAAAGCTCTATTATCTCAATTAAAAATAGGCGGGCGATTGGTCATCCCGATAGGTGATGATCCGCAAATTATGCACCGCTATACCCGTACTGGGGAAAAGCGTTTTGACAAAGAAACTTTTGGGGAGTTTCGTTTTGTTCCTTTATTAAAGGATAAGAATTAGAAGCGCAGTCGGACAAGGGTATCCTTAACAAATTAAATGCTTGAATCTTTAAAGTTTGGTGGACCATACAGGTTTTTAATTCCACTAGTGGCGTAGGCCTCTTTTGGGCGTCCATCTTCTTTAAAATCCATGCGATAATTCCCATTTGCATCGTGCAAAAGCATGATGGCGTAAATACCTTTTGGTAATTCTGAAAACTGGAACTGCATTTCTCCTTGAGTAGCGACTTTCTCTTTACTCGCGACGGTTTGTCGCGACATAAAGTTTTCTTTACTGTGAATTGAAAGCAGGATTTTGCCTTGATTGCTGGGTACATTTTCAATGAGGACAGTAAGGGTTTGCGTTGGATTTTCTTGGCCAAAAATAGGCGTAACAATGATCAAGGTCAACAGGATAAAGATTTGGATAGGTTTCATAAGAAGGTAGGTTTAAAGGGTTTTAGTGTAAGATTTTAGGGCGTCAAAATAGATTTTAAAAGCATGTTGCCCCTCTTTGGAAATATTGAGTTGGGTGAGAGGATAGTTGTCTTTAAAGCTTTTATGAATGGTCAGGTAGTTGGCTTGTTCCAGTTTTTTTAACTGTATGCTTAAGTTACCAGCAGTGGCGTTTGTAACCTCTTTCAATTCTTTAAAACTGACATTTTGCTTCGCCATTAAATAAGCAACAACAGCAAGGCGAAGCTCATTGTGAAGTAAGGGGTCTAACTTTTTAAACATACTCTTTTTTATGCTTAAAGTGCAGTATAATTCCTGGGATAAGAAAGCCAAAGATGGCTAAAACGCCCATCAATAAAGGATGATTGATCGCAGGAGTGAAAAAGGCGATATAGCCCCCTATATTAAACATCAAGCCACAATAAAGCAAGAGTTTACTTCTGATAAAACTCGCTGCAACCCCCGTCGCAATCCCGATAAGGATTAATATAATGGGAATTAGACTTGTCTGTAAATAAGTTGAAAAGAAAAAGCCCATGAGCATAATGTTGAGTCCTGTAAACAACCATAAGCGTGAGGAGATGACGCTAAGGTGGTTTTTACTTTGACTTTTACGTTCTTTACTTCTGTAATACCACATCATATATACCATGCCTAAAGGCATTAAGAAATAAGGGTGCCAGCTGATTTTAGCGTACCCATTGTATAGTAAATAGGTTTGGCTAAAAGAGGCGAGGGGAACTATACATCCCCATAGTATAAAGGCAAATCCGTTTTCTTCAAATCGAATTCTGGCTTTTTGAATCATTTCTTCAATGAGTTCAATACTTCTTTCTGGACTTAAGGTAGATTTTTTCATAGTAGGTGAATTTATTATATAAATATAAAGTAGTTTATTTTATAAACCAAATAGGTAAAAAAATTATTTCCTAAAATCCTTCTTTACGCGGGCAAGGTCTCTTTTGTTTTCGCGGTCTTTGATGGTTTCGCGTTTGTCGTAAAGTTTTTTCCCTTTGGCTAGGGCGATAACTAATTTGGCGTAGCCTTTATCGGTCATAAACACGCGCAGGGGGACAATGGTTAAGCCTACATTCTTGACTTCTTTCTCTAATTTGCGCAGCTCTCGCTTGTTCATCAAGAGTTTTCGTTCTGCCTTAGGGCGGTGGTTATAGTGGGTGCCCCAGGCGTATTCCTGTATGTTCATATTGATCACAAACAATTCTCCGCGCTCATTGAATTCACAAAAACTATCGGTAATGGTAGCCTTGCCCAAGCGGATGGATTTGATTTCCGTTCCAGTTAGGACAAGTCCCGCCGTATATTGCTCGATGAGCTCATATTCAAAGCGCGCACGTTTGTTTTGTATGTTGATCTTTTTTTGCACAGCGCACAAAGGTACTTTATTTTATGTTTTTGCGGTAGTCTGTTAAAATGAATCTAAAGATCTTTCTTTTTCTAGAAAGCTGTATTTTTGTTAAAAAAGAAGCTTATGTTGTTGTCTCAATTTTTATTTGCCTTAAACCAAGTAGAGGATTTTCGTTTTCAAACCCCAGACGGGAGTTTTGTTCCCCCTCATTTTCACATCACAGAGGTGGGGATGGTACAGAAGCACTTTATTGATTGCGGCGGAACAGAGCGCAAAGAAACTAAAGTGAATTTCCAATTGTGGAGTTCAGACGATGTGTATCATCGCCTGCAACCGCAAAAGGTAATTGACATCATTCGTTTGTCTCAACAAAAAATTGGGATTACCGACGAAGAAATTGAAGTGGAGTACCAGGGGGAGACCATAGGGAAATACGACCTTGATTTTGACGGGACGAATTTTGTCTTGCTTTCTAAAGCAACTGACTGTCTTGCAAAAGACAACTGTGGGATTCCAACAGAAAGTCCTGCGACACAAGCCCAAGGCAACTGTGCCCCGGGTTCTGGTTGTTGTTAATTTCCTTTTAATAAATCCTTTTTCTTCTTGATTATTTGCATGGTGAATCCTAGGGATTTAACTACTTTTGTGCTTTAAATTATGACCATGCAGAAAGACACCGCAATTTTTGATTTAATTCAAGAGGAAGAAAACCGCCAACTCAATGGTATTGAGTTGATTGCCTCAGAAAATTTCACTTCTCCCGCAGTGATGGAAGCCACTGGCTCTGTCCTGACCAACAAATACGCCGAGGGTTACCCTGGGAAACGTTATTACGGTGGGTGTGAAGTAGTAGATAAAGTAGAGCAATTAGCCATTGACCGTGCCAAAGAATTATTTGGCGCAGCCTATGCTAACGTGCAACCTCACTCAGGTTCACAGGCTAATACTGCTGTTTTTCACGCATTTATCAAGCCCGGAGATAAGATCCTAGGTTTTGATTTATCGCATGGAGGTCACTTGACACACGGTTCGCCAGTTAACTTTTCTGGGCGTTTATACGAAGCCCACTTTTATGGGGTGCAGGAAGACAGCGGTTGTTTAGATTATGATAATATTCGCGCTATCGCAAAAGAGGTGCAGCCTAAAATGATCATCGCAGGAGCTTCGGCTTACTCACGTGATATTGACTTTGCAAAGTTTCGTGAAATCGCAGACGAAGTAGGAGCTTTCTTACTCGCGGATATTTCTCACCCTTCTGGTTTAATCGCGACAGGCTTATTGAGCAATCCTATCCCGCATTGTCATGTGGTAACCACCACGACCCATAAAACCTTACGCGGTCCTCGTGGAGGTCTAATTTTAATGGGCGAAGACTTTGATAATCCTTTTGGGATCACCTTAAAGAATGGTACGGTGCGCAAAATGTCACATTTATTAGACATGGCCGTTTTCCCAGGAAACCAAGGAGGACCTTTAGAACACGTTATTGCTGCGAAGGCAGTCGCTTTTGGCGAATGTTTAGCGCCATCTTATAAAACCTATATGCAACAAGTGCAAAAGAATGCGCAGGCCATGGCCAAAGCTTTTGTTGCTCGTGACTACCACTTGATTTCTGGCGGAACAGACAACCACTTGATGTTGATCGACTTGCGCAACAAGAATATCACTGGCAAAGACGCTGAACTAGCGCTTGTAAAAGCTGAAATCACTGCCAATAAGAACATGGTTCCTTTTGACGATAAGTCACCTTTTGTAACCTCTGGTATTCGTGTTGGAACAGCAGCAATTACCACCCGTGGGTTAAAAGAAAACGAGATGGAAACTATCGTGGATTTAATCGATCGTGTAATCAATAACTATCAAGACGAAGCCGTTTTAGCTGAAGTTGCTAAAGAAGTCCATGCATTAATGGCTGGGCGCGCTTTGTTCAACTACTAAATCATTGAACATATTAACTAAAGAGGATATTCTTTTGACGCGAAGCAGTCGCTGTTAGCCAAGGAGTATCCTCTTTATTTTTGCATAATATTTAAACACTACGCTGATGAAAATACTCGGAATCGGAAAAAACTACGTCAACCACAAAGACGAAATAAGTACGTATAAAAACGGAAAACAAATCATCTTCTCTAAGCCTGAATCTAGTTTAGTTTTCAACAACGATGATGTGGTGTTTCCATCGATAACCGAGAATTTGGTCTATGAGGTAGAACTCGTCGCGAGTATCGGAAAAGAAGGCAAAGACATTGCCGAAGCAGCTGCCGCGTCTTATATCGACGCTTTTGCCATAGGGATTGATTATACGGCTAAAGATGTTTTAAATCTTTATCGTGAGACAAAACACCCCTGGGATCTCGCTAAAGGCTTTGACGGTGCCGCACCGATTTCTGCCTTTAAAAGCATCGACCAATTTCCTGACTTAGCCAATATCAATTTTGATCTTAAGATCAACGGAGAAGAAAAGCAAGTGGGCAATACCGATATGATGATTTATAACTTTGCTGAAATCATCGCTTATGTTTCTCAATTTATGACCCTACAACCTGGTGATTTGATCTTTACCGGAACGCCTGCTAGCGGGACTGGACAAATCTTTAAAGGCGATCACTTACAAGCCGCGATTGAAGGGGAGTTGCTTTTGGATTTTAAGATGGTGTAAGAAATACGGGCAATTCGATTCCGCTCATGACCGCAGTTGGACACTGAGCTGGATCCTGAGCCTGTCGAAGGATGTCGAAGGATGTCGACTTGTCTATGCAGAGAAGCATAAATCATAATCTAACTCTTCCTTTTATCAATTTTAAGGAAAGTATTTACGCAAAAATAGCATGTACCTCTTCTGGAATCCGCAGGAGCTTTTGGGTTGTAGGATCGAGATAGCACCACTGGGTGCTGCATTGTGCGACGAGGGTATTCGAATCTCCGAGAAAAAAACGCACCCTGCGTTCACTTAGAAAACCTTCGGTGAGTGCTACATGCGTGACAACCCTAAGGTGATCGCCCAGTTTTGCTTGGCGTTTGTATTCGATATGGTGGGAGCGTACAACCCAGAGGCCAAATTCCGTTGGGTTATCATGAATTAAATGCTGCCAGTGCGCCCCGGCGATGTCTTGCACCCATTGCAGGTATTGGACATTATTCACGTGTTGCAGCTCATCGAGGTGACTTTGCTCCACAAGAATGGATTGTTCAAATGTATTCATCTATTTCTTTTGGAGGGTAACTTCAAAGACTTTACTCCAGTTTTTACCCGTGACAAAAAAGCTTTCTCGCTGGGGATGATAAGCAATCCCATTTAAGACATTTAAACTGGGGATTTGATCTACTTTTTCTTTTAGGCCAGAAAAGTCAATGACTCCCTCAATCGCTCCAGTATTGGGATCGATGATTAGGCCAACTTCTTTTTGAGATTGATAGGTATTGGCATAAATCTTCCCGTTGACCCATTCTAGCTCGTTTATTTTTGTCACGATGGTTTTGTTATGTGTAGCTTCGATATAGTCGAGTTCTTTTCCTGTCGCAGGATCGAGGCGCCAGATTTTGGCAGTGCCATCTGACTTATAGAGAAACTCCCCGTCGTTGCACAAACCCCAACCTTCTTTGCTTTGGTCATAGTTAAAGGAGCTTTCTAATTCCATGCTAGCTTTATCGTAAACAAAGGCGGTGTTTTCGCGCCAGGTGAGTTGGTAGATCTTGTTGTTTAAGAGGGTGAGGCCTTCGCCAAAGTAACTCTTGTCCAAAGGCTTGTTGACACTGGGCGTTCCGCTTTTATAATCGACTTTTCGCAGGGAGGATTTCCCTTTAAGTCCGGTACTTTCATATAGATCTTCGCCGTCGAACTCCAGGCCTTGGGTATAGGCGTTAGAATCATGGGGATATTCGTTGATGATGGTATAGGTCCACAGTTCTGGCGGACTGCTTTTTAACAGGCGTACAGAGCGTTCTTTTGCCTTGACTTCTTTTCCATCGAGTTGGGCGCTTGCAGTCAATAGATGATCGCCTAATTTCTCTTTAGTAAAGACATAGGGGAGGGTGATGGGGGTATCATCCAAGAAGTATTGAACTTGGGTTAAGGCCAAGGATTTTTTATGCCTAAGGTCAACGCTTAAAGTATCTCCAGCGACATAGGTGTTGGCATTGGGTTTTAGGGTGATTTTTGGCGTAGCCTCATCACCACAGGCTTTGAGAAAGACTAAGCTTAAAAGAAGGGACATCCATTTCATGAGCGTAAATTTTATTTAAAAATAGGCTAAAAAATCGAATTGAAAATGATTGCCTAGGAAAAGCAGGGGTTGTATATTTGCGCTGGGGTAAGTCCTATACAACCAGCTCCTATTGAACTCCCCCAGGGCGGGAACGCAGCAAGGGTAGATGGTCGTAGCGGTGTGATATAGATCGCTTACCCTTTTTTTTATTATGCAACAGACAGTTTTGGTTACCGGCGCATCTTCAGGCTTGGGAAAATCCATTGCCACCCACTTGCACACCCTGGGACATACTGTTTACGGCACTAGCCGAAATCCGCAAAATTATTCTGATTTACCTTTCCCGTTATTGGCCTTAGATGTCAATGATCAAGGGAGTATTGATTTGTTTTTTGCAGAGTTGCAAAGCAAGACCTCGCAAGTAGATGTATTGGTTAACAATGCCGGAGTCGGTATTACTGGGGCAGTAGAAGAAGTTAATCTAGCGGCACTAAGAGCACATTTTGACACGAACTTCTTTGGGCCTTTGGCCATCATACAACAAATCTTGCCCTTAATGCGAAAAACCAAAGGGGGTAAAATCATCAATATCACCTCTATCGGCGCATCAATGGGCTTGCCTTTTCGCGGTGGCTATTCTGCTTCAAAAGGGGCCTTACAGATCATCTCTGAAGCCTTGCGGATGGAAGTCGCACAGTTTGGGATTGAGGTTTGTACGCTTGCTCCTGGAGATTATGCGACGGATATCGCTTCGCGTCGCTATTATGAACCCAATAAAAAAGGTTCTCCCTATGAAAAGCTGTACCAAGAAAGTCTAGCGACCATGGACGAGCATGTGGACGACGGCAATAATCCTATCGAAATTGCCCAAGCTATCGCACAGTTGATCAAAAAGAACAATTGGCAACCGCATTATGCTGTGGGGCCTTTTATGCAAAAGCTCTCCTTGACTTTAAAACGCTTGCTCCCACAAAAAGTTTTTGAACGCTTACTCAAGAACCACTATAATTTGTAATTTTAAAAAAAACACCATCATGAAATTTTTTATCGATACTGCTAACTTAGACCAAATCAAAGAAGCTGAAGCCTTTGGTGTGCTCGACGGAGTAACCACTAATCCTTCTTTAATGGCAAAAGAAGGGATCACAGGACAGGACAATATTCTAAAGCATTATGTAGATATCTGCGAAGCGGTAGAAGGAGATGTTTCTGCTGAAGTAGTTTCTACTGATTTAGCTGGAATGATCAAAGAGGGGGAGGCACTTGCTGCACTACATCCACAAATTGTTGTGAAAATCCCAATGATTGAAGACGGCATCAAAGCTTTAAAATATTTTTCTGATCAAGGAATAAGAACCAATTGTACCCTTGTTTTTTCTGCTGGGCAAGCCTTATTAGCGGCAAAAGCTGGAGCGACTTATGTTTCTCCTTTTATCGGCCGATTAGACGATATCTCTACCGATGGTTTAAACCTGATCGAGGAAATTCGTGAGATTTATGACAATTATGACTTTTCTACTCAGATTTTAGCGGCTTCTGTTCGCCATACCATGCACGTGATTGACTGTGCAAAAATCGGCGCAGATGTGATGACAGGACCATTGAGCTCGATTAAAGGTTTATTAAAACACCCTTTAACCGATATCGGTTTGGCTAAATTCTTAGAAGATTATAAAAAAGGGAACTAAGCTTCCAGCCACTTAGGCTGTGATTTTAGGACTTTATCATACAAGGGGCATTCGGGAACGTGTGCCCCTTTTAAGTAGCCTATCCCCATCAAGAATTCTTTGGTGATTTCTTTGCCAGTGAATTTGAATATTTTCTTAAAACATTTTACCCAATCTTCTTCTTTTTGAGGGTGTTGCGCAGCTATCCAATTGTTAAAAGAGCCGTATTCTTTTTGGAGTAATTGAATTTGTTGTGCGTTGTATATAGCAGCTTCAATCTTTTTTCTCATCCGAATAATTCCAGGGTTTTGAAGTAGTCTTTCTATGTCGATTTCAGTGAAGTTAGCGACTTGCTCAATATCAAAGTTGGCATAGGCAGCTTTGATGCTTTCACTTTTATTGAGAACAGTATCCCATGACAATCCCGCTTGATTGATCTCCATTAAAAGGCGTCCAAAAAGGGCATTGTCATCAGTTTCGGCGAAGCCATAAAAGTTATCGTGATAGTCTTTATGGCGCAGATTAAATTTCCCTGCAGCGATGGCAGCACAGTAGGAGTTAAATTCTGCCATTAGGGCTGGTATTGTTGTAAAAGATCGGGGAAGTTCCTAGCCGAGAAATTCGCAAAGCCGTCGAGGATGATACCGTTTTCATTTAAGATGATTCCTTTGTTTAAAAGGGTAATCACCCATTCATTACTCACTTGCTCAAAGTTGACTAGGGCTAGTTGATCTGCTGGATCAATCTTCATGATTTCTTGATAATTGCGGACCAAATCATTGTAAGGTTGTATGCAAACTCCAATAAAACGATAATTGGGAAACTGAGTTTTATAGCGCATGACCCGCTCGTGGGTGCGTTTAAAATGATTCATTTGGGTTTGCGACCAAAAGTAAAGCACGGTGGGTTGAGCAGCAAAAGCATCATCACTGTTTATGATTTCACCCTTGTGATTCTCTAATTGTGCGACGGGTAGTCTTTGCCCGGGTTCCATTTGGATTAATGCCCTGTGTAATCCTAGTATTTCGGTTAAATAAAGGGGAGAGCTATTCAAGGCCATAAAGTATTTTAAAAAGTTCTCGTGATACGCGTGATTGCGAAAGTTAAGCAACTCCTCATAGGCCACAGTACGGGCGAGAATATTGCGCAAAGTGGTATGATTAATGCGCTGGTCAATGAGCCCTAAACGTTTGATATTGAATTCTGTATTGCCTTTTTCTTGCAGAAAATTCTTTCCTTCTTCTAGGGCCTCCTGACTCAAATAACTCATCAAATAAGTGATATAGGGTTCAAAGAAGATCAGATCTTTTTCTCCGTATTCAAGAAACTCTCTAAAGGCAAAATAGGTGCTGTCATTTTTTACAGCAGTTTTTCCGCGAATAAGCGCATAGCGTTCTAGGCGATTTGCATAGGGATAAACATAGGCGGCCTGGGTTACCTTTTGCGCGAGCGGCGATAATTTATTTTGGGTCACAAAAGCATCCCATTTACTTCTTTTTTCCAATAAAAGCGAATCGATGATATGAGCAAATTCCTGACTATCCGAAGCATATTTTGACGAAAGAAAGCCGATTTCATCTTCGATATCCAGAAAAACATCCATCAAAAAGTTGTTTTTGGCAGAGCCTAAACCACTAAAGACCAGGGAGGCATTAAAATCCGACATATTCGCGCGGGACCAGATAGAATCCCCAGCTTCAATTAGAACCATTTGATTCTCTGGCAAATGTTCCATTTTAAAGAGGCCAAACTGGAGAGAATCATATTGTTTTGAAAAGCGATTGTTTTCGTCTAAGGCAAGTGAATCAATGCGTTGATCGTATTTATAGAGCGAAAGATATTCTGAAGAAGGGTTGATGATTTGGCCTCCAAAGAAGGCCGAAGTAGGCGTGTCAACGGCCGTATTACAACTAAGTAAGAGGCATAATCCTAAGAATAGAAAACGTTTTGCCATGGTCGCGACTTTGGTACTCTCGCTAAGTTAAAAAAAAGTATGGAAAGCGGTTTTGATTTATGTATTTTTGCGGAAATAAAAAATAAGCTATGCTATCCGTTTCTAACCTTTCTGTACAATTTGGTAAACGCGTTTTATTTGATGAAGTCAACGTAACCTTTACAACAGGCAACTGTTATGGAATTATTGGCGCTAATGGCGCCGGAAAATCTACCTTTCTCAAAATTCTTGCTGGAAAACAAGATGCCAACTCTGGAAATGTACATTTAGAGCCTGGAAAGCGCATGTCAGTCTTAGAACAAAACCACAACGCCTTTGACGAGCATTTGGTTTTAGACACGGTTTTACGCGGAAATAAACCTTTGTATGAGGTCAAGACCGAAATGGATACCATTTATGCCAAAGAAGACTTTAGCGATGCCGATGGCGATAGAGTAGGAGAGCTGCAAATCGTTTTTGAAGAGATGAATGGCTGGAATGCAGATAGTGATGCTGCCGCTATGTTATCCAACTTGGGGATTAGCGAAAGCCTTCACTATGTGCCCATGGCAGATTTGGACGGAGTCCAAAAGGTACGCGTCTTATTGGCCCAAGCTCTTTTTGGGAATCCAGATGTGTTGATCATGGATGAGCCTACGAACGACTTGGATTATGAAACCATCCTTTGGTTAGAGCAATTCTTAGCGAATTATGACAATACAGTGATAGTGGTTTCTCACGACCGTCACTTCCTCGATGCGGTATGTACGCATATCTCTGATATTGACTTTGGAAAAATCAGTCATTTCTCTGGAAACTATACTTTCTGGTATGAGTCAAGTCAGCTAGCGGCACGTCAACGCGCCCAGCAAAACAAAAAAGCCGAAGAGAAGAAGAAAGAATTACAAGAGTTTATCGCCCGTTTTTCTGCGAATGTAGCCAAATCAAAACAAGCCACTTCCCGTAAAAAGATGATCGACAAATTGAACATCGAAGAAATTCGCCCTTCGAGTCGACGATACCCTGCGATTATCTTTGAAAAAGACCGCGAGGCGGGAGATCAAATCTTAAATATAGAAGGCCTTAAAGCGACCCTAGAAAGCGAAGTTCTATTTCAAGACGTCAATATCAATTTAGCCAAAGGCGATAAAGCGGTGATCTATTCAAAAGATTCTCGCGCCGTTACCGCCTTTTATCAAATTATTGCGGGAGAAGATCAAGCTGCCGCTGGAGAATTCCAATGGGGTGTCACGACGACCCAAGCTTATTTACCGCTAGACAACGCACATTATTTTAACAATGACATGAGTCTGGTGGACTGGTTACGTCAATATGCCCAAACCGAAGAAGAGCGCGAAGAAGTCTATATCCGCGGCTTCTTAGGGAAAATGATCTTTAGTGGGGAAGAAGCCCTCAAGCAATCTAATGTCCTCTCTGGAGGAGAGAAAGTACGTTGTATGCTCTCTAAAATGATGATGAGCCGTTCGAACGTCTTGATGCTCGATGAACCCACTAATCACTTGGACTTAGAATCGATTACCGCCTTTAACAATGCGTTAAAGAACTTTAAAGGAAATGTCTTGCTCACCACCCATGACCACGCTTTTGCACAAACGGTGGGGAACCGTATTATTGAGCTTACGCCAAAGGGAGTCATCGACCGCTACCTGACCTTTGACGAGTATATGACCGATCCTAAAATCAAGGAACTGCGCGCAAAGATGTACGTATAGACAAAAGATTGTTGGTCTTGGTATAGCTTTTGCTTTCAAAAATAAACCCTATTTTTAAAGAAAAACAGCCAATGACCTTAGCCGAATGGAAGGCCGGTGGAGACTATCACCACTATAATGAACATCAAATTTTTGCACGAGAAGGTGGCAGCGGAGACCCCCTCTTATTGATTCACGGTTTTCCCACTGCATCATGGGACTGGCAGCAGCTATGGCCAGCACTGACAAAACGCTACCATGTGATTACCCTCGATATGCTGGGCTTTGGATTTTCGGATAAACCTCGCAATTACCCTTACAGCATCCTTGATCAAGCAGATCTCATTGAGCAGTTGCTCGAAAGCAAAAATATTTCCCAAATTAAAATCATCTCCCATGACTATGGGGATACCGTAGCCCAAGAGTTACTGGCCCGCTACAACACCCGACAAGAAAGGGGAGAGGCGGGACTGAAAATCTCCCATTTATGCCTGTTAAACGGTGGCTTGTTTCCAGAAACCCACCGCCCGCTATTGGTACAAAAGGTTTTAATGAGCCCCTTAGGCCCCGTCGTTTCCCACTTATTTAACCGTAAGAAATTAGGCAAAAACTTTAAGCGCATCTTTGGCCCTAAAACCCAACCTACCGAAGCAGAACTAGACGATTTCTGGGCCCTCTTAGAAGGCAATGGCGGACGCTATATTTTTCATCTCCTCATCCGCTATATGGCAGAACGGGTGCAGCATAGAACAGCTTGGGTAGGTGCATTACAAAACACCACCGTCCCCTTATGCCTAATCAACGGCACCGCAGATCCCATCTCTGGTCAGCATATGGCCGACCGCTATAAGGTTCTAATTCCCAACCCACAAGTAGTCGAGCTCCACGGGATTGGACATTTCCCCCTGATTGAAGCACCAGAGGCAGTGTTAAAGCATTTTTTAGCGTTTGTGGGAGAGGAATAGCTAGCGCACGTCTATGACGCGTGACCCATCTTCGTGATCATTAGAATAGGCTTTGCTTTTGTATTTCATAAGTAAATTTTATGGAGATTATAGGATGTTATTTTTTAAAATAAGCACGCGTCAGAGACGCGCGCTAGAGGGGGTAGTTGCGTGGTT
>JBELLO010000004.1:39131-43293 GCA_042096495.1 Candidatus Arcticimaribacter sp.
AGACGCGCGCTAGAGGGGGTAGTTGCGTGGTTTAGCACTTAACTTTGCAAGAATACACCAAGTTGGAAATTCCCCAGGAATTTCCAAAGTAGGCGATAATAAGCAATTACTCATAGCCATTGTTGTAAAACGTTTTTTTTATTCAGTGTATTCTTATTCATTCCAACTTGTTAAAATCCTTTTTAGGTTTTCCGCTTTAACTAGGTAGAATATTGTCCAAAGAAGTACCCAAATTATGAATGCTAAAAAGAAGAAAATCATATTCAGCCTGCCATATTCTATATACAAGTAAAAAAACAGAATAGTAATTACTATTGCTCCAATAAAATTGTAAAGAATCGCATTTTTAATACTCATTTCGATAAGTCCAGTTAAGAAATTCGACCCAACTAATCTGTCCGTTATTTTTACTTTTTCTGGGTCAGAAAAGTCAATTATTATTCTCTGAGCAAAGTCCGATTTGACTATTATTTTATTTTTTTTCTTTTCAAATTTATAGTCAAACTTATTCAGTAATTGTTCGGTTTTTTCTATACCCATAATTTTTGGTTAAAATGTTTTACAACTTCTGAATAAACGCAGCCCTCTTGAGCTTGTCGAAAGAATACGTTTATCCACCCTATATTAATAGCGTATATGCAATGAGTCATGATCTACCTAAAGTCAATATAATCAATGTATAAACGCCAGTATATCGCAATAATCAAAAGCACAAAAGCGAAGGTGTAGTCGCTAAAGCACTTATGTTATTCCCCCAAAAAGTCTTGTCTAGAAAATCCAGTCGGTTAGGTTAATCGGTCGTAGAACAGTTTGGGGTTGTCGGGTTAAATGTAATAAAAAAAATTAAGTAGTTGCTTTAGCGTAAGCGAATTACCTAAATTTCACCCATAAAAAAAGGGAGCGAACTCCCTTTTCTATACTTGTATTGTAGAATGTTTAAGTAAAGATAAAATAAGTGCTCACGACAATTATAATTACAATAGCGCCCATCGTTTTCACATGTTTCCATGGGGTGATATCGACCTGTTCAGTATAGGCTTGTTCATAAGCGACTTCCCGTGGCATAAGCTTTCCAATCAACAACATTATCCCCACATTAAAGAGGAATAAAATCGCCATCACGTGTAAGAAATGCGGATAAGTCCCGCCGTTTTCAATCACATAATCCTTTAAGAAAAACTGGCTAATCGAATACAAAATCACCCCAGATCCCATGGCGACTTTTGCCGCTAGAGCAGGAACGTATTTCGTCAAATAACCTACCAGGATAATCGTTAAAATAGGAATACTATAACAGCCATTGATTTCTTGTAGGTAACCAAAGAGCCCTTCAGGGGCGTTAGCGATCGTCGGGGCGATAAACATGGACAAGAGCGCTAGGACAATCCCAAAGGTTTTCCCTGCTTTGACCACTTGGCGCTCATCAGCGTCTTTCTTGATGTATTGTTTGTAGATATCTAGCCCAAAAAGGGTTACAGAGCTATTTAAAGCCGAGTTAAACGAGCTTAAAATCGCCCCAAAGAGTACTGCGGCAAAAAAGCCTAACAAGACAGGAGGCAAGACCTTATTGACCAATAGCCCATAAGATTGATCCGCTTGACTGGCGTCTAGCGTACCGCCAAAAATATAAAAGGCAATGATCCCAGGAAGTACAACGATTAGTGGCCCTAGAATTTTAACAAAGGCAGCTAAAATCAAACCTTTTTGTCCTTCGACTAAGTTTTTAGCGGCCAGCGCCCGTTGAATAATGGCTTGGTTCGTTCCCCAATAGAAGAGTTGAACCAGCATCATCCCGGTAAAGAGGGTGCTAAAAGGTATGGCAGAATCATTGTCTCCCATGGCCTTAAACTTTGATGGGTCGTGATTATAGATGGTTTCTACCCCTGCTAAGAGGCTACCTTCTCCCACATAGATTAATCCAAAAACAGGAATCATCAAGCCTCCAATCAATAGCCCAATTGCGTTCACGGTATCTGACACCGCCACGGCTTTTAAGCCCCCAAAGATGGCATATACCGACCCAATCAAGCCTATTGACCATACCGTTACGACTAAAGTAGTGCTTTGATCCATCCCAAAGACGGTGGTGAGGTCAAACATCCCAATCAGGGCCACCGCTCCAGAATAGAGAACAATGGGCAGTAAAACCACCACATAGCCACTGAGGAATAGCCCAGAGGTAATCGATTTAGTCGCGGTGTCATAACGGCGCTCTAAAAATTGCGGCACCGTAGTTAAACCTCCCTTAAGGTAGCGGGGCAATAAGATGGTTGCAGTCACTACCATGGCAATGGCAGCAAGGGTTTCCCATGCCATGACCAGTATTCCTTCGTTAAAGGCAGAGCCATTGAGTCCTACCAATTGTTCTGTCGATAAATTGGTAAGCAATAAAGAGGCGGCGATTACGGGAGCCGTAAGGCTTCTTCCGCCTAAAAAATAACCGTCTTCTGTGTTTTCGTCTGTTTTTCTAGTGGCGAGATAAGCCACAATCCCTACTAAAAGGGTAAAGGCAATAAATATAATGAATTGCATAGTTTCGTTTAGTTCAATTGTTTCCTCTAAAAATAAGAAAACTTAATTAAAACTGCTGCCTTTTGAGAAAATGTGCAATCCTTAAGTTGATTTAGGACTTCGCCAAAGGGGGATGGTCTAAAGGATAAGAAAACGTTAAGCAGAGAGTTGCTTTAAAACGGCCTTTGCTTTCTCATATTCGTCTTCGTGTACAAAAACACGTTGCATCAATGGAGCAGTTTGGCCAAAGCCTGCTAAACGCGCAGATTCTGCTTCGTCTTTTACTACAGGGGTGATGTTTTCTTCTGCAAGGGCATTGCGCAAAGCAAGCACATCAATTGAAGATCCAGAAAAAAGGTGTAGGTAAGAGGGCGAGGACATAATTATGATTTATTGTATTTACTGTTCCAAATGGCAGGGTTAAAATTCTTTCCTAAGGCAAAACCATAGAATAGAACGATGGAGGCAATGGCTTTAAACATAAAGAAATAAACCATCCAATAGGTTGACCAAGAAGTCGTCTTGCTAAAAATCGCCATAGGGGTGAGGGAGGTAGCAATCCAACTTAAACCGAGAATAAGCACTAACAGGTTCCAAATGTTTTTGAACGGCCACATAAGCGCTTTACGAAAAGGGTGCAAATCGTCTCCCCATTGATGAATCAAGTAGAAATAATCATTCCCAATAGGAACAAATAACAAGGGATCATCTGTGTTTTTAAGACGGAATAATTTTGATGGAGCCATGATTTTAAAACCAGCAAGCTTAGTGTCGTGCTGTACTTCCAATGCAGCAATTTTGTCAAAAGCTTCCTGAGGTAAATCATTTTTAAAATACTTTAAATCTAAAAAGCGAAGACGGTAGTCAATGCAAGTCGATTTAATGGTATCTAGATGATAGATGTTTTTGGTTTCAAACGCCTCTAAATCAAACGAATTAATAGTGTTGGGACGAGCAATAAAAGCATTTACTGCGTCTATCATCGCAGTGTCAGTTGTCTTAGCCAACTGTAATTTCTCGGCTATGTTGGTTGGGGTAAATAACTTCATCTTCATATTCTTTCGCATAATCATAGTAAAATTAAGGAAAATCTCCCAAATTTTACTGCTTTAACCATATTATTAAACCATTAGCATTATCTCAAGCTAGCCCCAAACTCTTTTTCAAAGCTACTTTTGAGTTTTTGCATCACCTTGTCAATGTATTTGTCTGTGAGGGTTTTATGAGGATCTGTAAACATAAAACTAACCCCATAGGATTTCTTTCCAGCGGGAAGATTCTTCCCTTCATAAACATCAAACAAATTGATCGAGGTCAATATTTTTCGCTCCACTTTTTGAGCAGTAGCTTTAATGGCGTCAAAGCTTACATTTTCATCGACTAATAAGGCAAAGTCTCTTCTTGACGATGGGAATTTTGGAATTGCTTCCACAATAAGATCCTTTTTAAAGGCCAATTGATATAAGAGATCAAAATCAAACTCGGCATAAACGATTTCTTGATCAATAGAGAATTCTTTTAAAAGGCTAGGAGAGACGCTTCCCATTTGAACGACTGCTCTCTTTCGCGAAGAAATACACAATCCATACTGGAAAATATCTCTATCACTGGCTTCTTCTGTCAATGCATCTAAGCCTAAGCTTTCTAAAAT
>JBELLO010000005.1:0-7586 GCA_042096495.1 Candidatus Arcticimaribacter sp.
TTCCCTAATAGATCGTAGACAAAATACTGCATTGAAAAGATTTGAATAATCATGGGAATCACAATAAACATATTGAAAATACCCATATAAACGCCTGTCTTATCTTTAGGAATAGAAGCAGCGAGCATTTGATAGGGCATCGCCATCATCGAGGCCCAAGTAATCCCTAAACCAAAAGAAAAGAGATATATCTGTGATACCTCAATCCCACTCCCAAAAGGAAGGGTAAAAAGCAAATCTGTATCATTTAATAAAGGCATGCAAAGCAGTCCTATTCCCCCAATCGCTAGACTGACAAAATGCAAACGCTTTGCGCCCAGTTTTTGTGCGATAGGAATCAAAGCAAAAGCAATGGAAAAACAAATAATATTATAGGTTCCATTAAGATTTCCCGTTAAGAGTTGCGCCTGATTGAAAAAGCTGCTCTCTGGATCTGTTGTATTGTACAAAGACATCGATAAAGCCGAAGTTAAGTACTGCCAATAACAGAACATAGCATACCACGGGAAAAACATCACAGGGATAAGTTGTTTCATGGTGGTGGGCATTTCTTTAAAAGCTTCCACGATCTCTTCCCAGGTTCGTTGAATAAGGCTTCCTTTTTCTTTGTCTGCTTCTAACTTTGCTAACTCTTCTTCTGTCGGTGGATATTCTGAAGTGGTTAAAACCGTTACTAAAATAGTTGCTGTAGACGCTATAGCGCCAATTCCAAAGGCCCAATAGGTAGAAACCGGGATACCGTTATCCATTTTATCGCTCATGGCGAGAATCCCTAAAGAAACTAGAATGGCAGGTGTGAAGTTAGCTAAAGTCGTCCCTAATCCAGTAAAGAAACTCTGCATTAAAAAGCCTAGAGAGTATTGCTTCTCTGGTAGTTTGTCTGAAATAAATGCGCGATAGGGCTCTAGAGCGATATTATTCGCTGCATCGAGAATCCACAGCAAACTCGCTGCCATCCAGATCGAGCTAGAAAAAGGCATGGCGATTAAGGCTAAACTAGCGACAATTGCCCCAATGAGAAAGAAGGGTTTTCTGCGACCAAATTTAGGGGACCAAGTCCCATCACTAATTGCCCCAATAATGGGTTGAACCAAGAGTCCTGTTACTGGACCGGCTAACCACAGCATGGGCAATTCTGCCTCGTTTGCGCCCAGGTATTTGTAAATAGCGCTCATATTGCTTTGCTGTAAACCAAAGCTAAATTGCACCCCAAAGAAGCCAAAATTCATGGTTAGAATCTGGCCAAAGGAGAGTTGTCTTTTTTCCATTATTTAATTATTTGGTAGAAGCGAGTTGAGTTGGTGCAATCTGGGTTTGTAATCTTTTGGCGATATGTTCTCCTACTTTATTCCCTTGTGCAACACCTTCTTCGATCGCCATCATATAGTGAATCCCACCATATAATCTTGAAATTGCTGCTTCTTCTGAGGCGTGAATAAATGATTTATAAGAACGAACAGGTAAGCCAAAAGCCATCTCTGTGGTGTCTTTAAAAGCGAAATTATCCCCGTATAATTTAGTCAATACAACCGCAGAGGCACGTGAAATAACAGAGTGCCCACTGGTGTATTCTGGGAAAGGTGGTGTTTGTAGTAAGGGTAACCACTCTTCGTCATAATGCTTGTTAATCAGGGTTTCTGGGCGCACCACTAGGGTGTTCCATTTTTCATCCCAACAGCTAATAAAAGCGTCAAATAGCGCCACACTTACATGGGTGTACGCATTGATGGTCGCGGCAAAATCGCTTTGTGCTTTTCTGGTGGCGATCGCAGTAATCCCGATCCAGTGCCCTCCAGGAGTAATCTTTTTTGTGGCAAACATGGCATGACCTCTATGATGGGTCACATAGGGATTACAGTCCCAAAATTTTGCAATTTCAACTTGCTCATCGGTTAAGCCTTCTCCGATTTCATATACCTCTTGTAATTGTTTTTGGAAAGGGCTGCCTTTTGTTAAATCAAAAGCTAAAGGAGCTTTAGGTTGATATTGATTAGCCGAGTCTAAGACTAGGGTGCGAATTTTATTCCAGTGGGGTTCAATCCCGTCCATATAATCTGGCGGAGTAGGTTTCCAAAATTTTTCTCCCTCTAAGATGGTGTACTTAGGGTAAGTTCTGGTTTGATTGTATAGGTCTTTGCTGGCCCATGCAAGAATGTGATCTGCCATAGACTGCGCATAAGTCATAGATGCTTTTCGCACCGATCTAGGCACGCCCATATCTTTGACTTTTTGATCTAGTTTTTCTTGATACGCTTCCATCTTATCTTCAGAAAAGATCAAGGTTTTACCAATGATATTATAGGCATAAATCGCCGATAATTCTGGGTTGGCATTATCTAGTATTTTTGGCGCTTCGCCTAGACCATTTAACTGATTTGCTAGCGAATTATATTGGGCCGGCTTTGCTTGTGCCACGATTTCATAGGCCGCAATTGTGGGATACATATAGACTCTTGAAGCCACGGGCGGAGAAAAGATATCATATACAATAATATCAGAAAGGTTTTTTACAGCAGACTGAAAAAGCTCTGGGTCTTTTATGTCTGTTTTGTACTGTTCGTTTGGGCTACATCCAATTATCAGAAGAGCTATGACAAAAAGGTAGGTTTGTTTAATCATTTTGGCGATCATTTAGCAGGTAAACATAATCATTATTGGTCAGTAAAAGAAATGAATCTTTTCCTAAAGGCTTTAAACTTCGCATATTAAAACGAACTGGTAGAGGTAAAAAAGCTTGATGTGCTAAGCGAAATGCCTCGTTTGACCCCACTGAAATTACTCCCCCTGGGTTAGCTGCCGCATTTCCTATTTCGGTGACAAATTCTTGTGCATTGCCCACATAAAAAAGCTGCTTTTTGTTTTGATCCCAATAGAAATCTCTAATGCTGCTGTATTGGGCTTCTTGGGGTAATTTTTGGGCAATATATTTGCCCTCTCCTTTTATCAATGCTAAAGAAGCGGTCGTATTTACTTTTTTGATTTCAAGAATATCTTTCTCCTCAAAACCAGTTAGGTCTTTAATGGTTTGTACCTCGCTAAATTTCTTATAATTAGGGAAACGCTTTTTGATCATAGGCATTTGCCCTTGTAAATCGTTCTTTGTGTTTAAAGGTCGATATCGACCAAAGAAATTATAAAAAATCACCGGATCGAGTTGTTCATTTTTGTCAAAATCGTCGAGGTATAAGAAAACAGGGGTTTCTTCTGTGGCAAAAAGTTTAGTGTTTTCACCGATGTTTCCTAGCACTAAATCGTCTTGTTTGTCTCCATTTAAGTCAGCAAGAGCAATGGTTTTCCAAAATCCAAAAAGGTTTTCTGCCCCTTTTAATTGATCTACTTTAAACTGTTGGTCTTCTTGCTGATCTAAAATTAAGGGCGCCATCCAGTCTCCTACAGCAACCAGCTCTAACGCTGGATCGTCATCCACATTATGCCAAAGCGCATCTGTCACCATCCCTAACTGTCCTTGCCAGAAAGGTTCCATGGTTCCGTCTCCATTGTTTTTTATAATAAAGCTCACTGGGCTTAGTCCATATCCTCCAGGAATAGATCTTGCCCCTACAAAAAAGTCTATATAGCCATCTTGATTAAAATCGTGTGCGGCAACACTGCTTCCATTGGTTTGGGGTAAAAAGACTTTCATACGATAGAAAACACCATTCCCATCATTGAGATAAATTCTATCCATCAAGTAGTCGTCTTGTTGCATAAAATCATTTCCACCGCTAACCACATAAAGATCTAAATCCCCATCGTTGTCAATATCGACTGCCGTGGCATCAACGTCTTCATATTTTTGATCGATCCTAAAGTCCTTAATGCTCACTAGATCAAAACCGCCTTGTTTGTTCCCTAGATACACTTTTGCATCGCGATAACGTGCTCCTCCTATATAAAGATCAAGGATTCCATCGCCGTTAAAATCTTCTGTTAAACTTGAAGGACCTTCGGCAGAGAGTTTTTCGGGAATTAATTGTTCTCGTTCATAATCGAGATAGATATCTTCTTCGTGTTTAAAGGGCAAAACACTTAAATTATAGTCTAATTGTTTTTTTGGAACTTCGCCTTTAATCACAGCGGCAGATTGCGCTATACTCACTTGTGAAGAAAATGATCCAACTACAGTTTGCACCGTATTATTAGGCCATCTGACTTGTATAGAATCTGCTGATTGGCTCCCTAGACCAAAATGAATTCGCTTTGTAGACGCCGACTGAAAACCGCGGGTAGAAACAGCTTCTTTGACCTGGAATTGACCATTTTGATACAACTTTACCCTTGCCCCAGTAGTAACTGCAGCTTTTAATTGCACCGATAAACTTTTTAAGGAATCTGTGCTTTTATTTTCTAAGATACTTGCTGTTGCATTGAGATTGTTTAGCACTAAATCTAAATCGCCGTCATTGTCTAAATCACTATAAGCAGATCCATTTGTATAAGAAGGTTTACTCACCTTAGCTTTTTCTAGAGAGCTAAATTTTAGGTTTCCTTCATTTTTAAACAACAAATTAGGAATTTCGAGGGTGGGCATTTGATTGATCAATTCCTCTTTCATCTCGTTTTGCTTTGTGGCTATAAAATTGCCATAATTACTGTTACTGAGATAATTGATATAGTCTAGGTCATTGGGTCTTTTTACAATCCCATTTGACACATAAAGGTCGTTATTACCATCATTGTCAAAATCTTGCATCAAGATGGACCAACTCCAATCGGTAGCGTGGGTTTGTGAAAACACAGCCACCTCTGCAAAGTCACCATAAGGTTTCTTTAAAAAAAGGTGGTTCCTAGAATATTGAGGTTCAAAACCAAAGTCGGCTTTGATTTTTGTGACTTTATTTGCGTCTTCTCCACCAGATTTAAGCGCGATTGAAGCATCAAAGGGCATCATATCTGTCGCAAAAATATCCAATTCACCATCGTTGTTTAAATCGGCAACATCAACCCCCATTGTAAAGCGAGTACTATGCTTGAAGTACTGGGTAAAGGATTCTTTAAAGGTTCCATCTTGATTATTGATATAGAGGTAATCATTTTCGTGAAAATCATTCCCGATATAAAGATCCATCCAACCATCGTTATTAATATCGGTGGTTGTAATGGCAAGGCCATAGCCTAAGGGACTATTGTAAATCCCTACTTGATCCGTGACATCTTCAAACCTATTTTCACCTTCGACTAAGAGATTTTTATAAAAGCGATCTCCAGAGATTGAATCTTTCTCGCTGCGCTTTTTTGTCGTTCCATAACTGCGCACCGAATGCACTGCGTGGTTGAGAAGATACATGTCTAAATCGCCATCTTGATCATAATCTAGAAAAGCGGCTTGCGTTGAAAAGCCGCTAAAATCCACACCATAATCTGCTGCAACTTCTGTAAAGGTTTCATCCCCGTTATTGAGGTACAATAGATTGGTTTGCTGTTTGTTTTGAAAAAGCCCTTTTAATGGAACCTTACTTACATAAATATCTAAGTAGCCATCGTTATTGATATCTTCCATAGAGACCCCATTTGACCAAGTGGGCAATGGACTCAAGCCTGCTTGCTTAGAAATATCGACAAACTTCATATTCCCTAAATTCAAATACAAACGATCTGGCAATTGATTTGCAGAGAAATAGAGATCCTCTAGTCCGTCGTTATTGATATCCCCCACTGCGACCCCTCCACCATTGTAGTAGTAGAGATACTCGATGATATTCATATAGGGTTTATAGGTAAGTTGGTTGGCAAAATCAATCCCAGTTTGTTCTGAATTTAGCTCTTCAAATGGAATGGCAGGGTCAATTTTTTCTTGACTTGATTGACAGCTTATCAATACGCTTACAACAAGCGATAACAGTACATATTTCTTCATTTCGGCTAAAATCTAAAGGCGCTAATGGTGTCATTATTTCGCCCCACCCATATGGTGTTATCGTTAATTTCTATTGATCTAATTTCTCCTTTTACACTAAAGCCTTTTCCACCGGGGTGAAACAGGAAGCCTTGTGGTGTATTTTCTAAAAAGACTCCATAACTCGCATCATAGCTTCCTACTTCTGGCTTAGTGCGATAAAGGTTTCCTCCAAAAAGTAAATCTATATCTCCATCTGCATCAAAATCCCCGTGATTAACCGCATAAACTGGACTAAATTGAACTTGCTTTGGCAATTCAATGGCTTCAAAAGTAAAATTCCCAGTGTTTTTAAACGCCATGGTTTTAAACTCATTTACTTCGAGCACTAAGGCTTGATTTAAAGCATTGGCGTCAAATATCTGCGTGATATCTGCATTTTTAAAAGAGTCAAAATTGGGAAACTTCTTTTTGAGACTCTTCATTTGATCAATCAAATTGTGGCGCAAAGCAAAAGGGTATTCTTTTCCATCATTTTGAGTTGAAACCAGTATTCCTTCTCCAGAGCCATTGCTGTCAAAATCGTTAAAATACAACTTAATGGGCGCTTCTTTACTGGTTTTAAATCGGCTATTTGTTCCGTGGTTCCCAACAATTAAATCTTTCTTACCGTCTTGATCAAAGTCAACCAAATGGATGGTGTTCCACCATCCTTTCATTTGGGTTAAAGGATGTTCTAATGGGCTAAAATTACCTGCATTGTTTTCAAAGAAATGAAGCCCCATATATTCCCCAGTAAGGACAATGTCTTGATCGTTGTCCTCGTCAAAATCATAAAAAACTGCAGCGGTAATCATCCCGATGTTTTGAAGCGCTGGAGCAGCTGTTGCTGTTTGATCTGTAAAATTACCTTCACCATCATTCAATAAAAGAAAACCTGAACCCGGTAAACCATAACCGCCTACCTTTGATCGCTCCCCGATAAATAAATCGATGTCTCCATCATTATCAACATCAGCTTGAGCGACTGCCTGGGTGTTAATTTTTGCGTTGTTATTGGGTAAATATTGATCGCTAAGGGTAAATACACCATCGCCTTGATTAATCAACACATGATCCAGTAAAGAAGTAGCATAGATAGACGTCTCCACACTACCAGAAATCATAATGATATCTAGATCTCCATCTTGATCAACATCAAAAATAGCCGAATTTGTATGTTCAACATCTCTTATTTTTTCAAAGAGCGTTTGATTGCGCTGATCAGCAACCCAGCCTTGATTCGTCTTTACAAGAATTTGCGTAGGGTATCCTTTTGCCCCCGGGAATAACATTTCATTTTCACCATCTTGATTAAAATCTGCGAAAGAGATTTTTGGTCCTTGGGTGCTTAACATATGATAATTTAGTCGCTCTCTATGAAAATCAACAAAGTTGTTTTCGATATGTGTTGCGTTTGGTGTTTCAGCCTTGGTAAACAATTGTGTTTTTGATGCATCAAGTTGATTTGTTTTAACCGCATCTTGAACATTAAGACTAATCAATTGATTAGGGGCTACAGCGTCTAATTGTGTTGATTTTCCAGAGGGCCATTGCACCAACACATTGACTACACTATCTTTTCCAATTCCAATGGTAGAAATAACTTCCATACTGGATTGAAATCCACGTACCGGTTGTACTTCTTGAAACAATTCTCCAAACGAAGTGGTTACTTTTATCTTTGCTCCGATAGCATTAGGATTTGTTT
>JBELLO010000005.1:7686-38611 GCA_042096495.1 Candidatus Arcticimaribacter sp.
TCTCCAAACGAAGTGGTTACTTTTATCTTTGCTCCGATAGCATTAGGATTTGTTTCGGGTCCTGTTAAGGACACTTTAAGGTAGTTATTACCATTTTTATCTGCATTGTTCTTAAACACAAAAAGCGGCATATTTACATTATTCACAATTAGATCTAAATCGCCATCGTTGTCTAAATCGCCATAAGCTGATCCGTTTGAGAAACTAGGTAGATCGAGTCCAGAGATATCAAAATTTTCAAAGCCTAACTCCCCTGTGTTTTTATAAGCGTGATTAGGGACTTTATTAGAAGGAATAATATCGATCAAACGAGCATAGTCTACTTGATTATTTGAGACAATTGATTTGATCACCTCTTCACTCGCAACATACTGCAAATAGTCTTGATCGGTTAAATCTTGATAGATTCCATTTGCAATAAAAAGGTCTTTATAACCATCGTTATCCATATCAAAAAACAGGGCTCCCCAACTCCAATCAGAAGCTTCAATGCCAGCCCAGCGTCCTATTTCACTAAAAGAATCGTCTCCATTGTTTAAATGAAGCATATTTCTTGTGAATTGATGGTGGTAGCCATTTTTTACATTGTATTGGTACTTGTTCCAGTCTTCAAAAGTGGTAACTGTTTTTAAACGCTGATAATCAGAGGGTAACATTTCTGTCACAAAAATATCATTGTACCCATCGTTGTTTAGATCAGCCATATCTGCGCCCATAGAAGCACCACTAATCGAACGCATTTGATCGGTAAGGGTTTCTTTAAAAGTACCATCTTGTTGATTGAGGTAGAGGTAATCTCTTTCAAAAAAATCATTAGAAACGAAAATATCTTCCCATCCATCGTTATTGACATCACCAACACTAACCCCAAGTCCAAAACCAATTACACTTCCGTAAATTCCTGCTTTTTCACTTACATCGACAAAAACCCCATTTTGGTTTTCCATCAATTTATCCCCCCCTAGCTCGTCACGCTTTGGGCGTTCATTTCGTCTTAAATCAAAACTACCGATTGCTTGATAGGAGTTGTTGAGTAAATAGGCATCTAAATCTCCATCTTTATCGTAGTCAAAAAAGGTCGCGTGGGTAGAATATCCGGGATCGGCTAAACCGTACTCTGCTGCTTTTTCTGTAAAAGTGAGGTCTCCATTATTGATGAAGAGTTCACTTTGTTTGTTATCGCCTTTTACATCTCCAGAATTACAAACATAGATATCCATCAAACCGTCTGCATTAATGTCAACCATGGTAACGCCTGTTGACCATGCTTTTTCACCGGCTACTCCAGCAGTTGCGGTAATGTCTTTAAAGGAAAAGTCTCCTTGATTGAGAAATAACCTGTTAGGCAACTGGTTAGCGGTTAAGTACACATCTGCTAAACCATCGTTATTGATATCCCCTATTGAAACACCACCACCGTTGTAGTAGTTTCTATACTTGTAGACATTGAAATCATTTGAGAAGCTTAAATCATTTGAAAAGCTCATTCCAATTTGTTCATTATCGAGCAATTCGAATAAGGTTTCTTGCTTGCTTTGGCAAGAAATTAAAAGTGCACTAAGGAGAACTAATTTTATTTCTTTAAAGCTGTTTTTAGCCATCGTATTTTGCATTTAAATCCTCTATATAAGCTTGAACAAATCGATTGTCAAAAACATAAACTGTAATCAGTCTATTGCCATCTATCTTAACTGCGATAGGTTGATCGTTGATCTTTTTTTCTAGATTGAAGAAATCATTCCCTGGATAGAGTGTTTTCATCATCACTTTAACTTCTTCTTGCAATTGATCTGGTTGCAGTGCTTTGTTCCAAGGGGCCCAAGCGGTGTATGAAAAACGAAAACGCATACCACGCATAAGATCTTGATCATCAAACAAACCAAAAAAGAGCATTTCCATTGTACTTGAAGGATTGTAAACAGGTGAAATACTATCAAGTACATGACGTACATATTGGTTACTGGGGCCTTGAGAAACCAGTTTCTCTTTATTTAATTGCCAGCATTTTCCATAAAACTCTTTCTTTGACAATCCTATATTCATGTCAAACATCATTTCGTTGTATTCTTTCCCTGTTGCGAGTTCTCTTTTAACTACTTTGTCGTATTGAGATTGATTACACGCAATTGAGGTACTTATTAAAAGAAAAAGTGCAATTCTTTTAATCCCACTGATAAAACCTGACTTCATCATCATTTATAGCAAATATATAAGTGTTCTTATTATTAATTTTAATCGGTAAAACCGCCCTAACTTGACCCTCTATCCCCAAGGAAATAGGCGGGTTAAATTTATACTCCCCTGCATTGTATGCAAAAGAAAGACGCCATGCTTTTGAAGCATCATAGCGACCAAATTGGGGTTTTACTAAGTATTGGTTTCCTCCCAAATATAAGGACTTTTGTCCGTTTTTATCTATGCTGATTGGGCTTATTGCATAGACGGGAGCATATTGAATTTCTTCGGGTAAATCAAGGGATTCAAATTCCTCTTCTTGTCTAATAAACGCTTGTGTTTTTAGGGTATTAAGACTTACGCTATAGGCAGCTTTTACTTGAATAGGGTCCAGAATTTGTGCAATGTCTTTTTTTGCATAATCAGCATAGTACACTATTTTCTTTTTTAGACTGGGTAGCTGAGTGATTAATTCATCTTTGTCAATTACTGGGAAATATTTTTGATCTCGATTAACACAGAGTATTTGTTCTAGACTGCCATTTTTATCAAAATCGTTGATGAACATTTTCATATTAGGCTCCAAAAAGGTATTGGTGCCGTGATTTCCCGCGATCAGATCCATTTGACCATCATTATTCAAATCCTCTAGTTGTAGAACATTCCACAGGCCTACAGTTTTATCTAAACCATATTCCTTTGTCTTATTAATGAAATTTCCATTTTGATTGATCAAAACAGTAATGGGCATCCATTCTCCTACAAGAACAAGGTCTGGCCAGCCATCTGCATTAAGATCGGTGAAAGCAGCATCTGTAATCATTCCTATCTTCTCTAGGCTTTTTTGGGTTTGCTGATTAAATTTTCCATCCCCTTGATTGAGCATTAAAAATCCGTCTGTTGGAATACCATAGGTAAAAGTGCTATATCGCTCCCCCACAAAGAGATCTATTTTCCCATCTCGATTAACATCTGCAGCGGCTAAGGCTTTTGAAGAAAACTTCCTGTCATTATTCCACGGAGCATCCATTTTTTGCAATTCTCCATTCCCTTTATTTTCATAAATTCTATCATTTAAATCTTGCGAATAGACAGAAAAGGCTCTCCCGCCACTAGCAACCACTAAATCTAAATCTTGATCTTGATCAATATCTATCCAGATAGCATTTGTGTCTTCACTCCCCCTATCGTTTTCAAATGGAGTGACGATTGATTGATAATCACCATTTGCCTCACTCAAAAACAATTGAGCTATTTGCCCTTTTCCTCCACCGATAAAAACATCATCAATCCCGTCATTATTGATATCGGCGACGGCTAAAGCAGGACCCTCATTGTGATTCATTTGCGTCAATAAACGCTCTCTATTAAATTCTATAAAATTATTTTCTTGGTGCGTATATTGAAAGGGAGAGGGCTGCTCTTTTAAGACCGTTAACTTCTTATCAAGAACTGCTAGGCTGTTTTTTTGTTCAATTTGGATCAATTGATTAGTCGAAAGCTTGAACTGTTGTGTTTGCTTCCCATCTGGCCAAAGGATCATTATCGAGTCAACTTGCTGCATATTTCCAAGTCCAAAATGCATACGATGAGGAACGGTAGATTGAAAGCCTCGAGAGGGATACAATTCACTTACCATCTTTTCTTGTCCAGCAAAAATCGTCACTTTTGCCCCAACCGCTTTTGTGTTATTTCCGGATGCTTTTAAAGCAAGCTGAAGACTTCTATTCACTAAGGTATCAGTCGTGTTTTTATAAACAAAAGCAGGCATATTGACATTGTTGACGACTAGATCTAAATCCCCATCATTGTCTAAATCTCCATAAGCGTTACCATTACTAAAACTGGGGAGATCTAGGCCCCATTCTTCTGTCTTATCACTAAAGTTAAAGTCTCCTTCATTTTTATACGCGACATTTGGAACAGCTTGTGAAGGCATAATATCAATCAACTTTTTGATTACTTCTTGCTTTTGACGCATGAGCATTCTTACCTGTTCCTCATTTGCCATATAAGCAAGATAGTCTCTATCTAATAGGTCTTTATTAATCCCGTTAGCGATAAAAATGTCTCTTAGACCATCATTATCCATATCAAATAATAGGGAAGCCCAGCTCCATTCTGTAGCGGCAACACCGCTTTTCCTGCCGACTTCAAAAAAGCCTTTTCCTTCAATATTGCGTTGCAATACATTTCGTGGCATTTGATTCGCATAACCGTTGCGTTGCATCAAAGTATATTTATCCCAGGAGTCATATTTTGCTTTGGTTTTTTTACGATCTACTGTTTTGGGCAGCATTTCAGTGACTAATAAATCAGGCTGGAGATCGTTGTCTAAATCTGCAGCATCTGCACCCATTGAACCCATAGAAAGACTCCCAAAATAATTGTCTGAAGCTTCTATAAACCCACTCCCTTTTTGATTGATATAGAGATAATCTTTTTCAAAAAAATCATTCGAGATAAATAGATCTGGCCAATCGTCTTTATTAAAATCGCTGACGGTAATTCCAAGACCAAAACCTATGGCGCTGGTAAACATCCCCACTTTTGTGGTTACATCTACAAACTTTCCATTTTGATTTTCAAAAAACTTGTTCCCATTGTCATTGGGGTCTGGAATTTCTCTTTGTCCTTTGATTAAATCATAGCCTCCTACAGAGCGGATTGAATTATTGAGTACATAGCAATCTAGATCGCCATCTTTATCATAGTCTAAAAAAGCGGCATGAACAGATAGCCCTTCTACAGCTAATCCGTATTCTTTGGCTTTCTCTACAAAGGTATTGTCCCCCTGATTAATAAACAGTTCATTGTGGCGGCGCGCTCCCCCTGGCTTTCCAGATTTACACACATAGAGATCTAAGTATCCATCTGCGTTAATATCTACAAAGGTTGCACCAGTAGACCAAACGCCTTTACAAGCTACTCCAGCGCTTTCTGTAATGTCTTCAAATTGCCAATTTCCCTTGTTAAGGAATAACTTATTATCGACAATATTTCCTGTAAAATAAATATCTAGCAAGCCATCATTATTGATGTCGCCTAGTGCTACACCTGCACCATTATAAAAATTACGATAGGTATAAGGGTTAAATTCTTCGGTATAAGTAAGGGTGTTTTCAAATGCTATACCTGTTGCGTTAACATTAGTGCGCACAAACCTTTTGCCTTTCTCGCTTTGGCATGCAATACAAAAAATGAACAGTAAAAAATAAGGAGCTATTTTATTCATTAGAGCAATATAAAAAAAGGCTGTTTGAAAACAAACAGCCTTTTAAGTTATCATATCCTATTTATAAAATAGGACAGCAGATTTTAGTACCCATCATTTTGAGTAAATCCGTTGTTTGATACCGCATCAAATGGAATTGGCATTAAAGTTTTGTGTGCAGCAGATGCAGGCTTGTTCCACCATGCTTCTCCATACTTACCAAAACGAATCAAGTCTGTACGACGAGAAGACTCTTGGAACATCTCACGACCTCTTTCAGCTAAGAAAAAGTCTGCAGTTACTGCAGGAGTAGAAGATAAACCAGCACGTGAGCGAATTTGTTCAACAACCCCACGAGTAGTAGCGTTATTCCAATCTCCAGCAGCACGAGCCGTAGCTTCAGCATACATTAAGATTACATCTCCATAACGTACAATTGGGAAGTCATTACTTTGATCAGGACGACCAAATTGCTTAAAGCTAAATTTCCCTAGACGAGCTCCAGCTTGACGAAGTGAGTTAGGTTGTAACTCGTTAATCGCCGGAGTGTAGTCAAGTTGAATTTCACCATCATCAGAAGCAAAGTCATTTAATGCGTTTCCACCGTAGTCTAACTGTGGTCCAACAATAAAGTTATTTGCTTTACGTAAATCATTGCTGTCATAAGAGTTATAGAACTCTTCTAAAGCAGCATAACCATTCCAAGGCTGAGCCTCAAAGTTCCACGTTAACTGCGAAGAATAGTGCAATGTCATTTTTGCAAAGTTCATTCCTCCAGCTGTAGCCTCATCAAAACCAACAGCAAAGATGTGCTCACGGTTTTGATCGTTGTTTGCAGCGAATACTGCAGCGTATCCATCTAATGTAGCTGGATCAGAAGAAACAGAAGGACGACGTCCTAAGTTTGTTACACTACAATCTGCAGTTTCACAAAGTGAATATCTACCGCTATCCATGATGATTTTAGCCGCTTGAGCCGCTTTAGTAAAGGTTGCAGCGTCAGCAGCAGCAGTACCATTGTACACATCGTGGTTTAGGTATAATTTAGCTAGAATCCCAAGTGCTCCATAGCGGTTGATACGGTAAGTAGTACCAAAGCTTTCTTGAAGACCTGTATCTTGAAATACTGTGTTAGCAGAAATTTCAGTGGTTCCTAAAGCAGCTAATAATTCACTCTCAACGAAGTTATACACTTCTTGTCTTGTTGATTGAGCAACTTCTTGTCCTGGTTCTGTAACAATCTTTACACCACCGTAAAGATCTAACATTCTCCAGTAGAAATACGCGCGTAAAGCACGCATCTGATTGGTCTCTTGAGGACTAAGCCCTAAGTTAGCAATGGCATCATTGATAGCACCAATTGCACCATACTGACCACCCCATGTGTTTCCGATAATACCGTTTGTTGGGGTATAGTTGTGCTCGTGCATTTCAACTAATACACCACCATCATACCAGTCACCTCCTTTGGCAGCAATCGCCATTTCATCAGAAGGAAGACCTTGAATACTAAAGTAGCTAAAGTGGTTCGCAGTACCTGACCACTGTAATTGAGAATAGGCTCCTGCAAGAGCATCTCCTGCTCCTCCGCTATCCCCACCAAGGGATGGCGCTGTCACAGAAACTGCTTCTGTAATATCTCCTACCAAATCCTCTTCTAAATCTGTACATGAAAAGAGTACAGCTGAAGCAGTTGTGGCAAGTAACATAGTTTTGAAAATACTTTTCATAATTACTTCTGTTTTTTAATTAAAATTTAATGTTTACACCTAAGGTGAAAGATTGCGCAGCAAAATAGCTGTTACGACGATCCAATCCTGGAGAAAGTACATCAGCACCATTTCCATCTTCTCCTATATCAACTAAAGCTGGCTCTGGATCAAGACCAGTATAATTTGTAATAACGAATGGGTTTTGCGCATTTAAAGAAATTTGCAATCCATCGATTCCTGCAATGCTAGACGTATCAATGTTACGTGTAACAGTTAAGTTGTCTAACTTAAAGAAATCTGCTTTTTCAACATATAACGAGCTAAAACGTGCAGAAGTTAATCCTTCTGGTGCTAGATCTGTCGTTACATAGTTGTAAGAACTCTGTGTAGAAATTCTTGGCTCATAGAACGCACGGAAAGTGTTTACTAAGCTGTGTCCAAATGCTCCACGGAAGAATGCATTAACAGTCCACTCACCAAAAGTAACTTGGTTAGTCCATCCTAATTCAAGGTCTGGAATACCATTTCCTAGTTCAGCAAAGTCAACATCAGGGTTTAATGCTTGATCTTGTCCTACAATTAGCTCTCCTCCATTAAGGTTAGCTAAGATAGGTGCGCCAGAAGCATCAACACCTTCAAATACAGGTCCCCAGATTTGTCCGATTTCCTCTCCTTGTTTTACACGAACAACTGCAGTAGCATTTTGTCCAGGTGCACCAAGGTTAGCACGCATTTCTTGATCTAATACATACTCGTCAAGAACAGTTTTATACGTTGAAAGAACGATTCCAGTGTTGTAGTTGTCGTTTACTTGATAGTTCACGGCTAATTCAACCCCTTGAGTATTCAACTTACCAGCGTTTTCAAAACGACGTCCTGTTGGATAAACAGATACATCAACATCACGCTCAAGGATAAAGTCAGAGATATCACGCGTATAAAGATCTAAAGTAATATCTAAAGCTCCTTTACGGTACTCGATACCTAAGTTAGTTTCGGCTTTTTCTTCCCATTTTAAGTCTGGGTTAGCATCACGAGATGGAGAAGAAGATCCTCCACCTTGACCACCGTCATAGGTAAATCCTCTAATTTGTTGTGAAAGACCGTTAGGACCAGGTAAAGCTCCTGTAACCCCGTATCCAACACGTACTTTGAATTTGTCTGCACCAGTGTTTAAGTACTTTTCTAAGTCAACACCAATACCAGCAGCTGGGAAAATACCCCACTGGTTTTCAGCCCCTAACTTAGTAGAACCTTCACGACGAAGTGATGCGTTAATAAAGATCGCATCGTCGATAGTAACGTTAGCACGTCCAAAGAATGCAATGATTTTATCATCTGGGCTAGCGTTAGAGTTAGCACCGATAAAACCTGCATTTAATAAATCTTGAGAATATTCAATCGCATTGATGAAGTCAATTCCTGCAGCGCTCTCACTTGGGAAATCCCCTAGAGATAAGAAGTGATCCTCAAAGTTTTGCTGTTGGTAAGAATAACCTGCAGTTAATACTAGGTTAGTCGATCCAAAATCAGTTGCATAGCGACCGTAAATCTCTGATAATTTAAATGAATAAATTTGATCATAGAATTCAGCAGCACCCTTACGAATTGGTGAAGTAGCGTTACCACCTCTGTATAATGTAGTAGGGTTGTATAATTTGTTAGAGTATTTACTCACCTGACTTGCTGCGTTTAAGTTAACAGAAAGATTGTCATTGAATTTATACCCAGCATTAACACTGTAGTTTAATTCTGACTTATCTCCCTGGTTTAATTGCTGTTTTGCAATAGAAACAGGGTTGTAACTATCAAATAAACCTAACGTTTCGAAGAAACCTCCGAATTGGTCTCCGTTAAATACACCATCATAACCATCTGCGTAAATAGGAGCAGTTGGGTTATACAATACAGCATACTTCATAGACTCAGAAGAACCATTGTTTTGCTTTCTCTGTGTAAATGCAGTATTTACAGTTAAAGATAACTTGTCGTTAAATGCTTTAGTAGAGAAGTTCATACGCGTGTTGAACTGGCTAAAGTCAGAGCTAATTAAGATCCCTTCAACATCACGGAAGTTAGCAGAAACACGGTAAGAAGTATTACCATTTCCACCAGCAGCAGAGATATTGTGAATGCTACTTACAGCTTGACGCGTTACTGCATCAACCCAGTTAGAGCTAGATCCTAAGTCAGTACCACCAGCAGCAACAAATTCTTCTGCATTAAGTACGTTAACCGTATTCATTGCATTAGAAATACCTACTTGTCCGTTGTACGTAAGGCTAACTTTACCTTCTTTACCAGATTTAGTGGTAACTAAGATCACACCTGAAGAACCACGAGAACCGTAGATTGCAGCAGCAGAACCATCTTTTAATACGTTGATCGATTCAATATCAGAAGGGTCAACATTTGCAAGCGATGCACCAATCACACCATCAACAACAACTAAAGGTTGTGCATTTGCACCTACCGTAGAAATACCACGTAAACGAATTGTCGCAGCGGCATTAGGGTCACCCCCTCTGTTGTATACCTGTAAACCAGCAACCTTACCTTGTAGTAATTGAGATGCATCGTTAATGGTACCTTTGTTGAATTCTTCTTCATCGATCTTTACAACCGCAGAAGTAACTTCTTTAGAACGCTGTGAACCGTAACCAGTTACAACAACTTCTTCTAATTCGTTATCTGCAGCTAACATAACTGAGATTTGATCTTGTCCACCTACAGCAACTTCCTGTGATGTAAATCCAACGAAAGAAACAACTAAAACTGCGTCAGCATCTGCCGCAATTGTAAAGTTTCCATCGAAGTCTGTTGTGGTACCATTGGTCGTACCCTTTACAACAACAGTAGCCCCTGGTAGGGGTCCATCTTCACTCGACACAGTACCTGATACTGATTGAGCATACATTCCTACGCTTACTAGTAAAAAGAAAGCAGACAGAAATGCCTTGAATTGAAATGTTTTCATTCTTGTTTGTTTAAATTAATTGAGTTAATTGTATATCCTACTCTACTAAAGTAAATTTTCAAATCATATATATAGTGAGTAAATGTTAAAAATTTTAACACTTGCAATCGAAATCGTTTTCGATTGTGAATTTTCTTTATTATTTTTACTTAAAATTAGAATATGAGGAATTTGACCCTTAAAGATATCGCGACTGCCCTTGGTCTCTCTATTACGACGGTATCAAAAGCGCTTAAAGATTACCCTGATGTAAGTGCTAAGACAAAAGAAAAGGTCAAAGCTTATGCACAAGAGGTCAACTTTACTCCCAATGCTTATGCCGCTTATTTAAGAACCCAAGAGTCTAAAATTATCGGTGTGATTATTCCTAGGCTAAATCATTACTTTTTTAGTAGTGTTTTAAAAGGGATTATGAAAGCAGCAGAGGAAGAAGGCTATATGGTTATTATCCTTAGTTCTGAAGAGTCATATGAATTAGAGAAAAAACAAGTCGATCGATTATTGAAACAAAATGTTGATGGCATCCTTTTATCTATTGCAGATTCTACGCACGATACAGAGCATATCGACAATATCTCCAAACAAAATATCCCCCTTGTGTTATTTGACAAATACTCTAAACTAAGTGACTGTTCGAGTGTGATCATTAATGACCAAAATGCAGCCTTTACGGCAGTAGAACATTTGATTAAAAGCGGGAAGAAAAACATTGCCCACTTGAGAGGTCCCTTACTGCCTCAAAATTCCATTGATCGCTTTTTAGGCTATCGCAAGGCCTTAGAAAAACACCAGCTTCCTTATAAAAAAGAATGGGTGTTTACTTGTCAGGATATCACAAGCGATGAAGGGTATGCCTATGCTAAAGAGATCCTCGATAAACAACCTGAAATTGACGCCATCTTTGCTGTAGCTGATATGCCCGCCATAGGCGCTATCAAGTACATTAACGAACAAAATATCTCCATCCCAGAGCAAATTGCTGTGATGGGCTTTAGCAATTGGAAAATATCAGGTTTAATTACACCTGCTTTAAGTACAGTAAACCAACCCGGAGAAACCATGGGGAAGAAAGCCTTTGAACTGTTTTTTAAAGAGTTGCAATTACTCAAAAAAGGAAAAGAGATAAAGCACCAAATTGTTGAAATTGAAACAAGCCTAGTTGTTAGAGACTCCACCTAATTCTTATTGATCAAGGAAACGAATATTGCGTTTTAATCCATTGTATTTAGTTCGTTTCACCGCACTTTTTTGAAAAACCTTTTTAAATGTTTCTTCGGTTAGTTCTTGCCAGTCTTTTGCCGTTAATTCGAGTAGCTCCCCTTTTGGCTGAAAAGCAGCCTCTTGATGTGGTGTAGCAAATCTATTCCAGGGGCAAACTGTTTGACAGACATCACAGCCAAACATCCAACCATCCATTTTGTCTTTAAACGAACTAGGAATAGCGTCTTTTAATTCAATCGTGGCATAAGAAATACATTTACTCCCATCGATTTGATAGGGCGCAATTAGGGCTTCTGTAGGGCAAGCGTCGATACAGGCAGTACAGCTTCCGCAGTGATCTGCCACAGGGAGATCATAGGCTAGTTCTACGTCAATGATCATTTCTGCAATAAAGAAAAATGAGCCCACTTGCTTTGAAATTAGATTAGTGTTCTTTCCTACCCATCCCAGACCTGCTTTGGCCGCCCAGGCCTTATCCATCACAGGGGCAGAATCGACAAAGACACGACCTTCTATGTCACCGATCGATTCTTTTAAACGACTTAATAAGGTTTTTAATTTATCCTTTATGACATGATGATAGTCTTGTCCAAAGGCATAAGAGGCAATTTTAGGCGCATTGGGATCTTCTTGCTTTTCTTCTGTATGATAATTGAGCAATAGAGAGACAACACTTTTTGCCCCGGGAACTAAGAGCGTGGGGTCTAATCGCTTATCAAAGTGATTTTCCATATAGTGCATCTTTCCGTGACGCCCTTCTTGTAGCCACCGTTCTAATTTTGGGGCTTCATCTGCTAGAAATCCCGCTTTGGCTATGCCACAAGATAAAAAGCCTAGGGATTTAGCCTCTTTTTTAATCAATTGAGAATAATGTGCCCGCTGGTCTTTCATTGCATCAAGGTGTTAAAATAATCCTCCTTGATTTCCTTTGATCCGCCCTAGGTGTTTATAGGCTAGTTCTGTGACTTCTCTTCCTCTAGGAGTACGCACTATAAACCCTTGTTGGATCAAAAATGGCTCATAAACCTCTTCAATGGTTTCGCCGTTTTCTGAAACCGCTGTTGCCAGGGTAGTAATCCCTACTGGACCACCTTTAAATTTATCAATTAGGGTGGTGAGAATTTTATTGTCCATTTCGTCTAGACCGTGGGCATCTACTTGAAGCGCGTTAAGACCATATTTAGTAATGGCTAGATCGATCTTACCATTCCCTTTTATCTGGGCAAAATCTCTTATACGGCGAAGTAATCCATTTGCGATACGAGGAGTTCCTCTACTTCTTCCTGCAATCTCAATTGCGGCGTCTTGATCAATCGGAACATTTAAGATGGCTGAACTTCTTTCAATAATGGTCGACAGTAATTCTGTTGAGTAATATTGAAGTCTACTACTGATGCCAAAACGTGCCCGCATCGGCGCGGTTAATAAACCTGAACGGGTAGTTGCGCCTACTAAGGTAAATGGATTTAAGGTAATTTGAACGGTTCTAGCATTAGGGCCAGATTCGATCATAATGTCGATCTTATAGTCTTCCATCGCAGAATAAAGGTATTCTTCTACGATAGGACTAAGTCGATGGATTTCGTCTATAAAGAGTATATCCCGTGGTTCTAAATTAGTCAAAAGACCTGCTAAATCTCCTGGTTTATCCAGTACTGGGCCAGAGGTCATTTTGAGTCCCACATTGAGCTCATTAGCTAAAATATGTGCCAAGGTTGTTTTTCCCAGTCCAGGAGGGCCGTGGAATAAGGTGTGGTCAAGGGCTTCACCCCTTTGATTTGCTGCTGCGACAAATATTTTTAGATTTTCTAAAATAGCATCTTGCCCGGCAAAGTCGTCAAAACTAAGCGGCCTTAAGGCACGATCGATGTCTTGCTCTTCTGGCGATAAATGCTCATTGGTGGGATCGAGATGTTCGTTCATTGTTACAAATATAGCAGAAGCTACAAAAAAAAGAGGCCCAAAGGCCTCTTTCGTGTTTATTATAGAAAAGAATTAATGTTGTAATTCTTCTTCTCCTTCTTTTAAGGGAACTACTTGAGAAACCCAATCCTCTTCTTGCCCTGGCTTTGAGTAATCATATGCCCAGCGGTGAACCTCAGGGATTTCTCCTGGCCAGTTACCGTGGATATGCTCTACCGGGGTAGTCCATTCAAGAGTATTCGATTTCCATGGATTTTGCTCTGCAGCTTTTCCATAGAAAATACTGTGGATAAAGTTATATAGGAACACTAACTGTGCTGCTCCCGCCGTAAAGGCAAATAATGAGATGACAACGTTAATATCTGCGATATCGTCAAAGTAAGGGAAAGCGGTGTTTGTATAGTAACGGCGTGGTAAACCTGCCATTCCGATAAAGTGCATCGGGAAGAATACCCCATAAGCACAGACTGCTGTTACCCAGAAGTGAACATAGCCTAAGTTCTTGTTCATCATACGACCAAACATTTTTGGGAACCAGTGATACACTCCTGCAAATAAGCCATATAGAGCAGAAATACCCATTACTAAGTGGAAGTGAGCTACTACAAAGTAAGTATCGTGAACATTGATATCTAAGGTGCTGTCTCCTAAAATAATCCCTGTTAAACCTCCCGAAATAAAAGTGGAAACTAAACCAATAGAGAACAACATTGCAGGGTTAAACTGCAAGTTCCCTTTCCATAAGGTAGTGATATAGTTAAACGCTTTTACGGCAGATGGAATTGCAATTAATAAGGTTGTAAAGGTAAATACCGACCCTAAGAAAGGATTCATTCCAGAGATAAACATGTGGTGACCCCAAACGATAGTCGATAAAAAGGCAATAGCCAAAATCGAAGCAACCATCGCGCGGTAACCAAAGATTGGTTTACGTGAATTAGTGGCAATAATCTCAGAAGTGATTCCTAAGGCTGGAAGTAATACAATGTATACCTCTGGGTGACCTAAGAACCAGAAAAGGTGCTCATATAATACTGGAGATCCTCCTTGATAGTGTAACACTTCTCCTTGAATAAAGATATCTGAAAGGAAGAAAGAAGTACCAAAGCTTCTATCCATAATCAACAATAAAGCCGCTGATAATAAAACTGGGAAAGATACTACCCCGATGATTGCCGTTACAAAGAAGGCCCAAATCGTTAATGGTAAACGAGACATTGACATTCCTTTTGTACGTAAGTTAATTACGGTAACGATATAATTCAATGAACCTAATAATGAGGAAGCAATAAAGATTGCCATAGAGACCAACCATAACGTCATTCCTAAACCAGATCCAGGCTGTGCCTGTGGTAATGCAGATAATGGCGGATAAATGGTCCATCCTGCTGCAGCTGGTCCTGCTTCAACAAAAAGGGAAGCAATCATGATCATAGAGGATAAGAAAAATAACCAAAATGAAATCATGTTCAATAGTCCAGAAGCCATATCTCGTGCTCCAATCTGTAATGGAATTAAAAGGTTACTAAAGGTTCCACTTAATCCTGCAGTAAGGACAAAAAACACCATGATGGTACCATGGATGGTAACCAAAGCTAAATAGACATTAGGATCCATAACTCCTTCTGGAGCCCATTTCCCTAATAATACATCAAAGATGGCAAAAGACTGCTCTGGCCATGCTAATTGAATTCTAAATAACAAAGACATTGCGATCCCAATGATTCCCATAAACAATCCTGTAATGAGGTATTGTTTTGCAATCATTTTATGATCCTGACTGAAGATATACTTCGTCATGAATGTTTCTTTGTGATGATGTCCGTGATCCTCTTCGTGTACGTGCGCTGCTGTTGACATATCTTTTTCTTTTTTTAAAATTATTGAATGACTTGAGCAAAAGTTTGCTGTTGGGCCATCCATTGTTCATATTCTTCTGGCGATTCAACTACAATTTTCATCTGCATATTGTAGTGAGAGGCGCCACAAATTTTATTACATAGCAAAATATAATCAAAGATATAAGGTTCTAGAGCTTCTTCCCCATTTGCGATTAATTCTTTGCTATTTTCTGCTCTAATTTTATTGATTTTTTTCACTTTGGCAATCATATCAGGGTTTTGACGCATTTCCTCTGTAGTGGTAATGGGTGTAAAAGCAAACTCTGTAATCATCCCAGGAACACAGTTCATCTGTGCTCTAAAGTGAGGCATATAAGCCGAGTGTAAGACATCTTGTGAACGCATTTTAAAGATCACTTCACGTCCTACAGGTAAGTGCAATTCTTGCACAACAACATCGTCTAAACCATTAGGGTCTGTTGCGTCGATCCCTACAAGGTTTTTCCCGTCAAAATCTTGTAAGAAGCGAACATTCGCGTCTCCTAAAACGCCATCTTGTCCAGCATAACGCGCTTTCCAGTTGAACTGTTGAGCATATAACTCAACGACTAAAGCCTCGTCGTTCTCTTCAACTGTCATGATGTTTGTCCATGTATATAGACCGTATAAGATAAGTCCTGCTAAAGTGATTACTGGAATAATGGTCCAGATCGCTTCTAAACGGTCGTTATCTGCATAGAAAAGGGCCTTTTTCCCTTTTTCGCCGCGGTACTTATAAGAGAAGTAATGCAATAATGCTTGTGTGATGGTTTGTACAAAGAAAATCAATGCGAAAGAAATCCACATTAGATTGTCATAATCACTTCCGTGCTCAGAGGCTGCGTCTGGTAATAATACATCTCCCCAAGCATAAAAAGAGTACAAAGTAAGGATGTAAATGAATGCTAAAAATGCAAACATTAATTTCCCCTGTGTATCGTTGTCTTTGTCGTTAGCGACCTGGGTGGTGTTTCTTTCTGTTTGCGATAACTCAAACATTTTTGAAATCTGCCAAATAGCAATTCCAATTAAAACAAGTACCGTAAGTGTCAATATAGCCGTCATCTATCTTTTCTAATTATATTTTAATAATGAAAACGCTCGCTCTCGCCCATAAAAGGATCTCCTTTTGCAAGAAGCGGTGCTTTCGTTAATGCTGTAAATACTATGTAAATAAATAATCCTAAGAAGAATAAGAATCCTCCTACCTCAGGAATACCGATAAACCATTGATCTCCCACTGCAGATGGCATGATCATGTTAAAGACATCTAAATAGTGTCCTAAGATGATAACAATTCCTGCCATGATAATGAAGTAGTTTGTTCTTTTGTAGTCACTATTCATTAAGATCAATAATGGGAACAAGAAGTTCATGGCAATCATGCCAAAGAAGGTAATGTTGTAATCCTCGATACGGGTAATGAAATACGTCACCTCTTCTGGGATATTTGAATACCAAATTAACATGAATTGTGAGAACCATAAATAAGTCCAGAATACACTCACCCCAAACATAAATTTCCCTAAATCGTGAATATGCGAATCATTTACAAATTCTAACAATCCTTTAGACTTAAGATAAATTGTGATTAAAGCAATGGCAGTGATTCCAGAGACAAACATACTGGCAAATACATACCATCCAAAGAGGGTACTAAACCAGTGTGGGTCAATTGACATAATCCAGTCCCAAGACATGATTGATTCTGTTACGATAAAGAACACTAAAAATCCTGCCGATAAACGGAAGTTTTTTACGTGATTACTATTGTCAGAAGCATCGTCTTGTGCCAAAGAAAACTTGCGCGAAATGAAACGATATGCGGTCCATCCTGCTAAGAAGAATACTGCTCTTCCTAAAAAGAAAGGAACATTTAAGAAAGCTACTTTCCCTGCAATTAATTTATCGTGTGCCACTACTTCTGGATCCATCCAGATAAATAGGTGATTCATATGGAATCCTGACATAGCAAGAATAGCGATTACAATAATTCCACCGGGTAATAAATAAGCGGTGATTCCTTCCATTACTCTGTAAAGGACAGGAGACCATCCTGCTTGAGCTGCGCGTTGTATAGCATAGAATGCAAGGGTTCCTAATGCGATCATAAAGAAAAAGAACGCTGCTACATACAAGGCTGCCCATGGCTTGTTTTGCAACTGGTGCAAAAGGTGTTCATCGTGAGAAGCGTCGTGCTCTTCTCCGTGAGCTGCTTCAGCGGCGTGATCTTCTGTTTGATGAGTATCATGGGTGCTTTCTTTGGCGTGAGCCTCATCAGCATGTTCTTCTCCATGACCACCTCCATGGTGTTCTGTGGCGACCATGGCTTTAGCATCTTCCACTGTTTTAGGAGCGCTAAGGAAACCATACACCAATCCGGCCAATCCTATCGCCATAAAGGCAAAGGCTAAATTTCTGAGTTTATTTGAAAACGTATACATAGACCTTCTAATATTATTTAAGCAAAGCGCTTCTTAATTCCATAACATGCTGGGCAATTTGCCAGCGCTCTGTTGCATTTACTTGACCTGCGTGAGATCCCATCGCGTTTTTACCATACATCAATACGTGGTAAATACTTCCTTCTGTAATCTCACGATCGGCATAACTAGGTACCCCTAGAAACTTTTCGCGGGTCATTAAAATACCTTGACCATCTCCTTTTTTCCCGTGACAGACGGCACAGTAGAGGCCATATAATTCTTTTCCTTCGGCTAAATGTGCTTCTGTTTGTGCAAGAGGCGATTGCAGTTCGGCTTTAGCCGCTTCATATCCTTCATTAGTATCAAGATATTCATAAGGCTGCCATCCACGTGCAATTGAACCATCTGCTGGGATTTGCGCTTCGATACCATTGGCAAAAGCATCAGAATCTGCATAGGTTTTATAGCCTACCGATTCGTACATGTTAGGGAAATATTGGTAATTCGGTTTAGACGGATCTTGACATGACCCTAATCCTAAGGCCACGACGATACTAAATGAAAGGCTGATTAACTTCTTCATTATTCTTCCGTGTTTTCTGGTACTGTAATTTCTACAGCACCCGTTTCTTTCAATAAGGCGGTTAACTCCTTCTCGTTGTCTTTTAATTCAATTTCCATTAAAAACATATCGTCTGTAGTTAATGGATTAGGGTTTTCTGCTTCTTTAAACGGCCATAAACGGCTGCGTAAATAGAAGGTGATTACCATAAGGTGAGCCGCAAAGAAAACGGTCATCTCAAACATTACCGGTACAAAGGCTGGCATGTTTTCTAAGAAGCTAAAACTAGGCTTTCCTCCAATGTTTTGTGGCCAATCTTCAATCATAATAAAGTTGATCATGGCAACAGCAACACCAAATCCAATACAGCCATAAATAAAGGCCATAATCGCGATTCTGGTCTCGTCTAAGCCCATGGCTTTGTCTAGACCGTGCACTGGGAAAGGGGTGTATATTTCTTCGATGTGGTGCTTTTTAGCACGTACTTCTTTGACTGCGCCTAATAGCGTGTCATCGTCATCGTATAATGCGTGAATTACTTGATTACTCATTTCCGTCTCTTAATTTTTTGTACTTCTCTCCTGAAGATTTTAATATCGTTTTCACCTCTGCTTGTGCAATCACTGGAAAAGTTCTTGCATACAATAAGAAGAGAACAAAGAAGAAGCCTATTGTTCCAATAAAGATTCCAATGTCAACAAAAGTTGGCGAGAACATCGTCCATGAAGATGGAAGATAATCACGGTGTAAAGAGGTAACGATGATCACGAAACGCTCAAACCACATCCCAATGTTTACAACAATCGAAATAATGAAGGAGAACATGATACTTGTTCTCAATTTTTTAAACCACATAAACTGTGGAGAGAATACATTACAGCTCATCATCGCCCAGTAAGCCCACCAGTAAGGTCCGGTTGCACGGTTTAAGAAGGCGTATTGTTCGTATTCAACTCCAGAGTACCACGCGATAAACAGCTCAGTGATATAAGCTACCCCAACAATAGAACCGGTGATCATGATAACGATGTTCATCAATTCAATGTGTTGTACGGTGATATAATCTTCTAAATGCGATACTTTACGCATGATAATCAACAGGGTGTTTACCATGGCAAATCCAGAGAAAATCGCTCCTGCTACAAAGTAAGGAGGGAAAATCGTGGTGTGCCATCCAGGAATAACCGAGGTGGCAAAGTCAAACGATACAATGGTGTGTACAGAAAGTACTAAAGGTGTTGCTAATCCTGCTAATACCAAAGATACTTCTTCAAAACGCTGCCAGTCTTTTGCTCTTCCAGACCATCCAAAGCTTAATAAAGCATAGATTTTCTTTTGGAAAGGGCGCACTGCGCGGTCACGTAACATCGCGAAATCAGGTAAAAGACCTGTCCACCAGAAAACTAATGATACAGATAGATAAGTTGAGATCGCAAATACATCCCATAATAAGGGAGAGTTAAAGTTCACCCATAATGATCCAAAACTATTTGGTATAGGGAGTACCCAATAGGCTAACCATGGACGACCCATGTGAATAATAGGGAATAAACCTGCCTGGATTACAGAGAAGATGGTCATCGCCTCTGCAGAACGGTTAATCGCCATACGCCATTTTTGACGGAAGAGTAAGAGTACCGCAGAAATCAAGGTTCCGGCGTGTCCAATCCCTACCCACCATACAAAGTTGGTAATATCCCATGCCCACCCAACAGTCTTGTTGAGTCCCCATGTTCCAATTCCAGTTGAAATGGTATAAATGATACATCCTACTCCCCAAAGGAAAGCGGTTAATGCGATGCCAAATACTATCCACCACTGGCGGTTGGCAACTCCCTCTACTGGTGCAGCTACATCGATGGTAACATCGTGGTAGGATTTATCTCCAGTAACTAAGGGTTTTCGAATCGGTGCTTCGTAATGCGAGGCCATATGCGATTGCTTTATCTAGTTATATTATACGTTTCTCACTTTGGTTTGGTACATCACGTTAGGTTTTGTCCCTACATGCTCCAATAAGTGATACATACGTTCGTTTTCTTTTAATTCGGAAACCTTACTTTCCTTGTCATTGATGTCGCCAAAGGTCATTGCACCGTTGCTACATGCAGCAGAACAAGCCGTTTGGAATTCACCATCCTTAATCTCGCGTCCGTCTAATTTAGCATCGAGAATCGTCTTTTGTGTTTTTTGAATACACATAGAACATTTCTCCATTACACCTCTAGAACGTACCACAACGTCTGGGTTTAACACCATACGACCAAGGTCATTGTTCATGTGGTAATCAAACTCGTCGTTCTTGTTATATAAGAACCAGTTGAAACGTCTTACTTTATAAGGACAGTTGTTTGCACAGTAACGGGTACCTACACAACGGTTATAGGCCATGTGGTTTTGTCCTTGACGCCCGTGAGAAGATGCCGCTACTGGACATACAGTTTCACAAGGTGCGTGATTACAATGCTGACACATTACAGGTTGGAAAGTAACCTGTGGATTTTCTGAAGCTTGCTCCATACGTCCAAAAGTGGTCAACGAATCTCCTAAACCAGCAATGTTTTCTTTTGTTTCTAAATCCCCTTCAAAGGTCTCGTCTGAAGAGTAGTAACGGTCGATACGCAACCAGTGCATATCTCTTGATTTACGTACTTCTTCTTTCCCTACTACTGGTACATTGTTTTCTGCGTGACATGCGATAACACACGCCCCACATCCTGTACAAGCATTAAGGTCAATGGACAAATTAAAGTGATGCCCTATTGAGCGATCAAATGCTTGCCACATATCCACTTCTGGAGAGGTAACTTCTTGCTCCATGTGGTTTTTAGACACTAATGGAATTGCATTCCAGTAAGACTTATCTTTTGTATTGAATACCTCTAGGGTAGTTTCTTTTACGATATCCCCACGCCCCATTAAGGTGTTGTGTAACTGTGTACAAGCAAACTCGTGGAAACCGTCAGCTAAACTAACACTAGCCGCTTGAACGGTATTGGCATTGTTGTAAAATGCGTAGGCATTCACCCCTACGTTCATTTCGTCTTGTAAACCTTTACGTTCTCCATACCCTAAGGCAAGACCTACAGATCCTTTTGCCTGTCCAGGTTGAATCACTACAGGAAGGGTTAAGGTTTTCTCCCCTACTGTTACTTTGGCATAACTTCCGTTCAAGGCACCGTTAGCTACATTGACATTCTTTAAGCCTAAAGCAGCAGCATCTGCAGCAGCAACGGTTAAATAGTTGTCCCAAGTAACACGGGTGATTGGATCAGGAAATTCTTGCAACCATGGGTTGTTGGCTTGTTGACCATCTCCCATTCCAGTTTTAGTGTATAACACTAATTCTAGTCCTTCTGTTTGTGCGCTAGCAAGGCTTGCTACAGCAGCAGAAAGATCGGTGGCATTGTATTCATTTTGGGTTGCGTTTGCAACACTTAAATATCCATCGTGCAATACCGTATTCCAAGAAGTCTCTCCTAAAATAGTTTCTGCCCAATTGGACTTAATGGTATCATAATAGCTTGCTTCGCTTCCGGTCCATTTTAATACCGCATCTTGAAACTGTAAAGTATCAAATAATGGGCGAATGGTAGGCTGCGCCAAAGCGTAGTGCCCTGCTTTAAACTCATAATCTCCCCAAGACTCTAAATAATGAGGCGTTGCTGCGATATATTGTGCCGCAGCAGCTGTCTCGTCTTCTTTCATACTGAAAGCAACAGACAAGTCAAGTTTTTTCATGCCTTCGGCGAAAGCTTCGCCTTCTGGTAAGCTATATACAGGGTTAATTCCTACTGTAATAAGTCCCCCAAGGGTTCCAGCAATAACCGCATCGATAACGGGCTTAACTTCACCCCCGTTTTCTTGACGGGTTAAACGTGGACTATTTGCGTCCATCACCACACTACCTAAAGCATTGTTGATGGCTAAAACAAGGGCTTGAGCACCCTTATCTTGAATTCCACTTACTACAACCGCTTTCTCTCCAGCAGCTTTTAAAGCCGCAACAGCAGCATCAACTTTTGCTTGATGTGCTTGACTTAAAGATCCACTTACTGTAGTTCCAGTGATTGCACCATAAAGGTGCGCTAAAATATTTTTTTGTGCTGAAGGGGTAGCCGGCACTCTGTGATCTGCCGCTGCACCACTCAAGGTCATGTTTGCTTCAAACTGGAAGTGTTTTGACATTGTGGCTTTCCCGTGGTCTTTTGAAGGAACACGTGTTTTAGAATAACCTGAGTCAAATCCTCCTCCTTGCCAGTCTCCTAAGAAATCTGCGCCAACAGATACAATGGCTCCAGCTTTGCTAAAGTCATAATCTGCTAATGCGCGAACACCATAAGCTTCTTCAAAAGCGTCTACAGCATCGGCATAAGCAACGGTGTCAAAAGCAACGTGTTTTACGTTAGGGTACTTTGCCGTAAAGTCAGCAATTAATTTTGTTGTAGTGGGGCTTGCAAAGGTTTGGGTTAATAAAACCACTTCTTTGTTTGTAGCTGCAAGCGCGTTGAGCTTTGCCCCTACTTGAAGGTGTAAATCTTCCCAGCTAATATCTGCACCATTCCCTTTAGGTCCTTGTAAACGCTGAGTATCATACATAGAAAGAACTGATGCATGTACACGCGCATTTGCTCCACCTAAAACAGGAGCATCTGGATTGTTTTCAACTTTAATTGGACGACCTTCTCTGGTCTTGATCAGGATGCTACCATAATCAAATCCATCTGCAATTGCAGTAGCGTAGTAGTTAGCTACACCAGGACGAATTTGCTCTGGTTGCACTACATAAGGTACAGATTTGATCACTGGACCTTCACAAGCTGCTAATGAAGCTGCAGCAGTACTAAATCCAACATACTTTAAAAAGTCGCGACGTGAAGTACTACTATCTTCTAAAGCTTCTTTATCCTCTAAAAATTCGTTTACTGGAACATAATCGGCAAATTCTTTTTGCTCTAGCTGATCAACCATAGGAGAATTCTCCTTAAGCTGTTCTGCATTTTTCCAATAGGTTTTATTTGCTGCCATAAGACATTCTTCTGTTTAAGCTCTTGTTAATAGTGACACTTACCACACTCTAGACCTCCCATTTGGGCGGCTGTGAGTTTTTCTACTCCGTATTTCTTCGAAAGTGCCTCGTGTATTTTAGTATAGTACTCGTTGTCTTTTACTTTCACATTTGTTTCTCTGTGACAGTTGATACACCATCCCATGGTTAAAGGAGAGTACTGATACATGATTTCCATTTCTTCTACCGGTCCGTGACAAGTTTGACATTCGATTTGACCTACTTGTACGTGTTGTGCGTGGTTGAAGTAAACAAAATCAGGTAGGTTGTGAATGCGCACCCATTTTACTGGTTCTGTTTTTCCAGTGTATTGCTGGTTCTCTTCGTCCCAACCTACAGCGGCATACAACTTCTTAATTTCTTTGGTATAGAATTCTTTGGTGTAACCATTTTCTAAATCTTCTTCACCGTTGTACTCTGCGATATTCTTGTGGCAGTTCATACAAACGTTTAAGGAAGGAATTCCAGAATGCTTAGACACTCTAGCAGAAGAGTGACAGTACTTACACTCAATCTGGTTTGCACCAGCGTGAATTTTGTGAGAGTAGTGGATAGGTTGTACTGGCATGTACCCTTGATCTACTCCTACCTGCATTAAATATCCATAAGCAAAGTAAGCACTCGACAATAACAAGAATACTACAGAAAGTAGTACTAAGAATTGATTTTGCGCAAAGGCTTGCCACAGTGGACGGCGTGCTGGTTTTTCTTCTACAGGAGCTAATTCTATTCCTTGTGCAGCGGCAATTTTCTGTAAAGTTCTGTTGACCAAGATCAACATGACAACTAAAATAGCGAACACAAGCGCTAGTGCGCCTAAAATAATATCATTTGAAAAAGAATCACCCGCTGGCGCTGCAGCAACTGCTGCACCTGCTGGTACTGCTGGAGCTGGCGGAGTGTAATCCGTATAAGCGATGATATTATCAATGTCTGCGTTAGACAACTGTGGGAATGCTGTCATAGCAGTTTTGTTATACTCTTCCCAGATAGCTACGGCTTGTGCATCACCCTCTTTGATCATGGCTGCACTGTTTTTGATCCAGCTGTACAACCATTCTTTGTCATACTTCGCTGAAACCCCTTTCAAGGCGGGACCTACTGCTTTCTTGTTGAGTTTGTGACAGGCTGCACAATTTGCATTGAACAATTTCTTTCCTGCGATTGGGTCGGCTTCCTGTGCATTAACTGTAAAGGCAAATGATATGGCTATCACCGTGAACAAATTCTTTACTCCTGCAACAACACCAAGGCTACTCTTCCTCATGCGATAAATAAATATTAATGTAGATCATCAAATTGATGGGCTAAAATCCACCACAAAAGTAAGACATAGACCGCTTTCGGGAAAAGGTTCTTATTTGCATTTCGTTAATTTATAATCAGTCTAAATAATATGTTAATTCTGTTGAAGAATTTAAATTAAAGATGAAATTCCATTTCTTTGTAAGATGAATCAGCGTAGTATTTTAAAGACCATTACAGCAGGAATTTTTATTGTTTTAAGTTCAACAGTAAGTGCTCAAGAAAAACAATCAAAAATTGAAACCTCAGCAGAGGTAAAAACCCTCATTGAACGTAAAATAGAGGTAAATAAAACAATTTTTGACAGTCAATATTACGCCATACAATTATACTATGGCAACTATACTGCAGCCGAACGAATTCTAAATGAATTCACGGCAAATTTTAGTGGTTGGGAGACAGAATTAAGCTTTGAAACACCCAATTACAAAGTGCGTGTAGGCCGATTTAAAGACCTTAACATCGCTAATCAAAAGCTAGAAGAAATCAGAAAGGTTTACCCTTCTGCTTTCTTACTAGAGCCTAATAATTTATAGGGTTTTCTTAACTGCTACTTCTTGGAAGAATTCTATTACATCCTCAATTTTGATGTCGTTGTAGTTCTTGATTTGTAAACCACAGTCATAGCCTTTTGCCACTTCTTTAACATCGTCTTTAAATCGTTTTAAAGAAGATAAAGCCCCGGTGTAAACCACAATTCCTTCGCGGATAATTCTAATCCCACAGTTGCGATAAATTTTACCAGAAGTTACCATACAACCTGCAATGGTCCCCACTTTAGAAATCTTATAGGTTTCGCGAATCTCTGCTGTACCGGTTACTTCTTCTTTCATTTCAGGAGAAAGCATTCCTTCCATGGCGTCTTTAACATCGTTAATGGCGTCATAGATAATGGAATAAGAACGGATATCAATCTCTTCTTTTTCTGCGATTGCACGGGCATTCCCCATAGGACGAACATTAAATCCTAAAACAATGGCATCTGAAGCAGAGGCTAAAAGCACGTCAGATTCTGTGATGGCACCCACGCCTTTGTGAATGATATTCACTTGAATTTCTTCTGTAGAAAGTTTCTGAAGGGAATCAGTTAATGCTTCAACAGATCCATCCACATCCCCTTTCAAGATGATGTTTAATTCTTGGAAGTCTCCTAAGGCAATACGTCGTCCAATCTCGTCTAAGGTAATATGGCGTTGAGTACGAACATTTTGTTCACGTAATAACTGTGTACGTTTAGCGGCGATTTGTTTGGCCTCGCGTTCGTCTTCTAATACATTAAAGTTGTCACCTGCTTGCGGTGCTCCGTCTAGTCCTAAAATAGAGATAGGCGTAGATGGTGGCGCTTCTGTGATGTCATTTCCACGCTCGTCAAACATGGCTTTTACTTTTCCGCTGTGTTTACCCGCTAAGATGTAATCTCCAATTTTAAGCGTTCCTGTTTGAACAAGAATAGTAGAGACATAACCACGACCTTTATCAAGATAAGCCTCAACAACAGTTCCTTTAGATTTTCTCTCTGGGTTCGCTTTAAGCTCTAATAATTCTGCTTCAAGAAGAACTTTTTCAAGTAGCTCGTCAACACCTGTCCCTTTTAAGGCAGAAATGTCTTGAGATTGAATCTTTCCTCCCCAGTCTTCAACCATTAAATTCATGGCGGCAAGACCTTCTTTAATTTTATCGGGATTAGCAGTTTGTTTATCCACCTTGTTAATGGCAAAGATGATCGGTACTCCTGCTGCTTGAGCGTGACTAATCGCTTCTTTAGTTTGCGGCATGATGCTATCATCTGCTGCAATAACAATAATGGCGATATCTGTGACTTGAGCACCACGTGCACGCATGGCAGTAAAGGCCTCGTGACCTGGTGTATCTAAGAAGGTAATCTTTTGACCGCTTTTTAAGGAAACAGAATAAGCTCCAATGTGCTGGGTGATTCCTCCAGATTCTCCTGCAATAACATTTTCTTCACGAATGTAATCCAAAAGAGAAGTTTTCCCGTGATCAACGTGTCCCATAACGGTAACGATAGGGGCACGACCAATTAGAGAGGCTTCATCTTCGACTTCTTCCTCTTCGAAAGTTTCTTCAAGATCACTTTTTACAAATTCTACTTTGAATCCAAATTCGTCTGCAACAATACTTAAGGTTTCAGCATCAAGACGTTGGTTCATGGTTACCATGATTCCCAGACTCATACAGGCAGAAATAATTTCTGTTCCACCTACTTCCATCAAAGTTGCGATTTCACCGACTGTAATAAACTCGGTTACTTTAAGTACTTTGCTTTCTGCTTCTTGCTGTGCTAATTCCTCTTCTGTTTTTTGACGGTGTTGTACACGTTTGTCACGACGGTATTTAGCTCCTTTAGATTTATTGGTTTTCCCTTGAAGTTTTTCAAGGGTCTCTCTAATTTGTTTTTGTACTTCTTCTTCTGTGGGCTCAACTTTAGCTACCGCTGCAGGGCGATTGCGCTGCTTTTGTCCTGGCTTTCTATTGTTGTTTGCTCCTCCTCTATTTTGACCACCTGGCGCTTCTTTGCTAATGCGTTTACGCTTTTTCTTACGGGCTTCTTCAACATTTTTTTCTTGCTGTTTAAAGCGATTCAAGTCAATGGTTTGCCCTGTTTTCTTGGGACCAGATAACTTGGTGTATTGGGTGGTGATTTTTTCTCCTTCTCCTTCTGAGACTGTCGTAGACTCTTCTTTTTTAACAGCAGGTACGGCGGCCTTTTCTTCTTTGGCTTGAACGGGAGCTGGTTTTGCTTCTTCTTTAGCGGGTTTTGCTTCTTCCTTTTTAGGAGTTGCTACTGGCGCTGGCTTTTCTTCTTTAGCAGCTGGTTTAGCTTCTACCGCTGGTTCAGCGACAGGCTCAGCTTTTTCTTCAACTACTTTCTCTGGAGCCGCTTTTGCTTTTGGTTCTAGGTCAATTTTTCCGACCGCTTTTGGCTTTTTAAGCGCAGCACGTGCTTTAATCACTTCTTGCTGTGCTTTTTCACGCTCTAGCTTTTCTTGTTCGAGCTTTTCTTGCTCTAAACGAAGGTTTTCCTTTTCCTTTCTTTTTTCCTCACTGATTTCTGCAGAAGCATCTCTTTTAGACTTATCTGTTTGAAATTCGTCCAAAAGAATGTTGTAAACTTCTTCTGAAATTTTAGTGGTAGGACGGGCTTCGATTTCGTGCCCATGCTGCGAAAGGTGCTCAACTGCTCGGTCGAGTGAGATGTTAAGCTCACGTAAGACTTTGTTTAAGCGCAATGTTGGTTGGTCTGACATAGATAGTTTTATGCGGTATCAAAAATAGAAAAATTATCGCTTTCTCTATTCTTCGAACTCTTCTTTCAATATTTTAACGACTTCTTCGATGGTTTCATCCTCTAAATCGGTACGTTTTATAAGCTCTTGTACATCAAGCTCAAGTACACTTTTAGCGGTATCTAACCCTACTTTCTTAAATTCTTCAATTACCCAGCCTTCGATTTCGTCAGAGAATTCTGTCAATTCAACATCTTCCTCCATTCCTTCACGATAAACGTCGATTTCAAATCCTGTTAATTGTCCTGCTAGACGAATGTTATTTCCTCCACGCCCGATGGCTTTTGACACCTCTTCTGGGTTTAAGAAAACTTGTACACGTTTGTTCTCCTCGTCAATCTTTAAGGAATTGACTTTAGCTGGAGAAAGCGAGCGTGTAATAAATAGCTGCAGGTTATTGGTGTAATTGATTACATCAATATTTTCGTTTCCTAATTCACGAACAATGCCGTGTATACGCGAACCTTTCATCCCGACACAGGCTCCTACAGGATCGATACGATCGTCATAAGAATCTACAGCAACTTTTGCTTTGTCTCCAGGAATACGTACGGCTTTTTTAATGTTGATCAAGCCATCGAATACTTCTGGGATTTCTTGTTCGAATAATTTCTCTAAAAACTTTGGCGAAGTCCTAGAAAAAATAATTCTAGGTTTGTTTCCGCGTAATTCTACTGTTTCAATAATCCCGCGAACATTATCTCCTTTACGGTAAAAGTCTGATCCTATTTGGCGGTCTTTTGGTAAGATCAATTCATTGCCTTCGTCGTCTAGTAAGATAACTTCGCGACTTCTAATATGGTGAACTTCGGCAGTGTATAATTCTCCTTCTAATTCTTTGAATTGCTTAAAGATATTTGTCGAGTCGTGCTCGTGGATTTTAGCCACAAGGTTTTGACGTAGGGTCAAAATTGAACGGCGCCCTAGATCGATTAGCTTCACTTCTTCTGATACATCTTCTCCTACTTCAAAATCAGGCTCAATTTTCTGTGCTTCTTTTAATTCTATTTCTTGATTGGGATCTTCTACTTCGCCGTTTGCCACAACGATACGGTTTCTCCAAATCTCTAAATCTCCTTTATCAGGGTTAATGATAATATCGAAGTTATCATCTGACCCAAACTTGCGTTTTAGGGTATTTCTAAATACTTCTTCTAGAATGACCATTAAGGTAACTCTGTCAATGAGTTTTTCATCTTTAAACTCTGAAAACGAATCAATTAATGCTATATTTTCCATAATTAATTACTTAAATAGATACGATTACTTTGGCACTTTTATATTGGCCGTATTGAAATTCTCTTGTTTTTGTTACAGTTACTTTTCCTTTACCGATGGGTTTTGGCTCACGCGCTTTCCATTGTAAAGTAAAAGAAGTGTCGGTTGCTTCGACAAGAGTGCCTTGCACTTGTTTGTCTTCACTATCGGTCACTTCTAGTTTCCGTGATACATTCTTTTTAAACTGTCTGGGAATACTCAATAAAGATCCTACACCGCAAGAACTTACTTCTATTGAGAAATCTGTTTCTTCTCTATCAAGGTTGTGTTCTACTTTTCTACTCACTTGCATACAAGCTTCTAAAGTAACGCCTTGATCGCCGTCTAGGAGCACGCGAATACTATTATCCCCACCTATAGTGAGGTCAATTAAAAAGAGGCTTGGATTTTCTACCAAGGCTTCTTGTACGAGTGCTTCTACCTTTTCTTTAAAATTCATCTAAAAAAAAAGAAGACCTTAAGTCTCCCAATCGTTGTGTTTAGAATGTGATGCAAATATAGGTTATTTCAATGATTTTTTGTTTAGATATTTATTTTTTTCATATTTGTCTAACCTAATCTTATCAATCATGAAAAACCTATGCTGGGGGAACACCCTCTTTTTGCTTGTCTTTATCCCTATTTTTTCATTTGCACAAAACACTTTAAACGGAACCGTTCTCGACGACGAAGGTCAGCCCTTATATGGCGCTACCGTTATCATCAAGGGTAGTAATGAAGGAACTGTCACTGGTGTAGACGGAGCGTTTAATTTAACCACCGAACGGTCATTCCCGTTAGAATTAGAAATTTCTTTTGTGGGGTTTGACAACCTTAATTTCAATGTGGCAGACAGTCAACCACAACGTTATCAGTTGTCTTTTTCAAATCGTTTTGATGAAATTATTGTTTCCGCTTCGCGGAAAGCAGAAAAATTACAAGAAGCTCCTGCGGCCGTATCGGTGATTTCTGCAAAGCAGGTGACCCAATCTGGGGGCGCTGTTTTTCCAGGTAATGTTCCTGCAAAAAACTTAGTCGATATCACCTTAGGCTTAAAATTAAGTGAGTCCTTGCGCTTTGAGTTAGCCGGGATTAATGTGCTCAATAATCGCTTTAGAGCCCTCCCCAGCTTCCCTAGATTGGGCAGAACAGTTACTGGACGACTTGTGATGAACCTAAATTAAATCGGCATGATTTCTTAAAAAAACCGTACTTTTAAGGGCTATGAAATATGAAATCACTTCCCTTGGAATACGGTTTTCTAAATACCGTGCAAAGGAACAGACGCCCTTTGAGCGATTGTTTGAGATTTTTAAAGAATTGATCACCCATACTTCTGGGGATTTTGACGAAGCCATTGATTGGTTAAGAGAACTCGATCGCGAATATCAATTGACCGACGAAGACTATACCATTGATGATTTTGTCGAGGACCTTTTACAGAAGTCTTATATCCAACCCAAAGGAACGGGCGATGGAAAAGGAGATGGCATGGCCCTCACCCCAAAGACCGAAAAACTTTTGCGAGAATACGCATTAAAGCAAATCTTTGGGAAGCTTAGAAAATCCAATGCTGGGAATCATAAAACCAAAAAATTAGGGCAAGGCGAGGACAATACAGGCGAATTTAAAGCCTATCAATTTGGCGATGCCTTAGAAAAAATCGATATGACCCAGAGTATTAAAAATGCTCAAATTCGATCGGTGGGGAATGACTTTACCCTACAACACGACGACCTGGTCGTAGAAGACAGTTTTTATAAAACCCAGATGAGTACAGTCTTGATGATCGACATTAGCCATAGTATGATTCTTTATGGCGAGGATCGCATTACCCCAGCAAAAAAAGTCGCCATGGCCCTAGCAGAATTGATCACCACCCGCTACCCTAAAGACA
>JBELLO010000006.1:0-36872 GCA_042096495.1 Candidatus Arcticimaribacter sp.
AGGTCAAGAGGGAAGAAAGATTCGATTCGTCGTCACTATCATAAAAGATAAAATTTCCCAATAAGGAGCTGTCGGGTTGGTCAATGGTATCTGTTAGGCTTTCAAAAGTTTCGATATAGTGCAATAATTCGTTTTCTTGAATATCTTGTGCTACTGCACTAAGAGAGGCTTTTACCGCCATTGAAAACTCTTCTTCTCTATTGTCGATTGAAGTGTATATAAAGTACCATTGAATGAGTATAATCCCTCCAACAGAAAGGATCATAAAAGACATTAACGCTAAGAAATACGATTTTCTCATTAATCTAAATCAATATAGCCTTACAAAGGTGATGAAATTTCGGGTTTTATTATGCTAATGCTTTGTTAATGCTATGATAAGGAAAGAAAATAGCGGTGGAGTCGCTCAATTTCTTTTAGGGTATCTTCCCAGACCATATTATTTATCATGTGATCTGCTAAAGGGATGCGTTGTTCATCTTCCCACTGGTTGTTCATTCTGGCGAGAATTGCGGCTTTATTCACCTGGTCCCTTTGCATGGCTCTCGCTAGCCTAACCTCTTTTGGCGCTGTGATTAAAAGGGTTTGATCAACTGCTTTATAGCCTCCAGTTTCAAACAAAATAGCGACTTCTTTAATGACATAAGGGGCTTTTTGCAAGGCAAGCCAAAGTGAAAAATCTTTTGCGACAGCAGGATGTACTATGGCGTTGAGGGCTTGCAGTTTTTGTGGATCAGAAAAAACAATTTCTCCGATATAAGCGCGGTTTAAGCCGGCAGTATCATACGCTTTTTCTCCTAATAGATCTTTGATTTGCTGGATGACCAAAGCATCCTGACCCATTAATCTTTTTGCAGCATCATCTGCGACATAACAAGGTACGCCCATATCAGAAAAGACCTTTACGATACGGGTTTTCCCACTTCCAATTCCTCCAGTAAGTCCGATAATTTTTGGCATCTTATTGTCGTTTTAAGAATTGTACTTCTTTAGGGTCTAACCGCAGGTTTACGACCTCTTCTGGAGATTGATAAACCTTAAGTTTTACGCTTTTATTATTTGTTGAAAGTTGATTGTAGTCAATGCCAATTTGAAAATCAGCTGGGGTAATATTGCGCAAGCTATTTAATGGAGCAGAAAAAGTGATGGAAACTTTGCTAGGGAAAAATTTAAACACCCCTTCTTTAGGGGCATTGATCATTTTAATGGGCAATTGATATTTAGCTTCAGAAAAGCGGTCGATCGCTACTTTCATTAAAACTTTTTGACTGCTTAATGAGGTTAATTGATTCTCCACAGGTAGCTCGACCCATGTTTCAAAACTTTCTTTAATGGAATTTTGAGGAACAAATAGTGGCTGGATTTGATCCATTGCTTTGATTTGCGCCATAGGACCAACAACATCAACACTATCTGGCTCAAATTCAACTGAAATGACAGAATAACCTAATGCAATTTTAAATTGTGGTGCAACCACTGGAACTTTTTGCGAAGATTGTTCTTGGTAATCAAATTCTATCACCCCAGGGAAATAGTTGATGATCTCTGTCTCCCCTAATAACTGTTCTTTGAGGCTTTGGTATTGTGCAGCAATGGGTAATGTTGCTCTACCCTCTTGAAAATTTGCTTCTTGAACATTTATTTTTAGGCGATCGTCTAAAAATTGGTAATACAAAAATTGGAATCCCGTTGCTTTTAGTGTGAACTCGATTTTAGGAGCACTTTTTACGATTGGGATAATCGTTGGGGGAACATTTTCGAAAGCCATCTCTAGGGAAATAACCTCGGTGTACTCTTTGGAAAACTTTGCAATAAACCAAAGGATAAAAGAAAACAGAAGAAAAAACAGAAAGAATTTAGACCTGCCCTTATCCATCGATGCCCTTTGCAAAGAGGTAAACAAGGCAGGCTCTTTCTTCATGTTAATTCGATTTATTGCAAGGCGTCAATTACTTCTTGGCTTACTCCAGTATTAGAGAATCCACCATCGTGAAATAAATTTTGCATGGTCACTTTTCTGGTAAAGTCAGAAAACATCATCACGGTATAATCTGCGCATTCGCTAGCGGTAGCGTTTCCTAATGGAGAAGTTTTCTCTGCATAGGTTAAGAATCCGTCTAATCCTTTTACCCCTTGTCCTGCGGTAGTTAATGTTGGCGATTGAGAGATGGTATTTACCCGTACGCTTTTATCTTTCCCCATATAGTAGCCAAAACTACGTGCAATAGACTCTAAATAAGCTTTGTTATCGGCCATATCATTGTAGTTAGGAAAGGTTCTTTGTGCAGCGATATATGTCAATGCGACAATACTTCCCCACTCATTCATGGCGTCTTTTGCATAGAGGGTTTGCATTAATTTGTGAAAAGAAACGGCAGAAACATCCCATCCTTTTTGCATCCAGTCGTGATTTAAAGCGGTATAGTGCTTTCCTTTTCGAACATTGACCGACATCCCAATGGAGTGTAAGACAAAGTCAATTTTACCGCCAAAGTGTTCCATGGCTTGATCAACCAGCTGTTCTAAATCAGCGAGGGAAGTCGCATCTGCCGGGATGACGGGTGCATTAACTTTTTCTCCTAATTCGTTGATGGTACCCATTCTCAAGGCTACTGGAGCATTTGTCAAAACAATTTCTCCACCTTGTGCGTGTACACTTTCTGCTGTTTTCCAAGCGATTGACTGGCTGTCTAATGCGCCGAAAATAATTCCTTTTTTCCCTTTTAATAAGTTGTGGGACATATCAATAATGGTTTAAATTTCGAGTGTAAATATACGTTAATTCAATAACTCTTTTGCGTGTTGCAGCGCTGCCTCTGTTAGGGCCTCTCCAGACAACATTTGTGCAACTTCAGAGATACGGTCTTGTGGGGCTAATTTTTTAAGCTGGGTAAAGGTACTGCCTTCTTTGGTCTCTTTAAAGACCTTAAAATGATGGGACCCTTTTGCAGCTACCTGTGGTAGGTGGGTAATGGTAATTACTTGCATATATTGCCCCATATGATGCATGATTTCGGCGATTTTATGCGCGACTTCTCCAGATACTCCGGTATCAATTTCGTCAAAAATAATTGAGGGAAGCGTTTTATACTGAGAAAGTATGGCTTTTACCGCTAACATAATTCGGGATAATTCTCCGCCAGAAGCGACTTTTTTTAAGGAACCAAAATCGCTGCCTTTATTAGCAGAAAAAGCTAACTCGAGCTGTTCTTTCCCATGCGCTAGGTATTGTTCTACTGGGTGAAGGTCAAGTTTAAATCTGGCATTTGGCATGCCTAATAGTGCTAGAATTTTAGTCATTTGATCGACAAAACTAGGAACGACAGCTACTCGATTTGCACTTAGCTGTTCACTTAATTGATCAAGTTGTTTCTTACTGGCACTTTGCTTTGCGATTAGATTAGCTACTGTCTCATCTAGGGAGGCCGTTTGTATGTCTTTTTCTTCTAAAACAGCTCTTTTTGTCATTAAGTCATTGATGGTTTGCACTTGGTGCTTTTTCATCAAATCATTTAATTGTTGGAACTGGGCGTTAATTTCTTCTAAGCGAGCCGGATTTGCTTCTAATTGTTCTAAGGCTTGATTGAGATCTGCTGCGACATCATTCAATTCAATCAAAACGCTTTCTAATCGTTGCGATAGTTGTTCATAGCGATCACTTATCCCGGCAACCTTTTGCATGGCGTTGCGCACTTCTGTCAATTGAACTTGACTACCGATTTGTTCTTCTTCAATAATCTGCAGGGATTTAGAGAGTTGCAATTCAATCTCTTCTACATGGCTTAATTGTTGAATTTCTTCTTCAAGTTTTTCAAGAATTCCTTCTTCTATAGGAGCTTTTTGCAGTTCTTCTAGTAAGTAACGATTGTAGTCGCGTTCCTCTTCTAAAGAAGATTTTTTGCTTTGAAGCGAAGTAATCTCTTTGGTTAAAGCAGTATAGTTTTCTCTTTCTTTTTGATAAGCGTTAAGGGTAGCTTCATTTTGAGCTAAGGCGTCTAATACTTCAAGCTGATAGCTTTCTTGGGTTAAAGAAAGGGTTTGATGCTGAGAATGAACATCGATTAATCGTTCCCCTAGTTGCTGTAACACATCGAGGGTAACTGGAGTATCATTGATAAAAGCCCTTGATTTTCCAGAAGGGATAATTTCTCTTCTAATACTCGTAATGGCTTCATAATCTAAATCCACCGAGTCAAAGAAAGATTTTAAGTCATAGGCACTAATTGAAAATGTCGCATCGACAAAACACTTCTTCGATTTATCCTTTAAAGTGGATAAATCGGCGCGTTTTCCCAGCACCAGTGCGAGCCCTCCTAAAAGAATGGACTTCCCTGCACCAGTTTCTCCGGTAATGCTTGTCATTCCCTTAGAGAAATTGACCTCTAGATGGTCAATAAGAGCAAAATTAGCGATGGTTAATTCAGTTAACACAAAAAGGCCTTGATTATTTTAATTCAAATATAGTAGGACGTGCGCGCAAAGGCAAAGAAAACAATCAGTATTTAATCCTTTTCCATTTTGGCCCAAAGAAAGGCGCAATCTTATTTAGGGTTGTCAAGGTTTGATCAAATTCGACTTTAGGTCCATCTGAAAACAAATCGACGATTTCATCTGCTTTAGCATCAAAAAAAGTTTGAATCAGCAAGGCATTAGGACGTCTGTTATACAGGGCATTAAAACGCTCTAAAGATTTTACGATAGCTCTTTTAGCCTGGGTAGGATTTTCGCTCATCAGGTCCATCCCATCTCTGTGATAATGGTATTGAACTGTTCTGTATTCACGAAAAGTATTTGACAGCATGGTATCAATTAACCAAAAACGGTTTCTATTCCCGTCGCGTTGATTCCATCCAGTAATCCCATTTTGCTGTGCTAAAGTAAGGATCTGCTGCGCTTCTTTAAAATAAGGCGTTCCACTTCTCAGAGCAAAAGAATCTGCCTCTACCCCAAGGGCGACAAAGACATAAAAACTAATCAATGAGATCAAGTTTGACTCATAGGTAGCTGGATTATAGAACAGCGGTTGATACTCTTGATAAGAGAAAACAATATCCTTATCTAAGAAATTAAAAATCGGAGAATTATAATTTGTTTGAAAAACTGGGCGCTCTACTTGCACCTGCAGCGTACCTTCGAAACTCAAGCCATTAAAGCCCGTTAAATTAAGCACCATACTACAACGCACCTTTTCTTTTGTATCAACTGTTTCGTCTGTCCATGCCTTAGCATTGATGAACTCGTTCAGGGATTGCTCAAGGGTTTCAAACACCTGCTGATTGGTTTGATTAACCAGGTCTGCATTAACCACAAAACGGCAGTCAATAATTTGCGCCGTCAAAGGCGTTGCCATCAGTAGCAATAAAAGGAAGATTTTTTTCATAGAGAAGCAGTGATTTGGGCAAAAATATCCGCCGCTACTTCTGTTTTGGCTTTTAGGTCAAAAGCAGTGGTCGTGCCATTCTTTCGAATAAAGGTAATTTTATTTTTATCTCCACCAAAACCTGCGTCTTGATCATTAAGGGAATTAAGTACAATGGCATCGGCGTTTTTCTTTTGGCATTTTGCCTTTGCATTCTCTAACTCGTTTTGGGTTTCGAGGGCAAAGCCCAAAAGGAATTGCTGCTTTTTCTGTTTCCCCATCTCGGCTAGAATATCCACGGTGGGCTTGAGGTTTATCTCTGGGAGACCGTTGTTTTTCTTAATTTTTTGTTGGGCGGGATGTGCCGGAGTAAAATCTGCGACTGCAGCAGCAGCAATGGCGATATCCACGCTGTCATAATGCTCAAAAACCGCGGTAAACATCTCTTGAGCAGAAACTACAGGCACTAACTTTATCCCTGGATTGTGGGTGGTTAAAGCAGTGGGTCCACTAATTAGAATCACTTTAGCGCCTTGCTTTGCGGCTTCTTCTGCCAGGGCAAAACCCATTTTTCCAGAGGAGTGATTCCCAATAAAGCGAACGGGATCAATCGCCTCATAAGTAGGACCAGCAGTGATTAAAACTGTTTTCCCATAAAACGGAGCTTTTTCTTCTAAAGATCTCGCTATCGACAGCAGTATATCTTCGGGTTCCATCATGCGCCCTTTTCCTTCAAGGCCACTGGCTAGAAACCCCTCTTGTGCAGCTAACACAACATGTCCATACCCCTCAAGGGTAGCCATGTTTTTTTGATTTGCAGGATGTGCATACATATCCAGATCCATTGCAGGAGCGATATATACAGGGCATTGCGCAGAGAGATAACAGGCCAGAAGTAAATTATTACAACGGGCATTGACCATTGAGGAAATGGTATTTGAAGTGGCAGGGGCAATCAAGATAAGATCTGCCCATAGGGCAAGTTCAACATGATTATTCCAACTAGGGTGATCGCCGTCTCCCTCTGCCGTAAAAGAGGATACAACAGGATTTTGAGAAAGGGTCGATAAGGTTAAAGGGGTAACAAAATCGGTAGCAGATGGCGTCATCACTACCTTGACCTCAGCTCCTTGTTTGATCAACAAACGAACAATTAAAGGGGCTTTGTAGGCGGCAATTCCACCCGTAACCCCTAAAAGGACTTTCTTTCCGCTGAGGATAGACATTGCGTTTACTCCTCGGTATTACGGTGATATACGCGGTCATTTAACCACTCTTCAACCGCTAATGCGTGAGGTTTTGGTAAGCTTTCATAGAACTTTGAAACTTCGATTTGCTCTTTGTTTTCAAAGATCTCTTCAAGGCTATCATTATGGGTTGCAAACTCATCTAACTTTTCGTGCAATTCTTTTTTGATATCTAAATTGATCTGATTAGATCGCTTTGCAATAATCGAAATTGCCTCATAGATGTTTTTTGTCTCTCCTTCTAATTGATTTCTATCATAAGTTGAAGTGGATGCAGGAGCTTTAGATTCTCTGTACTTAGTCATAATGATTATTTTGCTGTTGCTGTATTGTTATTTTCTAAAAGCGTTATTTCTTTTGTGACGCGATTCATCTTTTTATCTAAGTCTTCTAGAAAAAGGGTTTCTGGGTAATAACGCGTTAAAGTTTCATAAATATCTTTCAATTCTTTTAAACGGCTAAGTTTCTTTGAAAGAATACTGTTTGTGGCTATCTCATAAGAAGAAAGAAACTTGTAGTATAAAGCATCTTCTCTAAAAGGAGTTCCAGGATAAGAAGAAATAAAATTATCAAAAGCGTTGATGGCCGATTTATAATCGCGAATGGTGTGATACTGCTTTGAAATCTCAAAATCTTTCTTTTCTAATTTTGTTTGAAGCTCTTGCACATAAGTATTCGCTTCTGCGAGATATTCAGAATCAGGGAAATTATCGATAAAGATTTGCAATTTATCTAGAGCGTCATTCGTATTCGCTTGATCTAAGCTATAGCGTGGAGAAAGCATATAATAACACTTTGCTGCTAAAAACGATGCTTCTTGTAATTTATCACTCTTCGGAAAAGATTTGATAAAACTTTCAAATTGATAGGCCGCTAGATAATAATCTTTTGTTTGCAAATAAGAGTTGGCAAAAAAGAAAATAACACGTTGCGCTTGAGGTTTCCCGCGATAGGACGGTAAAATCTGTTCGTATAAACGGTTAGCTCTTCTGTATTCCCCGGTATTATAGTAAGCCTCTGCAGCTTTGTATTTAGCCGCTACATCAGGGTTATTAAGCATTTTTTGATAAGGATTACAAGCGGTAGTAATACTTATTAAAATAACGGCAAGAAGGATAAACCGGGTGATTTTTAACATGCTGCAAATTTAGTTAAAATAATAGGAATACGAAATTAAAGTAAATGTAGTGTTTTGCCCCCTTTCAAAACACATTTAACATTTCGTTGTTAAAGCTTCTAGCTGAGTTTTAATTTCATGCTGTAAAGAGTCGCTAGCGGATACTAGTGGGAGTCTGAGGTAATTCTCACAGTTAGCCTGTTGTGTCATTAAAGCCTTTAAACCAGTAGGGTTACCTTCTCGAAATATTAAATCAATTAAAGGCAACAACATTTTTTCGATTGCTTTAGCGGAGACTAAATCTCCTTGATGCGCCAAGTTAATCATCTCTGAAAATTTAACTGGAAAGGCCCCTGCTATGACAGAAATTGCCCCTACTCCGCCTCTTATTACTAAGTCCAAAGCGGTTAAATCATCCCCAGAAGTGACGATAAAATCACTCGGCAAGGCATCGACTAAAGCTTTTCCGCTTGTCATATCCCCTGTTGCGTCCTTAATCCCAAATATATTATCATGCGCCTGTGCAAGACGAATAACCGTTTCATTCGCTATGGTTGCACCCGTCCTAGCAGGAACGTTGTACAACATAACAGGCAATGAAGATGCCTCAGCCACCGCAGAAAAGTGTTGAAAAACCCCTTCTTGATTAGGTCGATTATAGTATGGACATACAGAAAGAATCGCACTATAGCCAGTTAAATCGGCTGTTTTAAGATCATTGACAAGCGCGGCCGTATTATTACCGCCTTTGCCTAACATCAAGGGAATACGCCCTGCATTAATCTCTACTACTTTTTGTGCAATCACCTCTTGTTCTTGCTTACTTAAAGTGGCTGTTTCTGCAGTAGTTCCCAGTACAACCAAGAAATCTATCCCCGCTTGAATATATTGTTCAACAAGAGATTCTAAAGCATTGTAATCTACCTCTCCCGTTGCGGTAAAAGGTGTAATCATTGCTATCCCTGTTCCTCTAAAATCCTTCATGCTATAGCTTTTTTAAAATGGTCAAATACTTTACCAATTCTTCTTTAAAAGTGTTTTTGTCTGTTGGTGAAAAATCAAAAATGATATCGTTCAAACGCTGATCTACCCCTAGAAACCCTGCACTGAGTTTCTTTTTTGCAAACGCGCTTGCCCATTCCATATAGAGATCATTTCGATTAAAATAATTAATCTGGAGATCCACTTCCTTTTCTAACATCAAAGCTTGATCCCCTTGAAATTGTCCAAAGTAACTCACCTCCTTTGGATCAAAAAAATGTGCGTACTGCTTTTCCAACTCTTTTGATGCTCTAAAGGCAAAAACTGTTATGTTCACTGGGGGAATCCCAAAGGATTTTGCTAAGTCATTAAAAAACTGTTGCTCTATTTCTATTGAGGTATCCAAAATAACCCGAACATGTTTGATCTTAAAAGCACGGCTTAAACTCTTCTCTTCTAAAGAAGTATGCAAACTTTTCTTTGCTGCCCGTTTATGCCAAAACTTTTTAAACAATATGCTTATTTTTTGCAAATGTAATGAACTACTCCTTCATCTTATAATGAAGTAGCAATTGTTTCATAAACTTTCAGAATGTTTGTTTTATAACATTTCAAGAAAGTCATCTTCACTCATCAAGGAAATATTTAACTTGCTTGCCTTCTCTTTCTTGGCTGGTCCCATCGATGCGCCAGCAACAACAAAACTCGTTTTAGAAGAAATAGAACTCCCTACTTTCCCCCCATTATCTTCAATCATTTTCTTGAGATCGTTGCGGGATACCTTTTCAAATACCCCAGAAACCACAATGGTTTTCCCATCTAGCTTAGAAGAGGCTTTCTCTACTACTTCTGCTTTCATGGATAAACCAAAATCGGATAAGTCTTGAATCATCCTTTGATTATCGGGATTGATAAAATAGGCCTGTAGACTCTCTACAATCTTTTCGCCTATGTCTTCTACGGCTAATAAGGCGTCAGAGCTAGCTTGAGACAAAGCCAGCATCGACCCAAAGTGAGCTGCTAAACGCTTTGCCACTGTTTCGCCCACATGACGAATCCCCAAACCAAACAAAAGCTTTGCAAAAGGCTGCTGTTTAGAGGCTTGAACGCCTGCGAGTAAATTGTCTACTGACTTTTCTGCCATGCGTTCTAAGGGCAATAATTGTTCTTTTTCAAGGCGGTATAAATCAGCGATATTGTAAATCAAACCTTGCTGAAATAACAAAGTAATCGTCTCTGCCCCAATCCCATCAATATCCATGGCCTTACGGCTTACAAAATGCTGAATTTTCCCAATTAACTGCGGGGGGCATTGGGTATCATTAACACAATAATGCTGGGCTTCCCCTGGGATTCGCTCTAATGGAGCCTGACAATCTGGACAATGGGTAATGTAGTGGATCACATCTTCAAGCGCACCTCTTTTTGCGGGGTCAAAGCCCATGATTTTGGGAATAATCTCTCCGCCCTTTTCTACATACACACTGTCTCCTATACGCAGGTTTAATTTTTCAATTTGATCTGCATTGTGCAAAGAGGCTCTTTTGACTATTGTCCCGGATAATTGAACTGGTTCGAGATTAGCCACCGGAGTTATTGCTCCCGTGCGGCCTACTTGATAGCTCACAGCATTTAAACGGGTACTCACCTGCTCTGCCTTAAACTTATAAGAAATGGCCCAGCGGGGAGATTTTGCCGTAAAACCCAATTGCGATTGCACATTAATATCATTGACTTTAATCACTATCCCATCAATTTCAAAAGGAAGTTGTTCTCGTTGTTCTCCCCAGTGTTGAATATAAGCGAGCATTTCCTCTAAAGAAGAAAGCTGCTGCATACTCTCTGGAATGGTAAAACCCCAACTGCGCGCTTTTGTCAAAGACTCCCAGTGGGTAGCATAAGGTAATTCCCCTGCTAATGCATAGAAAAAACACTGTAAAGGACGTTGTGCTGTCTCAGCACTATCTTGCAACTTTAAAGAACCAGAGGCGGTATTTCGCGGATTGCGATAGGCTTCTTCTCCTGCGGCTAAACGCTTTTCGTTTAATTGCTTAAAACCTGCTAAAGGCAAAATAATCTCTCCGCGTATATCAAATGTTGCTGGGTAATCCCCCTGCAATTTTAAAGGAACATTCTTGATGGTTTTGACATTGGCCGTGACTTCATCCCCTTGTGTTCCATCCCCACGAGTAACTGCTTTTTGCAAGACTCCATTGACATAGGTTATATTAATTGAAGCCCCGTCAAACTTTAATTCACAGGTGAAATCTTCAATAGGAGCACCATAAATCTTTTCTATGCGTTTGATCCACTCGCCCAGTTCTTCTGGAGAATAGGTGTTATCTAGCGAATACATTCGCTCTGCATGCACCAGGGTAGGAAAGTTTTTGGTCACACTCCCTCCCACTCTTTGGGTAGGAGAACTAGGGTCTTGTAATGCTGGATGTGCTTTTTCTAAAGCCTGTAATTCTTTTAATAATTGATCAAACTCAAAATCACTCACCAGGCTTTTATCTTCATTGTAATAAGCGTGGTTATACTGATGTAATTGATCCCGTAATTGTACTATTCTTTCTTCAATCGTCATGTTTACTAAATTGGATAAAACGGTCCTTCCCAAAGATATCTTTTTTCACTTTTGCAATTGCAAAGCCTGTGGCTTTTCCTAACACAATCATTTCTTGAAGCAATAATGGGTTGATTTCAAAATAAACTTTCCCCTTTGGGTGCAATTGTTTTGAGGCAAGCCAAAGGATTTCGCGGTAAAACAACAAGGGGTCATCTTCTGGAACAAACAAGGCAAGATCTGGTTCGTGATCTAAGACATTACTATGCATTTGCTTTTTTTCTGAAGGCAACACATAGGGAGGATTAGATACAATTAAATCTACTTTCTCCATGGTAATCTCCCATTGTAAAAGATCTTGCTGATTAAAACGCACAGTCAAGTTGTTCTCTTGCGCATTGGTTTTCGCCACTTCGATAGCGGCTTCGCTCAGTTCATAACCCTGTACCGACCATTGGTCTCTTTGGGCTTTTAGCCCTAATGCAATACAACCCGATCCGCTACAAAGATCCCACACCTTAAGCGGTTCGTTGGTATGATTTTCGAGTACCCACTCACCCAGCTCTTCTGTCTCTGGTCGCGGAATCAAGACCGCGGGACTGAGCTTTAAATCTAATGCCATAAAAGTCGTTGTCCCTAAGATATATTGTAATGGAGTGCACTGCGATAAGAGCGCTAGTGCTTGATGGAGTTGTTCTGCTTCTTTTTCTACTAATTTGTATTGAGGCTCGAGTCCTATCTTGATGGGAGACCACGAAAAATAATGTCGAATGCAACGCTTAAAAACGTCGTCAATTTCTGCCTGCTGGTAAAGGTCAGATAATCGCTGTCTAAAAAGATTCCTGTATTCGATTAATGTCATTACAATGCTTTAGTTAACCAAACATTGCAAGAGGTATGCCCCGTATTTCCCATGGGACCATCTATATAATCAAAGCCTGTTTTTAGATAAAGTTTTTGAGCAGCTTTCATATAAGGAAGGGTTTCTAAATAACACAATTCGAAGCTTTGCGTTTTGGCGTAAGCCAAACAGTGATTGATCATTTTTTGTCCCCATCCTTTCCCCCTTGCTTGCGATAAGAAGTACATCTTTTGCAATTCACAAATACCGGGGTCTTCCCCAGATAGGGGTGCAATGCCTGCTCCACCTAATACAAGGCCGTCTTCTTCTATAATAAAGTAAGCTGATCGTTCTTTTTGATAGGCTTGAAACATAAAGTCTAGTTCTAGATCTGCATAAGCTGTTCCTACCTTTGGCACACCTATATCAATCAACACTTGACGAATCACAGCCCCTAAAGCGGCATTATCTTCTTCTCTAACTTCGCGTATGCTGATCATATCTTCTTACCTTTGCTAACAATTTTAAGCTAAAATAACACTTTCCAAAGGCTTTTGAAAAAGGAATACAACAAAGACGAATTCTTTATGCAACGCTGCTTAGACCTGGCGAAAAAAGGTCTTGGTAAGACGTATCCTAACCCCATGGTAGGAAGCGTAATCGTTTATAATGACACCATCATCGGCGAAGGCTGGCATCAAAAAGCAGGAAGCCCTCATGCAGAAGTGAATGCCATCGCTAATGTTAAGGACAAGTCTTTACTGAAACACGCCACCCTCTATGTCAACCTGGAGCCTTGTAATCACTTTGGTAAAACTCCGCCCTGTGCGAATCTTATTGTTGAACACAATATCCCAAATGTGGTGATCGGTTGTATTGATCCTTTTGAACAAGTCAATGGCAGTGGAATCAATACCCTAGAAAAAGCCGGGATTAAAGTAAAGCGAGGAGTTTTAGAAAAAGCCGCCCAAGAACTCAACAAACGCTTTTTTACTTTTCATCAAAAAAAGAGGCCCTACATTATATTAAAGTGGGCACAAAGCGAAGATGGGTTTATCGCTCCACTCGCTGAAACAAGAACCAAAAAAGCTCCTGTCTTTTTAAGTAGTAAAGAAGATCAGATACTGGTACATCAATGGCGTACAGAAGAAGCCGCTATATTAATAGGTGCCCAAACTGCCCAAGCAGATAATCCGCAACTCACCGCTAGATGGGTAGAGGGCAATCACCCTGCTAGGATCATTCTTGACCCAAAAAAGCGCTTAGCTAGAACACTGCGGGTCTTTGATCAAAGTGCTCCTTCGCATCAGCTTAGCCATCAACTATTGGGAGAAAAAAGTAGCAGCTCCCCTACTGCCTATTTAAACGCTGTGCTAGATTACCTCTACAAAAACGAATACCAATCTGTGATTGTAGAAGGCGGCAGCATCACCTTACAACATTTTATCGATGAAGGTTTATGGGATGAGGCAAGGGTTTTTTCTGCTTCGGTAGCATTAGAAGAAGGAATAAAGGCACCGCATTTAGAGGGGATAGCAGCAAGAGAATTAAGCAGTGGCTTGACTAGGCTATTACCGCAGCAAAAACCGATTTAAAGTTTTCTGGGCAACGATGTGGCCTGCGATTGGTCGCATTCATAAACGCCAAAGTAGTGCTAGCGGTACAAACCAATTCGTCATTTTGATTGACCACTTCGTATAAAAAAGTCATTTTAACTAAGGGGACTTCTTTTAAGTGAATCTTGATAATTAATGCATCTTCAAATTTTGCTGGTGTCTTATAAGAGATTTGAGCGTTAATGACGGGCATCATGACCCCTTCTTCTTCCATCGCTTGATAAGAAACCCCTAATTTTGTGAGCCATTCTAAACGTGCCACCTCAAAATAACGCAAGTAATTACTGTGGTGCACAACACCCATTTGGTCAGTTTCACCATAACGTACAACGATAGGTGAGGAAGAAAAGTGAATTTTCAACGTTTTTTGAAATTTGTTAAACAAAATAAGAACCATAATTTGCAATAAAAAAAGAAGAAAATCAATAGCAAATGAGGTTTTTTTTTCAGTTTTTTTAACCAATATTTGTGACAACAAAGGACCATAAACAAAACAGGCTTTAAATCAGCTTTTTAACCAAATTAATGCAGCATAGTGCACAAACTTCTTGGAATAATTGTCTCGCTTTTATCAAAGACAACATTCAACCACAAGCCTACAAGACGTGGTTTGAGCCGATTGTTCCCCTTAAGTTAACAGAAAATGCCTTGAGTATTCAAGTGCCTAGTAAATTCTTCTACGAATGGTTAGAAGAGCATTATGTTAAATTACTCAAGATTGCATTGACAAAAGAATTAGGAGAATCTGCTCGCTTAGTCTATGTAATCAAAATGGAAAATACTTATGGTAACAAGCAACCTTTTACCGAAAGTATTCCTAGTAGCCAACAAGCAGCAGTGCAGTCACAACAAGTTGATGCACCCCTAAGCAGCCTCAATACTCAACTCAAAAATCCTTTTGTGATTCCTGGGATCCGCAATTTACAAATTGAGTCGCAACTAAATCCCAGCTATAATTTTCAAAACTTCCTTGAAGGAGATTCAAATCGCCTGGCGCGTTCTGCAGGTATCGCAGTAGCCAATAAACCAGGGGGAACTTCTTTCAACCCATTATTGATTTTTGGAAATGTAGGTTTAGGTAAAACCCATTTGGCGCACGCCATTGGGGTTCAAATCAAAGATAAGTTTCCAGATAAGACCGTATTGTATATTTCTGCAGAGAAGTTTACACAACAGTACATCGAATCTGTCAAAAAGAATACACGTAATGACTTTATTCATTTCTATCAAATTATTGATGTTTTGATTATTGATGATGTGCAATTCTTTTCTGGCAAATCTGGAACACAAGATGTCTTTTTCCACATCTTTAACCACTTGCATCAAAACGGGAAGCAAGTCATTTTGACTTCAGATAAAGCTCCAGTTGATATGCAAGACATTGAGCAAAGATTACTTTCGCGCTTTAAATGGGGACTTTCTGCAGAATTGCAGCAGCCCAATTATGAAACGCGTGTCTCTATCTTAAAGAACAAACTCTATCGCGACGGTGTCGTAATTGAAGATGAGATTATAGAGTATGTGGCTAAAAATATCAAGAGCAACATTAGAGAACTAGAAGGTGCGATCATCTCCTTAATCGCCCAATCCTCTTTCAATAAAATGGATGTTACCCTTGAACTCGCCAACGAAATTGTCGAGAAATTCGTCAAGAGTACGAAACGCGAAGTCAGCATTGATTACATCCAAAAAGTGGTTTCAGAATATTTCCAAATGGATGTAGAAACCTTGCAATCTAAAACCAGAAAGCGTCATATTGTACAAGCCCGCCAGTTGGCTATGTACTTTGCAAAGAAATTCACCAAAGCTTCTTTAGCCAGTATCGGGACGCAAATCGGGAAGCGCGATCACGCTACCGTTCTACACGCTTGCAAAACTGTTGATAACCTTTCGTTTACCGACAAACAATTCCGTAAATACGTCGAAGACCTCAATAAGAAATTAAGCCTGTAAACCTTATGGTTCCAGGAAACGTCTTGATGGTTTGTTTAGGGAATATCTGCCGTTCACCTTTAGCACATGGTATTTTTCAAGATTTAGCAGTAGATCACAATATCAAAGTCGATTCTGCAGGAACTGCTAACTATCATACTGGAGCAGCGCCAGATCCACGCAGCATTGAAATTGCGGCAAAAAAAGGTATTGACATTTCACCCCAACAAGCCCGACAATTTGCGGTCGAAGATTTCGACCAGTTCGATTATATTTATGTGATGGATAAAAGCAATTTGCAAAACGTATTACAACTAGTGCGAACAGAAGAAGATCGTGCTAAAGTACGTTTACTCTTAGGGAATGCAGAAGTAGAAGATCCATATTACGGAGGAAAAGAAGGTTTTTCCATCGTTTTCGATAAAATCCAAAAGGCCTGTCAACACATTCTCGATCAATGGAAGAAGTAACACCAACTCCTCAAGGACCGACGCTTTATCTGATCCCATGTACCCTGGGGGACAACGCCCCTATGGAAGTTTTACCCTTAACGGTGCGGAAGATCATAGAGCCCTTGACCCACTTTATTGTAGAGAATGAAAAGGAAGCAAGACGTTTTATCAAACGTATTGCCCCCCAAAAGAAACAAGACCAACTCGTCCTCTATCCCTTAAATAAATTTACCGATCCTATGGAACTGCAAAATTATTTGGATCCAATTGCAGCAGGACAATCCATGGGATTACTTTCTGATGCGGGATGTCCCGGGGTAGCAGATCCCGGTGCGGTAATGGTAAAACGCGCGCACAGTAAAGGTTATCAGGTGAGACCCTTAGTAGGTCCTTCTTCCCTTCTTTTAGCCTTAATGGCTTCTGGGATGAACGGACAATCTTTTGCCTTTAATGGCTATTTACCTATCGATAAGCAAGAACGCCTGCGCAAGATTAAAGCCTTAGAAAAACGCTCGGGGGAATACGATCAAACCCAACTCTTTATCGAGACGCCTTATCGCAATGAGCAGTTTTTAGCCGACCTGATTAAAAGCCTTTCTCCCAATACCCTTTTGAGTGTAGCTTGTGATTTAACCCTTTCTACAGAATGGATCAAAACCGCTCCAGCAAAAGAGTGGAAAAAAATCAAAGTAAGTCTACAAAAAAGACCTGCTATCTTCTTATTTCACAAAGAACTAGCGATATAACTTTTGCTGGTTTAACCAGCGATAATACTTTCTCGCTTTTCGATTGTGTTCCCTTAAACTTGTTGAAAAATCATGGTAGCCCGGCTTGTTGGGATCTGCGACAAAATACAAGTAGTTATGAGGCGCTGGAAACAATACTGCGTCTATAGCAGAAATATCGGGCATAGCGATAGGCCCTGGTGGTAAACCTTTATTGCGATAAGTATTATACAGAGACTTTATTTTTAAATCCTTGCGCAGCACCCTACGGATAACCAAAGAGAAATCATTTTGCTCCTTCTTTAAAGCATAAACTACAGTGGGATCTGCTTGTAAGCGCATCTTCTTTTTTAAACGATTGAGATACACCTGGGCGATCAAAGGTCGCTCGTCCTTTTTGAGGGACTCTTTCTGTACAATGGCGGCTAGTGTAATGACTTCATTAGGACTTAAGCCTTGCTTTTGCGCAGCATTACGCCGTTTTGGGGTCCAAAAGTATTCGTACTGCTTTAACATGCGCTTTTGAAAATATTTTGGGGAGGCATTCCAAAAGAATTCATAGGTATTAGGAAGATACATCGCTAGAGCGGTATCCTGATTAAATCCATGTTTAGCTAAGAAATCGGCTTCACGCATTTGGGTTAAAAAAGCCAAACTATCTGCTTCTAACTGCTGTGCAAGCCGTCCGGCTAAATCCTCTAACCGCTCTTGGTTGTTAAAAGTCACCCTTACAGGGAGGGATTTTCCGCGTAAGCGGTTGATCAAATCATTATTGCTCATTCCCTTATCGATGGCGTATTTCCCCGCTTTTATTCGGGTAGCATAGCCTTTCTTTTCCGCCGCAAGGCGAAAATCACTAGAAGATTTAAGCAAGGGAGCTAATTCTTCGAGCAGGCTTTCTATGTCACTTCCCGTACTGATAAACACATAAGAAGTTTTATTCTCAAAAGCGGTATTCGGTAAGAAGAACACCCGATAAAAAGTGTAGGTAAAATACAAACCAAAAGCCGCAATAATCAAAATAATGGCCAAGCCAATTTTCCTTTTATACATGCGCAATTTTTTGAAAGACGACCTCGTTATGGTAGTCATTATTATAGTAATTCCAATCTTTTTTTAGCCCACACTGCTTATAGCCTGCTGCCTTAAAAAGCGCCAGACTTGCAGGATTATCTTCTCCTACTCCAGCATAAAGTTGATGCAGCTGAAAACGTTGAAAAGCCACTTCTTCGATTAAAGACAATGCTTCTTTTCCTATCCCCTTTCCGCGAAGCGTTTCTGCTATCACTAGACCAATCCCAGCACGGTGATGGATCGGGTCAAATTCGTATAAATCAATTAAACCCAATGCGTTATTTTGAGCATCACTAATCACAAAGCGTTGCTGCTTTGCGGTAAAAATATCGTCTTTTGCGTGAGCAATATATTCCTTTAGGGTGAATTCCGAAAAAGGAACCAGGGTGTTTGAAACAGTCCACAAGCGCTGATCGTTCTCTAAGGCAAAGAGAAAATCTAAATCACTAGGCTCTAAGGCGCGTAAATGTATTGCGGAATGGTTCATGCGATTGTCCCTTCAAAAACAAAGGTGGCGGGCCCTTGCAAATCGATATTTGTATAGGATTCTCCTGCGATAAAGGAAACGGTCAATTGTCCACCTTCCACCAAGATATTGATGCGCTTTGCGGTAGTTTCTCCTGTTTTGTGCATGGCAAGTGCCACGGCTGTTGCCCCGGTACCACAAGAGAGGGTTTCATCTTCGACTCCGCGTTCATAGGTGCGAATGGCAAACGTATTTTCATTGACTTTTTCGACAAAATTTACATTTGTTCCAGCGTCAAAATAAGGTGCCCCATGGCGAATAGCTCTTCCTTTTTCCACCACAGGAAAATGAGCTAAATCTTCTACTATGGCCACATGATGTGGCGAGCCAGTATCTAAGAAAGTATGTTCTTTTTCACAACGAAAATCAGTGACATCATGCATGCGTAAGGCCACCGTTTGGTCGGCTTCTATGGTGGCGGTATGCAAGCCATCTATCGCCATAAAAGTGGTTTGCTTTTCAATGATCCCTAGCGATGCTGCAAAGGCAACGGTACAGCGTGCTCCGTTACCACATAGGCTGCTTTCGCGCCCATCTGCGTTAAAGTACACCATTCTAAAATCTGCGGTAGGATGGTTTTGAACCAAGATCAGTCCATCTGCCCCTATCCCAAAACGACGGTCACAACAATGAGCGATATAGGCCACGTCTTCTTGCGGAAAAGTTGCATCACGGTCATCGATCATGATAAAATCATTTCCCGTACCTTGGTATTTATGAAAGCGGTTTTGCATGGGATAAAGGTACATTTTTTTAAGGTTTTTTTGGCTGTTAAAGAGTCGTTAAAGGACTTTACTTTGCAAACAGACTTTTTATAATTTTGACAAAAAATACTTGATTTATGAAAACGTTCTTACAATTGACTGCTGCTGTTTTAATCAGCACAAGTTTAAGTCTCTTTCTATTTTTATTTGTTCAAGAAAGCCCAGAAGCGATCATTAGCGAGGCTACTCCGCCAGAACTCCCTACCTCCTATGCCTATAATTTAAATGGCTTTAACGATGCACCCAGCGACTTTGTCGAAGCCGCGAACAAAAGTATTGATGCGGTGGTACATGTTAAAAACACTGCCATAACAGAAGAACGCTTTTCTCCGCTTGAATACTTTTATGGACAAGGCGAAAGCAGAGAACGTATCGGGACAGGATCTGGGGTAATTGTTTCTCCAGATGGATTTATCATCACCAATAATCACGTGATTGAGGATGCCAAAAAAATTGAAGTCACCACCAATGATAACGTCCGTTATGAGGCAGAATTAATCGGTACCGATCCATATACCGATATTGCCGTGTTAAAAATCAAAAGCGAGCAAGCCCTCCCTTATCTTTATTTTGGGAATTCTGATACGACCCAAATTGGGGAATGGGTACTCGCCATTGGGAACCCTTTTAACCTCAACTCTACTGTCACTGCAGGAATCATAAGCGCAAAAGCGCGAGACCTCAACGCAAGAGACGACAAAAATCAATCTTTTTTACAAACCGATGCGGCCGTCAATCGCGGCAATAGCGGGGGAGCCTTAGTCAATACTCAGGGAGAATTGATCGGGATCAATACCGCCATCACCTCTTTTTCAGGAGGTTTTGAAGGCTATTCTTTTGCTGTACCCAGCAATATTGCCCGCAAGGTTTTTGAAGATTTGATTGAATATGGCAGTACTCAAAAAGGCTTATTAGGCGTTCAAGGAAACGCCATTAGTCCAGAATTTAAAGAGCGCTTTGACGAGCTCAATTTAACCGTAAACGAAGGTTTTTATGTCGGCAGCGTTATCCCTGGGATGGGAGCGGCTAAAGCCGGAATTCAAGAAGGCGATGTGATCCTGTCTGTAGACCAAGTCAAAATCAAGCAATTCTCTGATCTAACCGGCTATCTCGAAAGCAAGCGCCCCAACGACGTTGTCAATGTGGTGCTCTTTCGCAACGGAAAAGAAAAACAACTCAAAGTCACTTTAGCCAAAAGTACCGCCACACAATTTATGGGGATGAACCTTAGAAATCTTAGCCCAGAGGACCAAAAGAACTTTGGGATAGACAAAGGAGTAATCGTCGACGCCGCGGGACCCTATTTCCAAGACCAAATCGAAGCGGGATCGCTCATCACTGGCATAAACGGAGAACGCATCTACAACATAGACGACCTGCAAGATTTTGATATTCGCGCTATCGAATGGATCAGTTATATCACCCCAGACGGGGAGCAGATTCGCCTGCGAATGTAAGAAACGGAAGCTTTCCTTCGGGAAAGCTTTTTTTTTGGGCGAAGTTTCCGCAATTTTGCAAAAAGCCATCGCCATGCGTATCGACATCATCACCCTTTTTCCTGAACTCTTACGCAGTCCGTTTGAAGCCTCGATTGTAAAACGGGCGATTGAAGGAGGCAAAGCCGAAGTCCACTTTCACGACTTGCGCGACTACAGCAGCAATAAATACAAGCAGGTGGATGATTACCCCTATGGCGGCGGTGCCGGAATGGTCATGATGATCGAACCCATCGATAAATGTATTAGCGCCTTAAAGGCAGCACGCGACTATGACGATATCATCTATATGACCCCAGATGGGACAACCCTTAACCAGGCCATCTCTAATCAATGCTCCCTGATGGAAAACATCATCATCCTGTGTGGACACTACAAAGGTGTAGACCAGCGGGTAAGAGATCAATTTATCACCAGGGAAATCTCCATAGGAGACTTTGTCTTATCTGGCGGAGAATTAGCCGCTGCGGTTTTCTGCGATAGCATCATTCGTTTAATCCCCGGCGTACTGGGAGACGAATCTTCTGCTTTAAGCGACAGCTATCAAGACGGTCTTTTAGCCCCCCCTATCTATACCCGCCCAGCCGACTATAAAGGTTGGCCAGTACCAGAAATCCTCACCTCTGGCAACACCCCCGCCGTTGAACGCTGGCGAGAAGAACAAGCCATGGAACGCACCCAGCGGCTTCGCCCAGATTTACTGGAAGACTAAACCACCATGGCGCGCGTCTATTTTATTAAAATACCCCACCCCCCTGGCGCGCGTCTGTGACGCGTGTCTATTTTAAATTCTAACGTTATTCAACCTAAAAGCAACACCTTGGCGAGCCTCTGTGACGCGTGCCCATTTTAAAACATTGCACTATAAAGAATCAAACGTTGAACAACCAACTGTAAAAACAAGCCCCTCTCTTTTAGGGTAAGAAATAGCTGATAAGATTAGTCAGGCCTAGCGGAGACATAAGCTGATAAGATTAGTCACGCGTCACAGACGCGCACCAGGGATATTAAAAAGTAAGTGAAATCCCCTCAATTTCTATCCCGCTCAGCAGCAGTGGACAAAAACAAAATCCCCCTTTGTAAACAACAAAATTAATTGTACTTTTGCTCCCGCATTTAACCGCTGACGATAATCGTGGATGTTGTGTGCAAGAACCCATTAAAATAAAAACATGGAATCGTTAATTAATTTTGTTCAGGATTCATTCATCGACAAGAAGGATTTCCCTGAATTTGCTGCCGGAGACACCATCACCATTTATTACGAAATTCGCGAGGGCGAAAAAGTAAGAACGCAGTTCTATAAAGGTGTAGTGATCCAGATCAAAGGGCAAGGTTTATCAAAAACCTTTACCATTCGTAAAATGTCTGGAACGGTAGGAGTAGAACGTATCTTCCCTATCAACCTTCCTGCATTGCAGAAAATCGAAGTCAACAAGCGCGGTAAAGTACGCAGAGCTCGTATCTACTACTTTAGAGAATTACGCGGTAAAAAAGCACGCATTAAAGAGCGTCAACGTTAATATTATTTTAAAGGTCGCAATAGCGGCCTTTTTTATAGACTATTTTTAAACCTAGAAATTAAACACATGGCAAAAATTAAAGTAATCAACCCTGTTGTCGAGATGGACGGGGATGAAATGACAAGAATCATCTGGTCATTTATCAAAGAACAATTGATTCTTCCTTACTTAGACTTAGACATTAAATACTATGACCTTTCGGTTACTTCTCGTGACGCGACGAATGACGAAATCACAGTAAAAGCGGCAAACGCTATTAAAGAGTTCAATGTAGGGATCAAATGTGCAACCATCACACCAGATGAGCAGCGCGTAGAAGAATTCAAACTTTCTAATATGTGGCGTTCCCCTAACGGAACCATCCGTAACATTGTAGGCGGAACAGTTTTCCGTGAGCCAATTATCATGAGCAACGTACCGCGTTATGTACAGGGATGGACAAAACCTATCTGTATTGGACGTCACGCCTTTGGAGATCAATACAAAGCGGCAGATACCGTAACCACTGGAAAAGGAAAATTAACCATGACCTTTACTCCAGAAGATGGCGGAACTGCACAAACTTGGGAGGTCTATAACTTCGAAGAAAATGGTGTGGCTATGTGTATGTACAACATCGACTCTTCTATCTATGGCTTTGCACGTTCTTGTATGAACCAAGCCTTAAAGAAAGGATGGCCTTTATACCTTTCAACAAAAAACACCATCATGAAAGCTTATGACGGACGTTTTAAGGATGTATTCCAAGAAGTGTTTGAAAACGAATTCCAAGACAAATTCGCTGCTGCTGGCATTACTTATGAGCACCGTTTAATCGATGACATGGTAGCCGCTGCAATGAAGTGGAACGGTGGCTTTGTATGGGCGTGTAAAAACTATGACGGAGATGTACAGTCAGATACAGTAGCGCAAGGATTTGGTTCTTTAGGACTAATGACTTCTACCCTAGTAACACCAGATGGAAAAACCATGGAAGCAGAAGCTGCCCACGGTACCGTGACCCGTCACTACCGTCAACACCAACAAGGAAAAGAAACCTCTACTAACCCGATCGCGTCGATCTTTGCATGGACACGTGGTTTACAGCACCGTGGGAAATTAGATATGAACCAAGCTTTAATCGACTTCTGTCAGACCCTCGAAGACGTATGTGTTGAGACGGTTGAAAGCGGAAAAATGACCAAAGATTTGGCCTTGTTAATCCACAAAGAAAACTTGAGTAGTGAGCACTACCTTACGACCCAACAATTCTTAAATGCTTTAAAAGAAAACTTAGACGCTAAATTAAGCTAGTCCTAAGCATTCATATAGACAAAGCCTCAGCCTATGGTTGGGGCTTTTTTTATGCTTAATTTTGATGGTTCCCTCGCTTGCGCTCAGCGACCAAAGGCACCCCGCCCACCGCTAAAAAAAGAAGAGACTTAACAGATAAATACTTAATTTGCAGCATGACATTTAGAAAAATCACCGAAGAGGATTCCTTATACGACGGCCTTGAAAACTACAGTGTAGCAGACTTGGTTCACAGCATTAACGCAGAAGACCAAAAAGTCGCCTTAGCCGTTGCAAAAGTACTCCCCCAGATCACTGCACTAATCGAGAAAGTCGAAGTCCAACTAAGCGCTGGTGGACGCCTCTTCTATATGGGAGCAGGCACCAGCGGGAGACTGGGGATTTTAGACGCTTCAGAATGTCCGCCTACCTTTGGGACAGACCCTAACAAAGTAATTGGTCTAATCGCCGGCGGAAAAAACGCCATTTACAAAGCGGTAGAAAACGCCGAAGATTCGACTACGCTAGGCTGGGAAGATTTACAGCAGCACAAGATCTCAGCCAACGATATCGTGATTGGGATTGCCGCTTCTGGTACCACTCCATATGTTATCCACGCTTTAAAGGCTTGCCAAAAGAATAATATCCCCACCGGCAGTATTTGCTGCAACCCCGGGGCTCCGCTAACGCAGGTCGCAGATTTCCCCATCGCTGTTGTCGTGGGACCAGAATTTGTTACTGGTAGCTCTCGCATGAAAGCTGGAACCGCCCAAAAGATGATTTTAAACATGATCACCACCGCCAGTATGATTCGCCTGGGGCATATTCATGGGAATAAAATGGTAGACCTACAATTGAGTAATGCCAAACTACGACAACGCGCCCTTGACATCATCGTCGAAAAAACCGGCGCCTCCCCTACCCGGGCACAACAACTACTCGAGCAAGCCGGTGGCGTTCGCGAAGCCATTGAGGCGTATCGTTCTTAAAAAAACCTATCTTTGATGTATGGATAAAATCGCACTACAACAAGGTTTAAAACGCGTGATGTTTGCTATCATCTTGGCCTTTATAGGCCCTTTTGTGATCATGCAAGCCTTTAAAAACGAAGGGCACCCCTGGTATTGGCCGGTCTTGATTGTTGGCCTTTTATTGTCTGCTGGCTCGATTGGACTGGGGTTTTTAGGGATAGGCAAACTCACTTCGGCCTTTTTAGGCAAAAAAAGAAAGGGATAAATGGCGCCCACTGTTGTCTGCCTTGCTGATTCCCATTATCTTTGCCCATTATTGATTCACACATGATTGCAATCACACTCCCAGACGGCTCCGTTCGTCAATATGAACAAGCCTTAACCGTCTTAGACATCGCCAAAGATATTAGCGAAGGTTTAGCCCGTAATGTCCTTTCTGCTCAATTTAATCAAGCGACTGTAGAAGCTTCTACCGTAATTGATTGCGACGGGGATTTACGCCTCTTTACTTGGAATGACGATGAAGGAAAAACAGCCTTTTGGCACTCTTCTGCGCATATCTTAGCACAGAGTTTATTGGCCCTTTATCCACAAGCAAAACTCACCATAGGCCCGGCCATTGAGAATGGTTTTTACTATGATGTGGATTTTGGTGGAGAAAGTTTCTCTGAAAAAGACCTACCGGCACTAGAAAAGCAATTTTTGGCATTTGCCAGAGAAAAATTTGACTTTAAAATGCGTATGAGCTCTAAGGCAGATGCCTTAGACTTTTACAAAAATGAAGACAACCCCTTTAAGGTTGAATTGATAGAAAATTTAGAAGACGGCACCATTAGCTTTTGCGACCATGCCGACTTTACCGACCTTTGTCGTGGAGGACATATTCCCCACACCGGTTTTGTTAAAGCAGTGAAGTTACTCAGCGTAGCTGGGGCATACTGGCGCGGAGACGAAACAAAACCGCAGTTGACCCGTATTTATGGGATTTCTTTCCCAAAACAAAAAGAATTAACCGAATATCTCGCCCTCTTAGAAGAAGCAAAAAAACGCGATCACAGAAAGCTAGGAAAAGAATTAGATCTCTTTACCTTCTCGCAAAAGGTAGGACAAGGATTACCGCTATGGTTACCAAAGGGAACTGCCCTACGCGAGCGTTTGGAGAACTTCTTAAAAGAAGCCCAAAAGAAAGCCGGCTATGAGCAGGTGATTTCTCCCCACATTGGAAACAAAGAATTATACATGACCTCTGGCCACTATGAGAAATACGGGGCAGATAGTTTTCAACCGATACAAACCCCGGCAGAGGGAGAAGAGTTTTTACTCAAGCCCATGAACTGCCCGCACCACTGCGAGATTTACAATGCGCGCCAGTGGAGTTATAAGGATTTACCTAAACGCTATGCAGAATTTGGAACCGTATACCGCTATGAGCAAAGCGGAGAGCTACACGGTTTAACCCGTGTACGTGGGTTTACCCAAGATGATGCCCATATTTTCTGTATGCCTTCTCAATTAGACGAGGAGTTCAAAAAGGTGATTGACTTAGTGCTTTATGTCTTTGGATCCTTAGGCTTTGAAGATTTTACCGCCCAAGTCTCTTTACGCGACCCAGAAAAGCCAGAAAAGTACATCGGATCTGACGAAAATTGGGATTTAGCTGAAAATGCCATCATCAATGCGGCCAAAGAAAAAGAATTGAACTATGTGATCGAATATGGGGAAGCCGCTTTTTATGGTCCTAAATTAGACTTTATGGTGAAAGATGCGCTGGGACGCAAATGGCAATTAGGGACGATTCAAGTGGATTACAACCTGCCAGAACGCTTTGAATTAAGCTATAAAGGTAGTGATAATGAAGAACATAGGCCAGTGATGATTCACCGTGCGCCTTTTGGAAGTTTAGAGCGTTTTGTCGCGATTTTATTAGAACATACTGGTGGAAATTTCCCGCTTTGGCTCATGCCAGAACAAGTAATCATCCTCTCGGTTAGTGAGAAGTATGAAAAATACGCTGAAAAAGTTTCAAATCAATTGAAAAATAGCGAAATTCGCGCTCTGATCGACAATCGAAATGAGACGATTGGGAAGAAAATTCGTGAAGCACAGCTAAACAAATATCCTTATATGCTCATTGTCGGAGAGAAAGAAGCCGCTGAAAACACCGTTTCTGTAAGAAGCCGTGTTGATGGGGATACGGGATCACTAACGCTGGAAACCTTTATTGAAAAGATCCAAGCAGAAGTAGATGCCAGCAGTGCAACATTTGACGTTTAATTAAAATAGAGTACCATAGCAATACGTAGAAGAAGGACTAACCGTCCAGGCCGAGTAATCAAACAGGATCCCCACAAGATCAATGAAAAAATCACCGCACACGAACTTCGTTTGGTGGGAGACAATGTTGAAGTAGGCGTGTATTCGCTTAATAAAGCGCTTAAACTCGCACAAGAGTTAGAACTAGACTTGGTAGAAATTTCTCCCAATGCTTCTCCGCCAGTGTGTAAGATTTTGGAATACAAGAAATTCTTGTATGAACAAAAGAAACGTGAAAAGGCACTCAAATCAAAGGCGACCAAAGTAATCATTAAAGAGATTCGCTTTGGCCCCAATACAGATGAACACGATTATGAGTTCAAAAAGAAACACGCCGAAAAATTCTTAAAAGAAGGTGCAAAGCTCAAAGCTTTTGTTTTCTTTAAAGGACGTTCGATCGTGTTTAAAGAGCAAGGACAGATCTTATTGTTGCGTTTAGCACAAGATCTAGAAGAGCTAGGAAAAGTTGAACAGCTCCCTAAATTAGAAGGGAAAAGAATGACCATGTTCATTAGTGCAAAAAAGAAATAAGAAGAGTACAACCCATAAATAAGAAGTAATGCCAAAAATGAAAACTAAATCCTCTGCTAAAAAGCGTTTTAAGCTTACAGGTAGCGGTAAAATCAAAAGGAAGCATGCTTTTAAGAGCCACATCTTAACGAAGAAGTCAAAGAAACGCAAGTTGAAATTGACCCACTCTGGATTGGTTCACGAAAGTGATTCCGACAACATCAAAGAACAATTACGCTTAAAATAAGCCTTGTTCAGGTTGACTAAAAACAATTAACCCTGTTGCGGGCCTTTAAAGTGTAGCGATACCGCCCTGTAACAAAAACACACAAAACTATGCCAAGATCAGTAAACTCAGTTGCTTCAAGAGCACGAAGAAAAAAAGTTTTAAAGCACGCCAAAGGTTACTTTGGACGCCGTAAAAACGTATGGACGGTAGCAAAGAATGCAGTGGATAAAGCCATGCAGTATGCTTACCGCGACCGTAAAACCAAAAAGCGTAACTTCCGTGCCTTATGGATTACACGTATCAACGCCGGTGCACGTATGCACGGGATGTCTTACAGCCAATTCATGGGACGTATCCACGCTAATGATATCGAATTGAACCGTAAAGTCCTTGCAGACCTTGCGATGAATCATCCAGATGCTTTTAAAGCAATCGTCGATAAAATCAAATAACACTCTAGTTGTACTCCATAAAAAAACCAGCCTAACAGCTGGTTTTTTTTATGCGTTTAAAGAAGGATTTCTCTTAAAATGGAACGTCGTTATCGTCGTCATTAAAAGAAGAACCAAAGGCTTGATCTGCAGAAGGGAAAGATTCTGGCGCGATGGTTTCATTCATCTTAGAGGGGAACTCATAGGGCGAATCAAAACTCTCGAGGTTGTCGAACTTCCCTAAGTGCCCGATAAACTTTAATCGAATGTTGTCTAAGCCCCCATTACGGTGCTTTGCCACAATAAATTCTGCCTGACCTAGCGAAGAGGTACGCTCCTCATCATCCCACTCGTCAATCCCATAATATTCTGGTCGGTAGATAAAAGAAACGATATCGGCATCTTGCTCAATTGCTCCAGATTCCCTCAAATCTGAGAGTACAGGACGTTTTGTTCCTCCCCTAGTCTCTACCGCACGCGATAGCTGCGATAAGGCAATAACAGGAACGTCAAGTTCTTTGGCTAATGCTTTTAGGTTTCGGGAGATGGTTGAAATCTCTTGTTCGCGATTCCCTGTTTTATTAGAAGAACCTGCGGTCATCAATTGCAGATAATCAACAATAATGAGTTTTATTCCGTGCTGGGAAGAAAGTCGTCTCGCTTTTGCACGAAGGTCAAAAATGGATAAAGAGGGTGTGTCATCAATATAAAGCGGCGCTTTTTCTAAATCTCCTACTTTCACATTAAGTTGCTCCCATTCGTGATTTTCTAATTTCCCTGTTCTTAGTTTTTCTGAAGATAAGCCCGTTTCAGCAGAAATCAAACGTGTAATTAACTGTACCGAAGACATCTCTAAAGAAAAGAACGCCACTGGAGTTTGTTTCATCACTGCAATATTTCGCGCCATCGATAAGGTCAAGGCTGTTTTTCCCATCCCTGGACGTGCTGCAACAATAATCAAATCACTGGGCTGCCATCCCGAGGTAAGGGCGTCTAGTTTTTCAAAACCAGTAGCGACTCCACTTAAACCCTCTTTCTTTGCGATTTCTTCAATCCGCTTTTTAGCTTGGATTACAAGGTTCTGTGCGGTTTCAGAAGATTTTTTAATGTTCCCCTGGGTAACGTCATATAGTTTTGATTCTGCTTCGTCGAGCAAATCAAAAACATCGACAGAGTCTTTAAAGGAGCTTTCAATAATTTCGTTAGAAATCTTAATTAAGCTTCGCTGAATAAACTTCTGTAAGATAATACGCGCGTGAAATTCAATGTGAGCAGAGGTAGATATCTTTTTCGATAATTGGACTAAATAGAAGTCCCCTCCTACTTTCTCAAGGGTACCCATTTTACGCAATTGCGCAGAAACGGTCAATAAATCTATCGGCTCTGAAGTTTCAAAAAGATGGTGAATCGCAGAGAAAATATGTTGATGTGCTTCTTTGTAAAAAGCATCTTCTTGCAGGATATCGATGACTTCATCAACTCCTTTTTTATCAATCAACATAGCGCCTAAAACGGCTTCTTCAAGATCAACCGCCTGTGGGGGGATCTTTCCTTTTTCAAGGTTTACAACGCCTGCATTAGACAGACCCGGAGCAATAATTGGTTTCCTTTCTTCCATTGGTTAAATGTAAAGAATTCCTTTTTTTGTAGGTTACATATTCTCGCAGGAAGTATCCCACAAGAGTAAACAAAAGGCTGTTTATAAGTTTAAATTAATGTTAATAAGCGTGAAAACCCTAGTCGTTAAAGACCCCCATCTGTTCAAACTTATCGCGGCGTTGATCGATGAGATCTTGTGGCGATAATTTATCGAGGACTTTAAAGGTTTTTAGAATTTCTGCTTTTACTGCGTCAAAAGTTGCTGGACGATCATAATGTGCTCCTCCTAGTGGCTCCTTGATGATTTTGTCGATTAACTTTGACTTTTTCATATCTGTCGCGGTTAATTTTAAGGCATCTGCAGCTTGTTCTTTATACTCCCAGCTTCTCCATAAAATCGAAGAACAAGACTCTGGAGAAATCACAGAGTACCAAGTGTTTTCTAACATAAAAATTCTATCTCCAGCTCCTATCCCTAAAGCACCTCCAGAAGCACCTTCACCGATAATGATCACGATAACAGGAACTTTAACAGAAAGCATTTCATAGATATTGCGCGCAATGGCTTCGCCTTGTCCGCGTTCTTCTGCTTCTAAACCTGGATAGGCCCCTGGGGTATCGACAAAGGATACAATGGGAAGACCAAATTTTTCTGCAGACTTCATCAAACGCAAAGCCTTGCGGTATCCTTCAGGATTAGCCATCCCAAAGTTGCGGTATTTTCTTGTAGCGGTATTGTACCCTTTTTGGGTACCTATAAACATAAAAGATTGATCATTGATTTTACCTAAACCCCCGATCATGGCTTTATCATCTCGCACATTGCGATCACCGTGTAGTTCTAAAAAAGTGTCACCACATAAAGCATTGATATAATCTAAAGTATATGGACGAGAAGGGTGACGGGATAATTGTACTCTTTGCCAAGGGGTTAAATTCCCATAAATCTCTTTCTTTGTCTCAATGAGCTTTTGCTCTAATTGATCATATGTATCTGTTACATCAACCTCACTTTCATCCCCAATAAGCTTGCATTTATCTAACTGCTCATTGATGTCTTTAATCGGAAGTTCAAAATCTAAATATTCCATTGGTTTCAATCTGTTGTAACAAAGGTAAAAATTTTTATGGGGGAAGAACTATTTTTTTTGGGCTTGTCGTTTATATATCCCATTGCCGATTACCCCGCTTAAGATGATCAATACACCGATATAAAATTGGGTACTCATCAATTCTTTTTCGCCAAAAATCAAAAGCGAAAAAACAATCGCATAAACCGGTTCTAGATTTAGAGAAATCATCATGGTAAAAGGCGTTACATGCTTTAATATCACGACAGAAGCAATGGTCGCGTAGGCCGTACAAATAGAGGATAATAAAAAGAGCCACAGCCAATCTTCACAGGATAATTCTAACAAAATTTGGGGGGTGTCAATCGTTACCCATAGTGCAAAACTCATCACAGCTGCCCCAATCAACAACTGGTAAAAAGAGATATTATTAGCGGGATACTTTTCAATTAATTTCCCGTTGAGCAAAGAAAAAAGTACCGACAGCAAAGTACAGGCTAAGGCGGCGATTATGCCCCAGAAATTTTCTTTTTGCACCCCAAAAATCAAGTATAAACCCAGAATGACAAAGAGACCAAAGAACACCTCATATCGCCTAAAAGAACGTTTATACAGGATGGGTTCTAAGACAGAGGTCATCAAAGAGGCAGAGGATAATATCGACAAGGTGAGGGAGATCGAAGAAATCTTTATCGCATAAAAAAACAAAACCCAATGCACAGAGATCAACACCCCACCTAAAGTATAATACTTAAATGCCCCGGGGTGAATTTGAAAAGATTTTCTAGAAAACAAAACAAAATACAAGGCAATCATCCCTGCGGCAATCGACATCCTATACCACACTAAAGGCAAAGAGTCTAAATTGATCAAAGCCCCTAAGATCGAGGTAAAGCCCCATAAAAAAATTAAAAAATGAAGGTGAAGTAAACTTTTTCCTCTATCGTTTAGCATAATTCAATAAACCAATGGCTAGCAGGCCAAAAATGGCCAAAGGTAGCCAAGCTGCAAGCACAGGTGAAAAATTAGATTTAGCGACCAACACGCCAAAAATCTTATCGAAGAAAATAAATATAAATCCTAAAGCAATCCCAAAGGCTAGATTAACCCCCATCCCACCACGGCGTTTAAAAGAAGCTACCGCCACAGCAATGATGGTCAAAATAAAGGCCGATACAGGGATGCTGTAACGCTTATGTCTTACTAGTAAATGTTGATTGATCATTACAGAACCACTTCGCTCTTCGGCTGCGATAAACTCATTCAGTTCAAGCATTGAAAGGGTTTCTGCTTTATAGTTCAAGGGCGCTAAATCTTGAATTGCAAAATCAAATAAAGTATCCTTAGCATTTTCGTTTTCATAGCGCTCTTGATCTCCGTCGATGATACGTTTCTTGTAATTCACTAGGCGAAAACTAGAATCTTTTTCTACCCATCGAATCGACTGAGCCATGATTTTAAAGGTTAAAGAATCGTCTTCAAAATGCTCTAGGGCAAAATCTAAACCGCGCATTCTTGAGGGACTATAGCTGCTCACATAGATAAATTCCTTCTCATTAATTTGCTTGAAAAGGTTGGTCGTTTGACGATCGTTCTTCCTCTTTTTTAAGTATTTAAAAGAAAACTCGTTAAAGCCCTCACTCGCTTTAGGCACAATAAACATCCCTGCAAAAAAAGCAAAGACAGCGATCATGGTTGCAGAAATAAAATAGGGACGCAAAAAGCGATTAAATGAAATCCCAGAACTCAAGATGGCAATCACTTCGGTATTATTTGCCAGCTTAGAGGTAAACCATATCACCGCTAAAAATAAAAAAATGGGAAAGAGTAAGTTCCCAAAGTACCACATAAAATCTAAGTAGTAATTTACAATCTCTGAAAAAGGAACCTCGTTTTCTTTAAACTTGTCGATTTTTTCTGCTACATCAACCATGATCCCAATCGGGATAAACAACAATAACATGACAAAGAAAGTCATGAGATAGCGTTTGATGATATAGGCGTCAATCTTTTTAAACATGCTTATAAACGTTTGTCCATTTGTTTGACCATTTTATCTTTCCAGGCTGTGAATTCACCGCTTAATATTTTCTCTCTCGCCTGTCTTACTAACGCTAAATAAAACCCTAAGTTGTGTATGGTCGCGATTTGTTTTCCCAATAACTCGTTGACAGAAAAAAGGTGACGCAAATAGGCCTTAGAATATTCGGTGTCAACAAAAGTATGCCCGTCTGGGTCAATGGCAGAAAAGTCGTTTTCCCATTTTTTGTTTTTGATATTAATCGACCCCTCAAAAGTATAGAGCATCCCATTTCGCGCATTACGAGAGGGCAAGACACAATCAAACATATCTACCCCTAGGGCAATGTTTTCTAATAAATTGATGGGGGTCCCCACTCCCATTAAATATCGGGGTTTGCTTTCTGGCAAGACATCACAAACAACTTCTGTCATGGCATACATTTCTTCTGCAGGCTCTCCCACAGAAAGCCCACCGATAGCGTTTCCAGGTGCTTCTCTTGAGGCGATAAATTCTGCCGATTGCTTGCGCAAATCTTTATAAGTACTTCCTTGCACGATAGGGAAAAGCGTTTGCTCATAGCCGTACAAAAAAGGACTCTTTTTATCTTGTGCTAAACAACGATCTAACCAGCGATGGGTCATATGCATCGATGCTTTGGCATATTTATATTCACAGGGATAGGGTGTACACTCATCAAAAGCCATGATGATATCTGCCCCGATTTGACGTTGAATATCAATGGCATTTTCTGGCGTAAAGAAATGGTAAGAACCGTCGATATGGGATTTAAATTTCACCCCTTCTTCTTTGATCTTTCGATTCGCAGACAAGGAATACACTTGATACCCCCCAGAATCAGTTAACAAAGGTCGATCCCATCCCATAAACTTATGCAAGCCACCTGCTTGTTGTAAGATATCTGTTCCAGGCCTTAGATAGAGGTGATAGGTGTTCCCTAAAATAATATCTGGGTTAATTTCTTGTTTTAGGTCCCTTTGATGCACCCCTTTAACGGTTGCAGCAGTCCCTACCGGCATAAAAATAGGGGTTTGAATTTTCCCATGTGCAGTAGTGATCTCGCCTGCCCTAGCCTTGCTACCAGGATCTGTATGCTGTAACTTAAATTCCATCAAAATATTTAAGCTGCTAAGATAAGGAAGTGCTTAGGATTGAAGAAAATGCTACTCAAGAAATATTGTTTTGAAAACTAAAGCGTCGCTTAACATCCTCCTATAAAAAAATGTTTGTAATCTGTGATAAGTTCCTTTAGAAAATTCAAGTGTATTTAACTTTGAACATTTATTTTTGTGCTATAAAATTAAAATAATGTCAACAACACACACATCGCAAGACATCGTCACACAAGTACGTCGAGACATTCTTCGCATGGTACACAAGGTAAGTTCTGGTCACCCTGGTGGATCATTAGGCTGTGCCGAATTTTTTGTTTGTTTATACAATGAAATCATGGAGCTCAAAGAAGGCTTTGATATGGATGGAATTAACGAAGACGTTTTCTTCCTCTCAAATGGTCATATCTCTCCAGTATTCTATAGTGTTCTCGCACGTCGAGGCTATTTCCCGGTAGAGGAGTTAAACACTTTTCGTTTAATTGACTCTCGTCTACAAGGTCACCCTACTACACACGAAGGTTTACCGGGGGTTCGCATTGCCTCTGGTTCTTTGGGACAAGGATTATCGGTTGCGATTGGTACCGCCCAAGCTAAAAAGCTCAACAAAGACAATCATATGGTTTATGCTTTAATGGGAGATGGCGAATTGCAAGAAGGTCAAAACTGGGAAGCCATTATGTATGCCGCAGCAAAAAAAGTCGATAATCTTATCGCCACTGTGGATCTAAATGGAAAACAAATCGATGGCTCTACAGACGAAGTTTTACCGATGGGAAGTGTGGAAGGAAAATTTAAAGCCTTTGGTTGGGAAGTACTTACGGTAGAAGAAGGAAATGACCTTGCTGCGATCGCTAATGCTTTACGCGAAGCTAAATCAAAGTCAGGCAACGGAAAACCCATCTGTATTTTATTAAAAACAGAAATGGGCAACGGGGTAGACTTTATGATGCACACCCACGCATGGCACGGTAAAGCGCCTAACGACGAACAATTAGAAAGTGCCTTAGCACAAAACCCTGAGACCTTAGGGGATTATTAATCGAATAATATTTAAAGATGAAAGAATACATCAATCAAGGATCACAGGACACCCGTTCGGGCTTTGGCGCTGGACTTACTGAGCTAGGTAGAACAAACCCTAATGTTGTGGCACTATGCGCCGACCTTATCGGTTCTTTAAAAATGGATCAATTTATTGCAGAGAATCCCGACCGCTTTTTCCAAATCGGTATCGCAGAAGCGAACATGATGGGTATCGCTGCAGGACTTACCATAGGAGGGAAAATCCCTTTTACAGGAACCTTTGCTAATTTCTCTACAGGACGCGTTTACGATCAAATTCGTCAATCGATTGCCTACTCTGGAAAAAACGTAAAAATTTGTGCTTCTCACGCAGGGGTAACCCTGGGAGAAGATGGTGCAACGCACCAAATTTTAGAAGATATAGGTTTAATGAAAATGTTACCTGGGATGGTGGTGATCAACCCTTGTGATTTTAACCAAACCAAAGCTGCTACTATGGCCGTTGCTGACTATGATGGGCCAGTGTATTTGCGTTTTGGTCGCCCAAAAGTGGCTAACTTCACTCCTGCAGATCAAAACTTTGAAATTGGGAAAGGTTTACTTTTACAAGAGGGAAGCGATGTAACCATAGTTGCAACAGGTCACCTGGTATGGGAAGCGCTAGAAGCTGCTAAAACATTAAACGAAAAAGGCATTTCTGCCGAAGTAATTAATATCCACACCATCAAACCTTTAGACAACGATATCATTTTAAAGTCTGTTGCAAAAACTGGGGCGATTGTCACGGCAGAAGAGCACAACTTTTTAGGTGGTTTAGGCGAAAGTGTTGCACGTGTGTTAGCAGAAAATGCTCCTACTCCACAAGAGTTTATTGCTACTAAAGACACCTTTGGTGAGTCTGGAACTCCAGCACAATTAATGGAGAAATACGGTTTAAATGCAAATGCAATCGTAGCTGCAACAGAAAAAGTAATTCAACGCAAATAATATGAAAACACCTCAATCTATCCTTAGCTTCCTACTATGTCTAATCTGTTTTACCCCCCTTTTCGCTCAACTCAGTTTTGGGGTGAAAGGTGGGGTAAATTATGATTCCTTTGGTGAATTAAACCCGACAGACCTGTCCCTTGAAAACTTTCAATCTGATGCCCAAACCGGCTTTCATATTGGGGTTTTTGGGAATATAGACCTATTGACTTTTTATCTAAGACCAGAGCTTCAATTTAGCAAAAGCATCAGTCAATTTGACAATAACCAAACCATCGCTTTAAACAAACTAGAAGCGCCTGTATTGTTTGGCTATAAGATTTTAGGCCCTTTAAGTGTTTTTGCTGGTCCCTCTTTTCAATACATCCTTAAAGAAAAGGGAAAGGAAATCACCCTGGGAGAGCTTCAAGAAAACTTCACCGTTGGCCTTCAAATAGGAACGCGATTAAAATTAGGTCGTTTTGGCCTTGGCCTGCGTTTTGAACGCGGATTTACCGATAATGAAGTACTTATTCTAGGGAATAACGACGTTGATATAACTGGCCGAGTAGATACTCGCGCAAAGCAATGGATATTGAGCGCTTCTTATGATTTGCGTTTTAATCGCAACAAGAATTCAGGAGAATAATTACTATTCGTTGTCTAAGTAGTCTGGAATACCGTCAGCATCGGTGTCGTCTGGAACGCCATCTTCATCTTGATCATACTCATTAACGGTGAAGACGCCGTCTCCATCATCATCAAAGTCTGCAAAATTTGCAATCCCATCTCCATCGGTATCGTCGTTAAATGGATTCCCGTCTCCGTCTACATCTTCTAAATAAGATGGGATACCATCTCCATCGTGATCAGCTTGATTAGTGGTATAGACGTTTAAACTAAAGATTAAAGGAGAATACGCTGGAATACTCGCTTGAGCATTTCCAAAGTAGCCTAAACCAGAGGGAATAAAAATTAACCCTTGACCATAATCGCTAAAGTCAATTGACCCATTCGTGTTTTGCGAAAAATTTCCAGGAGCAAAAAACTGTACCCCATGACGAAAACCAGTGATTACAGCAGTATTATCAAACCAAACTGGAAAAACACTTT
>JBELLO010000006.1:36972-38204 GCA_042096495.1 Candidatus Arcticimaribacter sp.
TGACGAAAACCAGTGATTACAGCAGTATTATCAAACCAAACTGGAAAAACACTTTCGTCGAATTCTGAACCGTCTAGTAAACTTCCGCGATAAGATAAATAGACAGAGTCTACAATAGTAGCGCGATCCTCTTCTCTTACCCCTTGACGAGCAACAAGATAATAGAGCTTATGACTTATATCCTCTCCTTCTGGAGTAGTGACATTTACCTCGGTAAAAGACACAAGATCGCTTAAAGGTGTTTTAGCTGCATTGTCTCCCGCTAGGGTATCTATGACTATTACAGGGTTATCAAGGTTTTGACCTTGAAAGTCCTCATAGTTGTAGGTATGGCTTTGCAGGTAGGCACTAATCAACTCATCATCTGTCTCTGCTTGTTCAGAAAAGTCGTTTAACTCAACTTCTTCCTCTGTGTCATCAGACTTACAAGCCGTAACAAAAAGGGAAAAGACAAATAGTAATGGGAAGAATATTTTTGCGAATTTCATGCTCAAAATTTGTGGCGCAAGATACAATTTTACTTTATTTTAGGGGCGAACTTTAACGCTATTTTAAATGAGAATTGACCAATACTTGTGGTGTTTACGCTATTTTAAATCGCGTAATATTGCTAGTTCGGCCTGTAAAAAAGGGCAAGTAAAAATTAATGGGCAAGTTGTCAAACCCTCGCGAGAAGTCTTACGGCAAGATAAATTAGAGATCAGAAAGGATCAAATCATCTATCAATGTACCGTTTTAGACATTCCAAAATCAAGACTAGGCGCAAAGTTAGTCGACATTTATCGCATGGACACCACCCCTAGATCTGCCTTTGAACAACGGGAATTACAAAAATTATCTCAGGATTACTATCGCGAAAAAGGAGAAGGTCGTCCTACAAAAAGGGATCGCCGTGATTTAGACGACTTTTTAGACGATGAACCCACGACTAAGGAAGATTAATGTTGTTTTCTATAGCGTAAAGTAGAATAGGCTACGCCAAAGTCTTGATTGACCAAATGGGAGAGATCTTGTTCTTTAAGCCCTATTTTTATCAAGGCCTGATGATGAATGGCGTGATCTAAACAATACACTAATTCTCTTTCAAAGGAAGTGTCTACAAGACTGGTTTGTGCTTCTTTTGAATGCAATTTCATGCGAATATCTTCGAGCGGTAATTCCAATTGCGCTTTGAGTTCTAACATACGCGCAATGGCATAGGCGAGATTGCTTTCTATATTGCGGTCCCTTAA
>JBELLO010000007.1:0-38062 GCA_042096495.1 Candidatus Arcticimaribacter sp.
ACATTTCCGCCAGCGTTTAAATCTTCAATGATAGTAGTGTTATTACTCTCATTATTTGAACGTCTTAAAAAACCACTTACCGTTAATGAGGTATTATCATCAAAAAAGTATTCTGCGCCTAGATTAATAAAGAAGCGCTCTCTACTGCGGTCGTAATCTCTGGTCTCATTAGTAAATGTACTGGCTTGATCCCCGTTAAAGTATTCACTGTTAAAAATTCCACCACCTAAAGATTTTCCATTGTTATAGGAAGTAGTGGTAAAGACGTTTAATTTTTTATTTCTCCAGTTTAAAGAAGCCGATCCGCCATAGCTTGTCGGGGCTCCACCATTCAAGATAAAGGATCCATTAAAGCCGGCGAGTTGTTCTCTTTTTAATATAATATTTAAGATTCCTGCGGTTCCTGCGGCCTCATAGCGAGCAGAAGGAGAGGTTATGACTTCTACACGTTCAATAGACTCTGCGGGAAGTTGACGTAAGGCGTCTGGGCCAGATAAACCCACTAAACCAGAAGGCTTACCATTGATTAAAATACGGACGTTGTCATTTCCGCGAAGCGAAATATTCCCTTCAACATCAACAGAGACAGAGGGTATATTATCCATCACATCTGAGACAGACCCCCCGCGAACGGTGATGTCTTTTCCGACATTATAGACGCGTTTGTCCAAACGAATTTCTACTTCGGTACGTTCTGCGACAAGTTCTACCTCGTTTAAACTATTGACTTCCATCCCCAGTGCTATGGTGCCTAAATCTTTAGACTCACGTAGGACGACTCCCTCTTTGATGTCTTTTTCAAAAGAAATATATTCTGTGGTAATGGTATAACGACCGGGGAAGATTTCAAAGTTGAATTGCCCTTCTTCATTTGTAAGGCCACCTTGAAGACGATCAGGAAAACGCGGATTTTTTAAGGTAATGGTCGCGTATTCTAGGGGTTGTTGGGTTTCTTGGTCAACGACCTTCCCAGACAAGTTTATTTTAGCGGGTTTTTGAAAGTTTTGAGGGCGTTTCGCAAAGGCAATGTTACCCATCAATAAAGACAGGCATAGTACAATAGTGTTTTTCATTAGCAGTTATTAACTTTCATTAGACTCCATTTTGTCTAAAAAGTTTCACCTATTTGAAATTATTTTAAAAAATCGATCAATTTTTCTAGCGGGCGGGCGATAACTGCTTTTGCTCCATTAGATATAATGGGTCGTTCGATCAATTTTGGGTGTTCACTTAAAGCAGTGATAAGTTGATCGGTAGACAACTCTTTCCCTTTGTACTCTGCTTTCCAGATGGCTTCGTTTTTCCGGATTAATTCCTCTGCTTGATAATCCAATGCTACAAGCAGTTGCTCAATGTCTTTTTTAGAAAGGGTTTGTTCTATATAATTGACAATGTCAAAACTTTGCTTTGTTTCTTCTAAATGCTGTAGGGCTTCTCTTGATTTTCTACAGCGCGGGTTGTGATAAATTTTTAAACTCATATCAATTTTAATTTTTGTAATTCTTGTTCAAGTTGATCTGGCGATTTAAAGTGAATGCAGTTGATGTTCAGGGCTCTTGCTGCTTCAATATTTCTTTTGTTATCATCAATGAATAAGGATTCTTCTGCCTTTAAATTATATCGGTTCAAGGTGGTGTGATAAATCTCTGGAATGGGCTTTCTGGTCATTTCATCTCCAGAAACAACGATTCCTTCAAACCATTGTAAAAAGTCAAACTTTTTAAGGGCAACCGGGAAGGTTTCAGCACTCCAATTGGTCAAGGCAACCACCTTAAGTTCTGGATCATCAACGCATTGTTTTAAAAGTTGTACAGTCCCCTCAATCGCTTCGCCCAGCATTTCTTCCCAGCGACCATAATACATACGGATCCAATCCTCGTATTGAGGGAAGAGCGCAACCCTTTCTTCTGTTGCTTGCGCTAGGGGATAGCCAGCGTCTTGATTTTCATTCCAATCCATGGTGCAAATTTCGCGATAGAACCACGCTAGTTTTTCATCGTCTTTAAATACGTCTTTAAATACATAATCTGGGTTCCAGTCAATCAAGACAGCCCCTAAATCAAAGATGATATTCTTGATCTTTATCATAGGGTATCGTTTTCTTTTTCTTGGCCCATAAACATCAAATAGGCTTTTAAAAAGGCATCAATGTTTCCATTGAGTACTCCATCTACATCACTTGTTTCTGTCTGTGTTCTCACATCTTTGACCAGTTTATAAGGTTGCATAACATAGTTGCGAATTTGAGACCCCCATTCAATTTTCTTTTTGGAGGCTTCAATTTCGTCTCTGGCGGCCATCTTTTTCTGTAGCTCGATCTCATACAATTGCGATTTAAGTAATTGCATGGCTTTGGCTTTATTCTCGAGTTGTGATCTAGTTTCAGAATTTTCGATCATAATTCCAGAAGGGCTATGTCGCAAGCGAACAGCTGTCTCGATTTTATTTACGCCTTGTCCACCAGCACCACTAGAGCGCATGGTTTCCCATGATATTTCAGAAGGGTTAATGACGATTTCAATACTATCGTCTGCAAGTGGATAAACATAAACAGATGCAAAAGAAGTATGTCGTTTAGCATTACTGTCAAAAGGGGAGATGCGCACCAATCGATGTACGCCGTTTTCACCTTTTAACCAGCCAAAGGCAAAATCCCCTTCAATTTCTAAGGTTACGGTTTTAATCCCTGCCACATCTCCAGCTTGATGGTTGAGTTCTTTGATTTTAAAGCCTTGCTTTTCTGCCCACATTAAATACATGCGCATTAACATTTCTGCCCAGTCACAACTTTCTGTCCCGCCGGCGCCTGCAGTAATTTGTAAGACGGCACTTAAAGCATCTCCTTCATCAGAGAGCATATTCCTAAATTCGATATCCTCGAGTACACCCAAGAGTTTTTGATGGGTTGTATTGAGTTCGTCTTCTTCGGCTTCGCCTGCCTTATAAAATTCATAGAGGACTTCTAAGTCTTCGCCTAATTGCTTTGCACCATTATAGTCTGTGACCCATTTTTTAAGGGTACGCAGGCCTTTCATGTGTGCTTCAGCTTTTTTAGGGTCATTCCAAAAGTTAGGATCTAGGGTTACTTCTTCTTGATTGCGAATTTGGATTTCTTTGGCATCAATGTCAAAGATACCTCCTTAACGCGCCAAGGCGTTCAAACAGATCTTTCAGTTGATCAGATGTGAGCATATTTAATTTTTTGTAAAAATAGAATTTAGTTCGCGATTCTTTATTTGTTTGAAATATTTTTTTAGCTTGTTACAACAAATTACAGTTATGAAATTAAAGACACTGATAGGGTTGAGCCTTAGCTTAGTTTTTTTTGTGGGACAAGCCCAAAATAAACGACGAAAGTCCAATAAAACAAAAGCTGAAACTAGTTCAACCATAAAAAGTTATCCGGGCTTTTTTGACTTTAGTTACAATGAAGCCGATGGCAAAATTCTACTTCAAGTCAATCGCAGTACCCAGATAGAACAATCCTTTCTCTACATCAATGGATTGAGTGCTGGGATAGGGAGTAATGATATTGGGTTAGATCGCGGTCAATTAGGCAATGAAAGGGTGGTTCATTTCACTAAAATGGGGGACAAGTTGATGTTGGTGCAGCCCAATTTAGATTACCGCAGTACTTCTGATAATGTACTAGAGCAAGCTTCTATTGAGCAGGCATTTGCCAAATCTGTCCTTTTTGGTTTTCCGATTAAAAATGCAACGGCTACGCATTACACTATTGATTTAACCCCTTTTTTAATGCAAGATGCGCATGGGGTGTCTCAGCGGTTAAAACGCAGGAAACAAGGGAGTTATTCTGTTGATAAAAGCCGTTCTGCGGTCGCTTTAGCACGGACTAAGAATTTCCCACAAAACAGTGAGTTTGATGTAATGCTTACTTTTAAAGGCAATCCGCAAGGGGGCTTGATCCGTTCGGTGACTCCGTCTCCTAATAGTGTAAGTGTGCACCAGCATCATTCTTTTGTTCAATTGCCAGAAGTGGCGTTTGAACAGCGAAAGTTTGATCCTAGATCTGGCGCAATCCCTTTTAGCTATAACGATTATTCTACCCCGGTAAACGAGGCAACCCGCAAGGTGTTTACCCTGCGCCATCGTTTAGAAAAGAAAGATCCTAATGCAGCGGTGAGCGAAGCCGTTGAACCGATTGTTTATTATTTAGATAATGGAACGCCAGAGCCGGTTCGATCTGCCTTATTAGAAGGTGGAAAATGGTGGAACCAAGCCTTTGAAGCAGCAGGCTATAAAGATGCTTTTCAATTAAAAATATTACCAGATGATGCCGACCCTATGGATGTGCGCTATAATGTGATCCAGTGGGTGCATCGTTCTACCCGTGGGTGGAGTTATGGAGCGAGTGTGGTAGATCCCCGCAGCGGAGAAATTTTGAAAGGCCATGTAAGTTTAGGAAGCTTGCGTATTCGACAGGACTTTATGATCGCACAAGCCTTGACAGAGAACCCCTATGCTCAAGGCGATGAGAATGATGATCCCATGTTACAAATGGCCTTAGCGAGAATACGACAATTATCTGCCCATGAAATAGGACATACTTTAGGGTTCACCCATAATTTTGCCGCTAGTGTAAAAGAGCGCGCTTCTGTGATGGATTATCCTCATCCTACTTTGGCCATTGAAGATGGCCAAATAAGCTATCAAAACGCTTATGCGGTAGGAATTGGCGATTGGGATAAAATCAGTGTAAAATACGCTTACAGTGATTTCCCAGATGGAACTGATGAAACAGCTGCCTTAAATCAAATTTTAGAAGAGAGTTATGCTGCCGGACATCGTTTTATTGCCGATCGCGATGCACGTCCCATTGGCGGTGCACATCCTTATGCACATCTTTGGGACAATGGAAAGACGGCTGTAGAAGAATTTGCCCACCTTTTAGCGGTGCGTCAAATCGCGATGAATAACTTTTCTGTAGATCAATTAAAAACAGGGGAGCCCTTATCTGTGCTTCGTGATCGTTTAGTTCCCTTATACTTTTTACATCGTTATCAATTAGAAGGAGTGGTCAAATTAATAGGTGGTCAAGATTATGATTATGGTGTAAAAGGAAGTTCTTCTATTGGCGTTAAAACTGTTGCGTCTAGCGTTCAAAAGGAGGCCTTAGCAACTTTAATTGGATCATTAGATCAAGGGACCCTGGGGATTCCACCCCATATAAGAAAGATGATGCCGCCACATGCCTTTGGGTATGGGGCAAGTAGAGAGAGTTTTGCGACACAAACAGGATTGACTTTTGATGCTTTGGGCGCAGCCCATACCTTAAGCGATGCTGTTTTATCCATGTTACTCAATGAACAAAGAGCTGCACGATTGGTCCAGCAAAAAGCTTTTAACGAACAACAGCTAGGTTTTAAAGAGACTTTAGCGCTTTTGATCGATGAAATTTTTAAGCAAAAACAATATGATACTGAGGCGAAAGCAATCCAAATGGTAGTTCAGGGAAATCTGTTGCAGCATATGATGCGATTAGGTCAAGCGACAAATGTTCCAAATGCTGTTCGTGCCGAAGTGCATGAAAGTTTATTTGCTTTGTCAAGCTGGTTAAAGAGTCAACGCACTCATCCTTATGGAAATTATTACCGCAATAATATTGAAAATTATTTTGAACATCCGGCAGAGCTTCAAGCTTTAGCTTCGCCAAAAATGCCAGATGGCTCTCCGATCGGGAGTGGTCTACGTTGTGAATAAAGATGCAAGTAAACTTAATTAGTGACACCGTCACGCGCCCCTCTAAAGAAATGTTGCAGCAGATGTTGCAAACCGAAGTTGGAGATGATGTTTTTAAAGAAGATCCCAGTGTGAATGCTTTGGAGGCTAAAGTAGCTCAGCTTTTTGACAAAGAGGCCGCTTTGTTTTTTCCTTCAGGGACCATGGCAAATCAAACGGCAATTAAGCTTCATACCCAGCCGGGAGAGCAATTGATTTGTGATCATTATGCCCATGTATTTAATTATGAAGGGGGAGGAGTGAGCTTTAACAGCGGCGTTTCTTGCGCTACCATTGTGGGTGAACGCGGGCGCATTACCGCAGATCAAATTCAACAGCGTATTAACCCTGCAGATTTTTATCATTCTCCTAAAACAGCTTTGGTGGTTTTAGAAAATACGACTAATAAAGGGGGAGGAGCCTGCTATGATCCAGAGGAAATCAAGCGTATCGCAGCCTTGTGCAAAAAAGAAAAACTTCCCTTACACCTTGACGGAGCGAGAATCTGGAATGCGATGATTGCGACAAAGACTTCTCCGGCTTTCTATGGAGCACACTTTGACACGATTTCGGTTTGCTTTAGTAAAGGATTGGGCGCTCCAGTAGGGTCTGCCTTAGTCGGATCAAAAGCACTCATGGACAAAGCCCTTAGAGTAAGGAAAATTTTAGGCGGCGGAATGCGACAAGCTGGTTATTTAGCGCAGGCGGCAAGTTATGCGATAGACCATCACTGGGATGCCATGGCAAAAGATCACCAAAAGGCAAAAGCCCTGGGCGAAGCAGTTTTAGCGATTGAAGGAGTCAATTATCTAGCTCCTGTTGATACAAATATTGTTATTTTTGAATTAGCGTCTTTGCAACTTGAAGAGCGTTTTATGGCCTATATGAAGCAATGTGAGATCGAATTGATTAGCATGGGTTCAGGGAAATTGCGCTTTGTTACTCATCGGGATTATACCGATGTACAGCACGATTATGTGTTGAACTGTTTAAAACAATTTTAATTTTTAATATTATGATGAATAATGCTCCTTATCTAGTTTATGCTAAAGGGAAAGGCTTAATTTTGCTTTTTTCTTTATTAACGATTGCTTGTAAAAATACTCCACCAGAAATGAAACCAGATGCTTCGCTTACCCCACCTTTAGCCGATCAGAAACCCTATCAGCACAAATTGCACAATGATATAAGGATGGATGAATTTTACTGGCTTAAAGAACGTGAAAATCCAGAGGTAATCGATTACCTAGAACGCGAAAATGACTATTATCAAAAGTCGACTAAACAACTGGTACCTCTTCAGGATAAGTTGTTTACAGAAATGAAAGGGCGTATAAAGGAAGAGGATAATTCTGTCCCTTACTTTTACAATGATTATTGGTATATCACCCGTTATGAAAAAGGGCAGGACTATCCCATTTATACCCGTAAAAAAGACAGCTTAACCGCTCCAGAAGAGATCTTGTTTGACTGTAATGAAATGGCTAAAGGACATGATTATTTTCGCCTTGTAGGCATTAATATCAGTCCAGATAACACTAAGGCCATCTTTGGGGTTGATACTGTGTCAAGACGTCAATATGTGCTCAAGGTAAAGGATCTAGTTACAGGAGAAATTTTTGACACTTCGATTGAGAATAGTACCGGTGGAAGTGCCTGGGCAAAAGACAACAATCACTTTTTCTATACCCAGAAAAACCCGACAACCCTTAGATCTGAGGCGATATATCGCCATACTTTTGCGGATCTAGATGCCCAGAGTGAATTGGTTTTTAAAGAAGAAGACGAAACCTTTTCTTGTTATGTGACTACATCTAAATCAGAAGATTACATCTTTATTGGATCCTACAGTACCCTGTCAACAGAATTTCAGTTTATCAAAGCAGATGAACCGCTTTCGACTTTTTCCATTGTTCAAGATAGAAAAGAAGATCTTGAGTATAGTATTTCTCACTATGGAGAACATTTCTACATTTTTACCAATGCAGATGGAGCAAAGAATTACAAGATAATGAAAGCGCCAATAACTGCTCCAGATATGGAGAATTGGGAAGAAGTCCTCGCGCATAGAGAAGATGTTTTGCTGGAAGATTTAGAACTTTTTAATGAATACTGGACCATCACAGAAAGAAGTGAAGGTTTAGCTAAAATCCGCATCAAAAGATGGGATGAGCAAGAAGATTACTATTTGCCATTAGATGGAGAAACTTACACGGTCTATACTTCAACGAATATTGATTTTGCCACAACTAAGCTTCGTTATGTCTATAATTCAATGACTACACCATCTAGTGTAATTGAATTTGACATGAAAGATAAAACTCAAATTATACTTAAAGAGCAAGAAGTTTTAGGTGGAAAGTTCGATAAAAACAACTATGTCTCAAAGCGCCTATGGGCAACCGCTAAAGACGGCGTAAAAGTTCCTATTTCACTGGTCTATAGAAAAGATACTGCCTTAACACCAGAGACACCTATATTACAATACGCCTATGGTTCCTATGGATCAACCATTGATCCTGGATTTTCTACGACTCGTTTGAGTTTGTTGGATCGTGGTTTTGCCTTTGCGATTGCTCACGTTCGCGGTGGCGAATACATGGGAAGAAAGTGGTATGACGATGGAAAAATGTTGCAAAAGAAAAACACCTTTTCTGATTTTATCGCTTGTTCTCAGTTTTTAATTGATCAAGGGATGACCAGCGAAAAACATTTATATGCCTATGGAGGTTCTGCAGGGGGACTATTGATGGGGGTGATTGTAAACGATGCACCACAATTGTATAAAGGGGTTATTGCTGCGGTCCCTTTTGTAGATGTCGTTTCAACCATGCTTGATGAAAGTATCCCACTGACAACGGGAGAGTATGACGAATGGGGAAATCCTAATAATGAAGCATACTATCATTATATCAAGTCTTATTCTCCTTATGATAATGTCAAAAAACAAGCTTATCCCAATATGCTAGTTACGACGGGACTACACGATTCTCAAGTGCAATACTGGGAACCAGCAAAATGGGTCGCTCGTTTGCGATTGCATAAAACAGATGATACAGTCTTGTTTTTAGACATAAATATGACTGCCGGTCATGGGGGAGCTTCTGGTAGATTTCAAGGATTAAAAGAAACGGCAAAAAAGTATGCTTTCCTTCTTGCGCTAGAGAATACAGAAAACTAATATTTTTTAATTAAATTTGCATTGGTTTGGCCAAACAAAACCAAAATATGTCATCAGGAATACAATCAGTTCCCAATTTATTGTCCCTAGTAGGTAATACCCCTTTAGTTGAACTTAAGAAGGTAGTTGAAGGCTTTAAAGGAAACTTCTACGCAAAGTGGGAGGCGTACAACCCTGGGCATTCTAACAAAGATCGTATCGCACTACATATTATTGAAGAAGCTGAACGTCAAGGTCTTATCAAAGAAAATACTACTATTATAGAAACTACTTCTGGGAATACAGGCTTTAGTTTAGCCATGGTTTCTATGATTAAAGGCTATGATTGTATTTTAGCTGTAAGTTCAAAATCCTCTGAGGATAAAATCAATATGTTACGCTCCATGGGAGCGAAAGTTTATGTTTGTCCAGCAAATGTAAAAGCAGACGATCCCAGATCTTATTACCAAGTAGCTAAGCGTATACACGAAGAAACCAAAGAATCGATTTATATCAATCAATACTTTAACGATCTTAATGCTCAAGCGCATTACAACACTACTGGTCCAGAAATATGGAAGCAAACAAATGGTGAAATCACCCATCTTATTGCTTGTAGCGGAACCGGAGGAACAATCTCTGGTAGTGCAAAATACTTGAAAGAGCAAAACCCAAACATTAGAATTATCGGGGTGGATGCTTATGGATCTGTATTGAAAAAGTATCACGAAACCCAAGAATTAGACCCTAAAGAAATCTATCCATATCGCATTGAAGGTTTAGGGAAAAATCTAATTCCAACTGCAACAAACTTTGATGTAATTGATGAATTCGTCAAAGTAAGCGACGAAGAAAGTGCTCATACCGCACGTGAGACCACAAAAAAAGAAGGAATGTTTGTAGGATATACCTGTGGTGCTGCCGTGCAAGCTATCAAGCAATTAGCGGTAGAAGGTGAATTTGACGAAAACAGTAAAGTTGTCGCAATTTTTCCAGATCACGGTTCGCGATATATGAGTAAAATATACAGTGATAAATGGATGAAAGAACAAGGTTTCTTTGACTCTGATCACGCAGAAGACCCTAAAAAAGTTGAATATATACAATAGTGTTTAAGCACAGGAAAGAAGAAGGTAGATGAAAGATTTATTTGAGCGTATACTAGAAAATAAAGGCCCCTTAGGAAAGTGGGCTTCAGTAGCTGAAGGTTATTTTGTTTTTCCAAAGTTGGAAGGACCGATTTCAAACAGAATGAAATTTAACGGGAAAGAAGTCATCACCTGGAGTGTCAATGACTATCTAGGATTAGCTAATCAACCCGAAATTAGAGAAGTTGATGCTGCTGCTGCAGCAGAATATGGATCTGCGTATCCCATGGGAGCTCGTATGATGTCTGGCCACACAGATTTACATGAACAACTAGAGCGTGAGTTAGCAGAATTTGTCGAAAAAGAAGCGGCTTATGTGCTAAACTTTGGGTACCAAGGGATTTTATCCACCATTGATACTTTAGTGTCTAAAAATGATGTTATCGTTTATGATGTTGATGCCCATGCATGTATTATTGACGGTGTGCGTTTGCACCCTGGAAAACGTTTTACTTACAAGCACAACGATATTGAGAGTCTCGAGAAAAACCTAGAACGTGCGACTAAGGTGGCAGAACAAACTGGAGGAGGAATATTAGTAATCTCTGAAGGCGTTTTTGGAATGAGAGGAGAACAAGGTCGTTTAAAAGAAATTGTTGCTTTAAAAGAGCAGTTTCAATTTAGACTTCTAGTGGATGATGCCCATGGTTTTGGGACATTAGGTGAAAGAGGTGCTGGTGCTGGAGAAGAGCAAGGCGTACAAGCAGATATCGATGTTTACTTTGCCACATTTGCTAAGTCAATGGCTTCTACAGGTGCTTTTATTGCAGCAGAAAAAGAAATCATAGATTTCTTAAAATACAATATGCGATCTCAAATGTTTGCTAAATCCCTGCAATCTGTTTTAGTAGCAGGAGCTTTAAAACGTTTAGACATGTTGCGTTCTCGTCCAGAATTTAAAGCCAAATTATGGGAGAATGTCAATGCTTTGCAAAATGGTTTAAAAGAACGTGGTTTTGATATAGGAACAACTCAAAGTTGTGTTACGCCAGTGTATCTAAAAGGAAGCATTCCGGAAGCGATGGTACTGGTAAAAGATTTGCGTGAGAACCACGGCATCTTTTGTTCTATCGTCGTTTATCCGGTGATCCCAAAAGGATTGATTCTCTTGCGTTTAATCCCTACTGCTTCGCATAATCTAGAAGATGTAGCCATTACACTTGACGCATTTTCAGCGATTAGAGAAAAATTAGAAAAAGGAATTTACAAGCGTATGTCAGCTGCGATTACAGTAGCCTAATACCTTATCCTTATAAAATAGAAAAGGCTCACATTGTGAGCCTTTTTTATGGTAGAATGTTACGTTTATTCATTTAACATCACTGGCATAACTAACATGGTGATGTGTTCGCCTTCTTCTATATCGTCTAAAGGCGTAATGATTCCGGCTTTATTAGGCATAGACATAGAAAGCGATACTTCGTCTGAGCCAAGGTTGTTCAACATCTCAATTAAAAAACGTGAGTTGAACCCTATCTGCATATCATCTCCAATATAACTGCAGCTTAAGCGCTCTTCGGCTTTATTGCTAAAGTCATAGTCTTCGGCAGAAATATTTAATTCTGCTCCAGCGATTTTTAATCGAATTTGATAGGTGGTTTTATTAGAAAAAATACTCACACGACGAAGTGAATTCAATAAAGTTTCCCGGTGAATGGTTAATACATTTGGGTTTTCTTTTGGAATTACCGCTTCATAATTTGGGTATTTCCCTTCAATTAAACGACAATTTAAACTTGTGTTGGCAAAAGTAAATTGAGCGTTTGTATCGTTGTACTCTATATTGATATCTTCTTCGCTGCCTTGTAAAATTCCCTTTAAAATTTGCAAAGCTTTTTTCGGCATGATAAATTCTGCAGTCCCAGATGCGGTAACATCAGATCTGGTGTATTTAACTAATTTGTGTGCATCTGTAGCGACAAAGGTTAAACCTTCTGTAGAAAACTGGAAAAACACTCCACTCATTACAGGTCTTAAATCATCATTACCAGAGGCAAAAAGGGTGGCATTAATGGCATTAGCAAGGGTATCCCCCATGACCACAGTTTTACTAGGATCTTTAAGGTGAACAGCTTTGGGGAACTCCTCCCCAGATAAATACGCTAAACTGTATTTTCCATTATTAGCGCTTATTTCAATGGCGTTGTTTTCTGCCGAAAAAGTAAGCGGTTGCTCTGGAAAGGTTTTTAAGGTATCTAGTAATAAACGCGCTGGAACAGCAATATTTCCATTGTCGGTTGATTCAACCGTAAGACTTGAGGACATGCTGGTATCTAAATCAGATGCTGTAATCGTCAAGCGATCTTGATTGAGTTCAAATAAAAAATTATCTAGAATAGGTAAGGTGTTAGAGCTATTGATCACACCCCCTAATATTTGGAGTTGTTTGAGTAGTTGATTGCTTGAGACGATAAACTTCATAAGTTCAATTTTTATACAATCAAATATATTTGAAAACAAAGCAATCCAAAAAGAAACTTATCAAAAGTTATTGACGATAAAGTCGTCTGCGCATCAGGCTAAAAAATAGTCCTGTTAATGCTAGAAGTGCAAGAGGCAGCGCAAAAATCACAGTTTGAATTTGCTCTTTTTGGTTGTTGACAAGCATTTTGTCTAAAAAGGCTAAACGAATTTCTTTTGATCGCAAGATCAAGCGATTGTTTTCCCCCATCAGATAATGGACAGTGTTTTGCAGTAATTGCTTATTAGCATAAAGGTTATTGGTCCATTTATCATACCCTAATTCAAGCGGATTCCCTTTATCTAATTGATTCTCTGCCATATTTCCATCAGAGAAAATAGCCATCTTTGCAGGAAGAGATTTTGTTGCTTTATCCCAAGAAAACGGTGCAATTCTATTTTCAAACAAAGAAGGGAATTCCCCTTCTAATAAAACCCCAGTGATCCTACTGTTTTCATCAAAAGTGGAAGGCTTAACCGGTTTAGTAGCCTCTTCTAGCGCAATGAGGAAGGGAGGTTTTTTCCCTTTTGAACGATTAGAGGTACTAAGTAAAACTGTTTTTTTAGTTGGATTCTTGAGCGTATCAATAGAGCTTACAAACTGTTGAAGTACATTTCCTACTGCACTGCCAATGGGGTGTGCTGTATTTGGCTCTACTAAGGGGTGATATACCCAGGGATAAGGACGATATTCAGAGGAAGCATTTTCCCCTTGCGCTAATACAATAGGTGCGCTAAATAAGTCTGTAATAATATCCCTATTTAAACGCGCTCCATATTTAAAGAATAACTCATCAAGACCGATATCAACCGGAAAAGCAATGGCATCTCCTTTGATCGAAAAAAGACTGTCTTGGGCTATATTAACTGGATCAATCATAAAAAGGCTATTCCCGCCTTGTTGGGTGTATTGATCGAGCATGAATTTTTCTTCTGTAGTAAATTCTTCTGTGGGGTTAGCAACAAAGAGCAAATCAAATCGACTGAGGTTTTCTAAGGTTTTTGACGGCTGCGCCGGAAAAGCTTTTAGGTCAAACGATGCAAGTCTGTAATAGGGGACAAGGCTTTGCAGTAAACTAGCCAGCTGCACGTCTGAACTACCCTTGTGTGAGCTAATTACAGCAATACTTTTTTTCTCTTTTAAAAATAAGCGGTGTAGACCATCTGTCACATTGTATTCTAATTGCTGTATAGATTGCTCAATGCGTTGTTCTGCAGTATCGCCTAGATTCTTTTGCAAGAGGGAAACACGAATGGATTTACTTTCTAAAGTTGAATCATCCTGAACATTTAAGATCATCCACGGAACAACAATCGTTTGTTCTGTAGATTGACTTTCTTGATCAATTTCTACTTCTGGCGCTAGCCCATAACGATACAATTCTTCTATCAGCCCTGTTTTGTTTTCTACTCCTTCAAATGGATCGACAAAGTTGTATTGAATAAAGTCATTTTGGGCACTTATTTGCTTTAGCAGAATGGTGAGTTCTGTTCTTAAACGTTGATAGTTTGCAGGAAGATTTCCCCCCAGCATCACATCAATAAGAATAGGTTGTTCGATGGATTGAGCAACTTCAACCGTATTCTCAGAAAGGGTATATCGTTTGTCAAGGGTCAAATCCCATTCTAGGTTAATAAAAGATAAACCTTGCATTAATAGCAGTATACATCCTGCCGCTGCAAGGAGACGATAAACATCTAAACGCTGCATCATTGACATCTATTTTTAATATTTATCCCAGTCCAATAAAGGAAAAACAAACTTTGCAGGATTAAATAGCAAACATTAGAAAGGCGAATAATACCCTTGTTTAGCTCCCCATAGTGATATTGTAAGCCTATGCTTTTTAAGGTGATATAGGTAGAATAATCTGAAAATAAATCAGCCACTTGATTCCAGCCATAAAAATGAAAAATACTGATAAAAACAGCAATCATAAAAGCAGAAAAAGCACCTTCTACTAAGGTGGATGCCCATAAGCTAATAGCAGCCAGTGATGCAGCTAAAAGGGATAGCCCCAGTAAGGACCCTAAATAGACTCCCCAGTCAAGGCTGTTGTTTTCTAGTAATATCCCCTCTAATTGAAAAAAGTAAAAAAGCGATACACTTAGCGCGATAAACAAGAGGGTAATAAGGGCTAAAAACTTTCCGGCAATCAGGCTGGTGATACTGATAGGTTTTGTCAAAAGCAATTCAAGGGTTCCCGCTTTAATTTCTTCAGAAAAGGATTTCATTCCCAGCGCAGGAAGAAGAAAGATAAATAGCCAGGGGTTGAGTTCAAAAAATAAATTAATATCCCCAAAACCGGCATCAAGTATGTTCCAAATAGAAGGGAATATCCATAATAACAAGCCATTTAATAATAAAAAAGTAGCAAATAATACATACCCCAGCGGAGTGTAAAAAAAGCTTTGTAATTCGCGTTTATAGATACTCCACATACTAATTAAAAACGATGGTTATAGGGGTTCTAAAATCTAATCCAAATAGACTGTTTGCGCTCCCAACTTTTTGCGGATTACTTTTGTACATCGCCAGTTCTAAATGCCCAGCAGCGTTCCATAAAGCAATTTTTTTACCGTCTTCTTTTCTCTTTTCTTTTGGGATAGAAAAATTAATTGCAGCAGCAAAAGAATCAAAGATTTGATCAAAGGTTACACTTTGTGCAAAGATCTTAAAGGGACGTGTTTTTTGAATGTCCAAAAAGCTTGATTTTTTAATGTTTGTCACAACATTACCAAAATTATCAATATAAATGACACTTCCAATTATTTGTGTGCCACTATCATTAACAACAGGTTTAACACCAACCATTTCTTTGAGTTCTTGCAATGGTTTACCGATAACGTCCATAGAGCCGTTTCTGGACAAATGCCCAGCCACTTTTACAAAGACATCTAAAACTGGAAAAGTAGTGAGTAAAGTGTTGTGAATGTTGATTTCTACTAATTTATCGTATTTCAATTCTTCAATGATTAATGAGAAAACACCATTGTTTGCGCCTATAAAGTAATGTCCATCAAACAACATCACGATATGATTATTCTCGGGAGATAACTCAGAGTCTACCCCCACAATATGAATGCTTCCTTTTGGGAAACTCTTGTAAGCGTTCTTAAGAATATAAGCCGTTTCTGTATGGTTAAAAGGGCTTATTTCGTGAGAGATATCTATTATGGTTGCAGTAGGGGCTTCTTGAATAAGTGCAGCTTTTGTAACTGAGACAAAATAGTCTTTATGCCCAAAATCGGTCGTCAAAGTGATAATCGACATAAAGTTTTTTTTATTTATATTGAATTGAATCGAAAAACGTAAATTTGATTACAAACTTACAAAACTGAGCGTATAATCGTTAATTAAAAAGCTATTGAACGAAATTGAAATCGAATTAAGTGAAGTTAACCCACAAGATTTTTTTGGGGAACAAAACAAAACCATTGAGCACTTGCGTGCCTATTTCCCTAAGCTTAAAATCATTGCACGAGGAAATAAGCTAAAAGCGCTAGGCGAAGAAGAAATTTTAGAAGAATTTGAAAAACGGGTAGATATGCTCGTTGCTCACTTTGGAAAATTCAATAGTCTGGATCAAACGACCATAGAACTCATTCTCACTGCTGACGGGTCAAAAGACTATGAAGCTACAAATGAAAAAGAGGCTTTTATACTTCATGGAATAGGGGGGAGAATCATAAAAGCAAAAACCCTTAATCAGCAAAAACTAGTCCAGCTAAGCAAGAAAAACGACATGCTATTCGCGATCGGTCCCGCCGGAACTGGAAAAACATATACCAGTGTAGCTTTGGCCGTAAAGGCCTTAAAAGAAAAGCAAGTCAAGCGAATAATTTTAACGCGTCCGGCTGTAGAAGCAGGAGAGAATTTAGGTTTTCTTCCTGGGGATATGAAAGAAAAATTAGATCCATACATGCAGCCGCTTTATGATGCTTTAAGGGATATGATACCTGCAGAACGTTTAGCTTCTCATTTAGAAAAAGGCACCATTCAAATCGCTCCACTAGCTTTTATGCGCGGTAGAACCTTAGACAATGCCTTTGTCATTTTAGACGAAGCGCAAAATACCACCCATGCACAAATGAAAATGTTTTTAACGCGTATGGGCCCCAATGCTAAATTTATCATTACCGGGGATCCGGGACAGATTGATCTACCACGTAGGGTAATTTCTGGATTAAAAGAAGCCCTTTTAATTTTGAAAGAAACTTCAGGAATCGGAATTTTGCATCTTGATGACCGAGATGTGATTCGTCACAGACTGGTTAAAAAAGTAATTGATGCATACAAGCATATAGAACACCAGAATTAATGAACAGCCTTTTAGCAACTAATTTTACCCTTCCGGGACAAATCAATAAATACACTGGCAAAGTGCGCGAAGTCATTAGCCTTGAAGATGACCTTTTGGTGATGATAGCCACAGATCGTTTATCGGCTTTTGATGTAGTGATGCCAAAGGGAATCCCTTTTAAAGGGCAAATTCTCAATCAAATTGCCACCCAAATGCTCGATGCCACAAAAGACATCGTTCCTAATTGGCTAGAAGCCACCCCAGATCCTTGTGTATCTGTGGGGAAACGTTGTGAGCCATTTAAAATTGAAATGGTGATTCGCGGCTATATGTCTGGGCATGCTGCACGTGAATACAAGGCAGGAAAACGCCTTTTATGTGGCGTTGAAATGCCAGAAGGCATGCGAGAAAACGATGCATTCCCAACCCCTATTATCACCCCAGCGACTAAAGCAGAAGAGGGGCATGATGAAGATATTTCAAGAGAAGAAATTATTCGTCAAGGCATTGTTGCTGAAGCAGATTATATCCAATTAGAAAAATACACCCGTGCCTTATTTCAAAGAGGTACAGAACTAGCTGCGCAAAAAGGCTTAATTTTAGTGGATACCAAATACGAGTTTGGAAAAATAGCAGATGGCACCATAGTCTTGATTGACGAAATTCACACCCCAGATTCTTCGCGCTATTTTTATGCCGAAGGTTATGAAGAAAGACAAGCTGCACAAGAACCACAAAAACAATTGTCTAAAGAATTTGTACGTCAATGGCTTATTGCAAATGGTTTTCAAGGCCTAGATGGCCAAAGTGTTCCAGATATGTCTGATGAATACATCACAGAAGTCTCGAACAGATACATAGAATTGTACGAAAATATTACCGGTAAAAGTTTTGAAAAAGCAAATATTGAGCAGATTGAAGCTAGAATAGAGCAAAATATTTTGACCTATCTCGCTCAACGTTAAGGCAGAAAAACTTTATAACCAACCAATTAATAGTTTTCAACGACGATATGTTAATTTTTTTAGCCCTATCTATATAGCGCAAACTCTTTGAACCTTTTATATTAGCAATTCTGCACTATGTCTGAAAAAGCACAATATACCGAAGATAATATACGGTCCCTCGATTGGAAAGAGCATATCCGTATGCGTCCTGGAATGTATATTGGAAAGTTAGGAGACGGGTCTTCACCAGACGACGGTATCTATATTTTGATCAAAGAAGTACTCGATAACTGTATCGATGAGTTCGTTATGGGGGCGGGGAAAACCATTGAAATTAAAATTTCAGAGAATCAAGTTTCTGTGCGTGATTATGGTCGTGGTATTCCTTTAGGAAAAGTGGTTGATGTAGTATCAAAAATGAACACTGGAGGGAAATATGACTCTCGAGCTTTCAAAAAATCAGTTGGTTTAAATGGAGTAGGAACAAAAGCGGTAAACGCCTTGTCCTCTTCTTTTATCGTTGAATCCATAAGAGATGAGCAATCAAAAAGCGCCTCTTTTGAATATGGATCTTTAATTGAAGAAGGGGAATTAGTTTCTTCAAAAGCCAGAAGAGGAACAAAAGTTTCTTTTATCCCAGACAACGCCATATTCAAGCACTACAAATTTCGAGCAGAGTATATCGTCAAGATGATTAAAAACTATGTTTATCTCAATCCGGGATTAACCATAGATTTTAACGGAGAAAAGTATTTTTCAGAAAATGGACTGAAAGATCTTTTAGAAGATCAAATCAATGAAAGCGATTTGCTTTATCCCATTATCCATTTAAAAGGGGAAGATATTGAGGTAGCTATGACCCATAGCAAATCTCAGTATAGCGAAGAATATCATTCTTTTGTTAACGGTCAAAATACAACCCAAGGTGGAACCCATCAAGCTGCTTTTCGCGAAGCATATGTCAAAACCATCAGAGAATTTTTTGGGAAGAGTTATGACGCTTCAGATATTCGCAAATCCATTATTGCTGCAGTTAGTATAAAGGTGATGGAGCCTGTTTTTGAATCTCAAACAAAAACAAAATTAGGTTCTACAGATATGGGGGGAGACATGCCCACCGTTCGTTCCTATATCAATGAGTTTATGGGGACACAGTTAGATAACTTTTTACACAAGAATCAAGAAGTTGCTGCCAGTATCCAACGAAAAATATTACAAGCTGAAAAAGAGCGTAAAGAACTATCGGGGATTAGAAAACTCGCTAGAGAACGCGCTAAAAAAGCTAGTTTACACAATAAAAAACTAAGGGATTGTAGGGTGCATTTGGGGGACCTTAAAAAGGACCGCCGCCTTGATTCTACTCTGTTTATCACAGAAGGAGATTCTGCAAGTGGATCGATTACAAAATCGCGTGATGTCAATACCCAGGCGGTATTTAGCCTTAGAGGAAAGCCTTTGAATACCTATGGCATGACGAAAAAAATCGTCTATGAAAACGAGGAATTCAATCTTTTACAAGCCGCCCTTAACATAGAAGACGGTCTAGAAGATTTGCGGTACAACAATATTGTTATCGCAACAGATGCAGATGTTGATGGGATGCATATTCGGCTTTTGTTGATTACCTTTTTCTTGCAATTTTTCCCAGAACTCATTAAAGAAGGACACCTGTATATCTTGCAAACACCTCTCTTTAGGGTGCGTGATAAAAAGGAAACCATCTATTGCTATTCTGAACAAGAACGCGTTAGTGCCATCGAAAAACTTCGCGGAAAAGCAGAAATTACACGATTTAAAGGATTAGGTGAAATCTCACCAGATGAATTCCAATATTTTATTGGTGAAGACATTCGACTTGACCCGGTAATGCTCGATAAGGGCACAACCATAGAACAATTATTAGAATTCTATATGGGAAAAAACACCCCAAACCGACAAGAATTCATCATCAATAATCTTAAAGTAGAACTAGATTTAGCAGAATTGGATGCATAATATGGAAGAAAAGGAATTCTATGAAGAAACTCCCCTTAACCCTGACAATGAGTCATTAGTCAAGGTTACCGGCATGTACAAGGATTGGTTCCTTGACTATGCTTCCTATGTTATTCTTGAACGTGCTGTTCCCGCTATATCAGACGGTTTTAAGCCTGTTCAAAGACGTATACTGCATTCCATGAAAGACCTAGACGATGGTCGCTACAACAAAGTGGCTAACATCGTGGGACATACCATGCAATATCACCCGCACGGAGATGCAAGTATTGCCGATGCGATGGTCCAAATAGGTCAAAAAGATCTCTTGATTGACATGCAAGGAAACTGGGGGAATATTCTCACCGGTGACCGTGCGGCGGCCTCGCGATATATTGAAGCGCGTTTGTCAAAATTCGCTTTGGAAGTTGTTTTTAGCCCTAAAGTAACCGACTGGCAGTTGTCTTATGACGGGAGAAAAAACGAGCCTGTTCACTTACCCGTAAAATTTCCTTTATTGTTGGCCCAGGGGGCCGAAGGGATTGCGGTAGGTTTATCTACAAAAATTTTACCCCACAACTTCAATGAACTTTTGCAGGCAAGTATTGCTTATCTAAAGGGTAAAAAATTTACACTCTATCCTGATTTTCAGACTGGCGGAGTCATTGATGTTCAAAATTACAACGATGGGGTTCGCGGTGGAAAAGTACGGGTACGTGCAAAAATTAGTGTGCGAGATAAGAATACTTTGGTCGTTCACGAAATTCCTTTTAGTACAACAACTTCATCTTTAATTGATTCCATCTTAAAAGCAAATGATAAGGGGAAGATAAAAATTAAAAAGATTGAAGATAATACTGCAGCAGAAGTAGAAATTCTGGTTCACTTACCGAATGGTATTTCCCCAGACAAGACCATTGATGCCTTATATGCTTTTACGGCTTGTGAGACATCAATATCGCCTTTAGGCTGTATAATTATCGATCATAAACCCAAGTTTATTGGCGTGTCAGAAATGTTGAAAATTTCAACAGACACCACGGTTAGTACCCTTAAAAAAGAACTTGAACACAAGCTTCAAGAGCTAGAAAATCAATGGCATTATGCGTCTCTAGAACGTATTTTCATTGAAAATAAAATTTATCGTTTAATCGAAGAAGAAGAAACCTGGGAAGGGGTTTTAAAAGCAATAGACGAGGGGATTAAGCCGCATATCGCGCATTTAAAACGCCCAGTGATTGAAGAAGATTTGGTTCGATTGACAGAGATTAGAATCAAGCGTATTTCTAAGTTTGATATCGATAAAGCCCAACAAAGAATAGAAGCTTTAGAAGAAGATATTGCCGCAGTAAAGCACAACTTAGACAACCTTATTGATTTTGCTATCGACTATTTTAGTCAACTTAAAAAAGATTATGGCAAAGGCAAAGAGCGAAAATCAGAGATCCGCACCTTTGACGATGTTGATGCTAAAAAAGTTGTTGTAAGAAACACTAAGCTTTATGTGAATAGAGAAGAGGGTTTTGTGGGAACATCTCTAAAACGAGACGAATATGTTTGTGACTGTGCAGATATTGATGATTTAATTGTTTTTACCCGCTCGGGTAAGATGCAAGTTGTCAAAGTGGACAGTAAGGTCTTTGTAGAAAAAGATATTATTCACGTGGCTGTCTTTAAGAAAAAAGACAATCGCACCATTTATAATGCGATTTATAAAGACGGGAAACTAGGTACTTCTTATATCAAACGTTTTGCTGTTACTGGCGTTACCCGTGATAAAATGTACGATATTACCCAAGGTAAAACTGGCTCACATCTCTTATACTTTAGTGCGAATCCTAATGGTGAAGCAGAGGTTGTTTCGGTGGTGTTGCGCAATACTGGCCAAGTAAAAAAGCTCAAATGGGATTTAGACTTTGCCGACTTACAGATAAAGGGACGCGGGGTTAAAGGAAATATAGTTTCTAAACACAATGTTTTAAAAGTCGCCTTAAAAGAGAAAGGGGTTTCTACCCTTAAGCCTAGAAATATTTGGTTTGATAGCACGGTCTTAAAACTCAATTTAGACGAACGTGGAACCTTGCTTGGAGCATTTAAAGGAGAGGATAAAATCCTTATTATAAATGATAAAGCCGAGTCTAAAACGGTTACACCTCAAATGGAATTGCATTTTAATCAGATTCCAACAATCTTAGAAAGATGGGTTAAAACAAAACCCATAACCGCGGTTTATCACGATCAAGAAAAGGACCGTTATTTTATCAAACGCTTCCTGATTGAAAATGAAAACAAAGAAGATAGCTTTATCAAAGAGGGAGGGACGCTTATTTTTGTCAGTACTGAATGGCGCCCTGTAATAGAAATTGAGTTTGCAAAACCTAGAGGAGCAGATCCAATCCCTAATAAAGAGGTCAATGTTGAAGAATTTATAGGCGTAAAAGGCTATAAAGCTTTAGGAAATCAATTGACGGATAAAAAGGTGAAAAGCATTTCCTTAAAAGAAAGTCTTCCGTACGAATCGCCAGAACCTACTCCAGTGGAACAGTTAGAGGTTAATGATCCAGAGGCTATCGAGGAAGATGATGCTCCGCAGACAAAACTTGAGTTTTAAGGTGTAACTAATTCGTCACTTATTTTTTGAATAACACCTCTTTGTTTGTTTTTTTGGTCTCCGACCAAAGCGTATTCAAAAACATACTCCTTCTCTGAAGTTGAAATGATTTTAATTGTAATGGGGCGTTTATCCTGATTTGAGATTGGATTGAGTTTTGTCAAGATACACTCACAAGGATTGATCCATCGAATACTAGCAGAATCTACTTTAGATTTAAAATACTCAACCTCTAGATCATTTGTTCTTAAAAAAGTAGAGGTTTGTAATTCATCTCCGATAATTTGTTGAAACTGAAAGGTGCCAGTATGAAAGGCTTGGCAATCTCTTTCAACACTATAGCAACTCATCATTAAAGCGCAAAGGAGCAGGAGGAATGTTTTTTTCATAGGATGTAAAAATACTACCTTTTAAAAAAGCTTTCAAAACTACCGTCTGCATAATAATGAACAATTTGTATTGGATTTTGCTTGGAGTTAGGTTCAACAGTGTTTTTTTTATCTTTTGTCTCTGCAGAAGTACTTTCATTTCCTGGCGATATTTGGGACAGAGTAGGGGGTTGGGTTGAAATAGCCGCTTTATTTTCTTTTCCTTTTAAAAGCCATTCAAAGCTTACCTCTTCAAAAGCAGCTTCGATTTTAGTGAGGAACTCTAAACTAGGTTTATTTCTTCCGGATAGTATATGAGAAATACTGGAACGCTGTACGCCTATTTTTTCAGCAAAAGAAGAAGCGTTTAATTCTTGTTGCTCCATTACCTCTTTAATCCGGTCGATTAGCTCAATTGTGTTTAACATTGTTAACATATGTAATATTCACTGCAATATATAAATAATATCCACAGCATAATAGCCCAGATAAAAGTAAAATAACTTCAAGTAAATTCTATATACTATACCATTAATTACTCATTATAAGGTATTTAAATATAGAATCAGTGGTTGAATCCCTTACTGTATTCAAATGTATACGATCTTAACGCAATTGAGTATACAATTGTATCTATTTAATGTTTACAAATGATAACAATCAATAGTATACTTTTGTAACATGAAAAATAAAGTAGTGTCAAGGTACTTCTCTCCTGCTAATTTAACGGAAGCGTTAAGCAGTCTACACTGCGATAAATCCCTTGAGATAATAGGATATTCAGTAGAGAAACGTCCAATATATAGCCTAACATTAGGTAATGGAGGCTATAGAATACTTGCCTGGTCGCAAATGCATGGCAATGAAACAACGACAACTAAAGCAGCTTTAGACTTAGTAGACCATTTAATCAATACCTCTGAAGGTGCAACGCAATTAAAGCAGCTGCAATTGCAAATCATCTTTCAGCTTAGCCCAGATGGTGCAGCGCGCTATACTCGATTAAACGCGGATGAAGTTGATTTAAATAGAGATGCTACAACACAATCTCAGCCAGAAATGAAGGCCCTGATTAAGGTGTATAGGGCATTTAATCCCGACCTGTGTTTAAACCTTCACGGACAGCGAACAATTTTTAGCGCTGGTACGTCAAATAAACCCGCCTCTGTCTCATTTTTAGCCCCAGCGGCGAATGATGCCAGAGAAGTCACTCCGGCTCGTCTAATTGCAATGCAATACATTGCGGCAATGGCAAAAAACCTTCCCGTATGTGATCACTGGGGAATAGGGAGGTATGACGATGCATTTAATATCAATTGCACTGGAGACTATTTTACAGCGCAAAACACGCCTACCATACTTTTTGAAGCAGGTCATTTCCCCGATGATTACAATCGTGATAATACCCGTAAGTTAATTTTCTCTTCTTTGCTAACCTGTTTAAATTGCGCTGCAAATCAGTCTTTTAAAGATTATTCTTTTGAGGATTATACCGCTATTCCTGATAACGGAAATCATTTAAGAGACTTAGAAATTCAAAATGTTACAATTGTAAACAACGGTATAATCACAATTTCAACTTTATTTGTTCAATATAAAGAAGCCTTAAAAGACGGGGCTATCCATTTAATACCAGAATACGCTGGAAATGATGAACGGCTTAAAGGCTTGAAAGTGATTAATGCATTGAATAAAAATCAAACACATCCAATAAATATTGTTGAATCTTCAGAAAAAATCACAAATCACTTACAATCTTTCATTGAATTTTAGGTGTTATCCCTTATTTTTGTATAGTATTAATAATACAACCATAAATATATTAATGTTATGACAAAGATTAAATTAGATGATATAGATCATCAAATTCTCGACATCCTTATTGATAACACCAGAGTTCCTTTTACTGACATTTCAAAGCGTTTGTTGATTTCTGCAGGAACAGTGCATGTTCGTGTAAAGAAAATGGAAGATGCTGGGATCATCAAAGGATCCTCTTTGAATTTAGACTACGAAAAGCTAGGGTATTCCTTTATCGCTTATATCGGTATCTATTTAGAGAAGAATAGCATGACGATGCAAGTGTTAGAGTCACTCGAAGGGATTCCTTATATTACCGTTGCTCATATCACAACCGGTAAGTTTAACATCTACTGCAAGCTAAGAGCAAGAGACACAAAACACGCAAAAGATTTAATCTTTATGATTGATGACATAGAAGGTATTTCTCGAACAGAGACAATGATTTCACTAGAAGAAAGCATCAATGACAAGAAAAGATTAATGCACAGTATTTTTAACGATTTATAACCCAAAATATCCTTCCCCAGCATGGCGCGCAAGACCAAATTAGAACGCTTTAATGAAAATGTTTTATCAAAGTACGAAATTTACAACAGCCTTTTTTTAACCCTACCTTTTGATTCCCTTAAAAAATCCTCACTTTATCTTCCTTTATTTTCAAAACATTGCAAAAAGGGATTTGAAGCAAGACAATCTCCCCTTGAGATTGTACAATCCTTTTTTGAGATTTATGGTACAGAGCTAAGCGATAAAGAAAAGCACGATTTACTCTTTGGATTTATCCAATATATAGAACGTCAAGTCGTATTATTTGATGCAATTGAGGATGCATCTTTTGCAGAAGTAAACAATATGCACGGTCGCGGTACATTGCGCTATATCAAAGAAGAAACCTTTCAACGTGGTAAGAAAGAGGAGTTAAAAGCTTACCTAGATCGTTTTAATGTACGTCTGGTTTTAACGGCTCACCCTACCCAGTTCTATCCGGGTTCTGTACTAGGGATTATCAATGATTTATCTAAAGCCATCAAGCAAGATGATCTAGCACAAATAAAACAATTGTTAACGCAGTTAGGAAAAACTCGCTTTTTCCAAAAAGAAAAGCCTTCACCATTTGATGAGGCTGTTAGCCTAATGTGGTTCTTAGAGAATGTATTCTATCATTCTGCAAGTCATATTTATGGCTATGTGCAGCAAAACATTCTGGGGGATGAGCAGATGGATAACACCTTGTTTAATTTCGGGTTTTGGCCTGGAGGAGACCGTGACGGTAATCCGTTTGTTACGCCAGAAACTTCACTTAAAACGGCAGAGCGACTCAAGTATACCATTCAGCGAAACTATTATAGAGACTTGCGTCGTTTAAAGCGAAAAATTACGTTTGATAAAGTTGACGAAAAAATTGCTGCCCTTGAAGATGGGATGTATGCAACTTTACTTTACCCAGAAAAAGGGGAGATTATCAGTCTTGACAAATTAATTTCAGAATTAGCAGCAATTGAAACGATCTTAAAAACCGAACATCAAGGGATATATGTCAACGAAATAAAGGATTTATCTCACAAGGTGAAACTATTTGGTTATCACTTTGCTTCTCTGGATATTCGTCAAGATTCACGCGTACACCAAGGTGTTTTTGACACCATTATGGGGCATCCAGATATTCAACAATACATTGACCATTTACCGCATAACTATCTTGAACTGTCGCTCGAAGAGCGCATCGCTGTTTTACCTAAATTAGTAGGTAAAGTCCCTGTAGATATCTTTGAAGATGAAATGACCCGCTATACTTTAGGGTCTATTTATGCAATGCAATCCATTCAAAAAACAAACGGAGAGCGCGCCTGCCACCGTTATATTATTTCAAATTGCGGAAGCTTAGAAAGTATATTGCAATTATTTGCCATGCATAGAATTTGTGGATGGGAAGAGCCTACTGTAGATATGATTCCACTCTTTGAGACAGTTGATGATTTACAGGCCGCGGAAGAAATCATGCGTAACCTTTATCAAAATGAAACCTATAAGGCTCATTTAGCGAAGCGCAAAAACAAACAAACCATCATGTTAGGCTTCTCTGACGGAACTAAAGATGGGGGATACATCATGGCCAACTGGAGTATTTACCAAGCAAAAGAAATGCTGTCTAAAGTCTCTGGAGAATTTGATATTGATGTTGCCTTCTTTGACGGTAGAGGTGGACCACCAGCAAGAGGAGGGGGGAACACGCACCAATTCTATGCCTCTCTAGGAGATAGAATTAACGCTAATGACATTCAGGTGACCATTCAAGGGCAAACGATTAGTTCAAACTTTGGAACCCTTGATTCTTCTCAGTTTAACTTAGAACAATTATTGAGTTCTGGGATTCAAAACCAAGTTTTAGACGGTCATCGCACCATTTTAGCAGATGAGGATAGAGTTACCTTGCAATCCCTAGCGGATATTAGTTATAAAGCGTACCAAGACTTTAAGGATCACCCACAATTCGTTCCGTATTTAGAGCATATGAGTACGTTAAAGTTCTATGCCAAAACAAATATTGGAAGTCGCCCTTCTAAACGCGGAAATTCAAAAGGCTTGAATTTTTCTGACTTGAGAGCGATACCCTTTGTAGGATCATGGAGCCAGTCTAAGCAAAACGTCCCCGGTTTCTTTGGGGTGGGAACAGCCCTTAAAGTATATGAAGACAATGGAGAATTCGATAAAGTAATTGCTTTATACAACAACTCTCCTTTCTTTAAAACGCTGGTTGCGAATAGTATGATGAGTTTATCAAAATCCTTTTTAGCACTAACAGCCTATATGGAGAAAGATCCAGTTTATGGCCCATTTTGGTCCATCATATATAACGAATACTTGCTTAGCAAGCGATTGTTGTTAAAATTAACAGGCTTCACTACTTTGATGGAAGATCAACAAGCTGGAAAAAAATCGATTGACATTAGAGAAGAAATTGTTCTTCCATTGTTGACAATCCAGCAATATGGTTTGATTAAAATCCAGGAAATGAGCAAAGACAGCACTGCAGACAGTGACTGGCAAAAAGTATTCGAAAAGCTGGTGACTAGATCCCTTTTTGGAAATATTAATGCGAGTAGAAACTCGGCTTAATTGCCTTGATAATAAGCAAAAGCATCTTTTAAGAGCGCGTTAGGAACTTCAATATCCCATTTTGGATTTCCTATCGCCTCTATTAAAGCAAACTTCACCTTTCCGTGGCTGTTTTTCTTGTCATAGATAAGCATCTTCACAATGGCGTCAAAATCTTTCTCGTCAAAGGCTACTTTAGGATAAATAGCATCAAACACAGTTTTGATTTCATCGCATTCTTTTTTAGGCATAGCCAAAAGTACCGAAGAGATATAAGCTTCCATAATCATTCCTATCGCTATCGCCTCACCGTGTAAAAGTGTGGTTTTATCTTCGCTAATCAAATGGTAGGATTCTACGGCATGCCCAAGCGTATGGCCAAAGTTGAGGATCTTTCGCAAAGAATCTTCTCTGGGATCTTCACGAACTACTTGATACTTTATACTGACAGAGTGATGGATGTGTTTACCGATTTGATCTGTGCTAATCTTCCCAAAATCAGCTAATTCTTTCCAGTAAGCAGCATCTTGAATAAGTCCGTGCTTGAGCATTTCGGCATAGCCGCTTCTGTATTCATTTGAAGGGAGTGTGGCTAAAAAGTCGGTATCAATAATAACTGCCTGTGGATTGATGATCACGCCAACTTGGTTTTTTAAGGGCCCCAGATCCACTCCGGTTTTTCCTCCTACAGAGGCATCTACCATCGCGAGTAGAGACGTGGGAACATTGATAAAATCAATCCCTCTTTTAAAGGTAGAAGCGACAAAGCCGCCCAGGTCTGTAACCACCCCTCCGCCTAGATTGATTAGGAGACTTTTTCTGTCTGCCCCTAATTCTGACAAAGCTTCCCAAACCCCTGTGCAGGTTTGTATGTGCTTGTGTTCTTCTCCTGCCTCAATAGAAATTACCTCGCTGTTTTCAGGGCAAGGATAATGTGATAAAAAATGAGGTAAACAGTGGGTTTCTGTATTTGAATCAACAAGGATAAAAACAGAAGAATAGTTTTTTTTAACGAGTAGCTCAGAGAAAAAATGCTTTTCCCCGCTACTAAAAAATATCGTGTGGTCGTGTGATTGTATGTGCTCCATAAAACTTTAACAAAAGTACATTTTTTAAACTAAAAAATCCGTTTATATTTGTGGCGCCTCAAATAGATAAACACACTATATTTATTTATGAAGAGGCAGTTCTTTTTTTAAGGGCTGCTTTTTTTTTACGCCTATTTTTTAGACTTTTACTTAAATAGGTTGCATGAAATTATTCGATAATACAGAAATTGCTTTTGCGTCTAAATCAGATGCTGCCTTAGAGCGCGCTTATTTTCTCTTTCGCCTTATTGCAAATCAACCCCTGGTAAAGATTGGAACGCAGGTAGCACAATTTGCCTTAAACTCTCATCTTCCAGTTGAAGGTTTGATTAGAGCGACTGTCTTTGATCATTTTTGCAGTGGCACTTCGGCCAAAGAGTCCATCAAAGTTGTTAATGTTTTAGCTGCACAAAAGGTGTATTCTGTTTTGGATTATTCTGTAGAGGGGGCCAAAGAAGAAATTAGTTTAGACGATTGTTTAGAGAATATTTTATCAACCATAGGCTTATCTGCTGAATCAGAACATATTCCCTTTACCGTTTTTAAACCAACGGGTTTTGGTGCTTTTGCGTTATATGAAAAAGTGAGTTTTAAAGTAGCACTAACAAAAGAAGAGGCCGCGGCCTGGGAAAGAGTTCGGCAGCGTTTTATTGCTTGTTGCGAATTAGCTAAGAAATCCAATATGAAGCTTTTAATCGATGCAGAAGAAAGCTGGATTCAACCTGCCATAAATAGTATTGTGGAAGAAATGATGTCGATTTATAATCGTGAAACAGCCATCGTTCATACTACCGCACAAATGTATCTGAGTGAGAAATTGGACTACCTTGAAGATCTCCATAAGAAAGCTAAAGCAGAAGGTTTTATAGCTGGCATCAAATTAGTAAGAGGCGCTTATATGGAGAAGGAGCGGGAGGTTGCACAAGAAAGAGGGTGGAAAGATCCTATTTGTAAAACCAAAGCAGATACTGATTTAAATTTTGATCGTGCTTGGCAATTTATTGTTTCAAACATCAAAAACTTTTCCATGTATTTTGGGAGTCACAACGAGCAAAGCACCTATAAAATTATTGAATATATAGCCAAACTGGGCATTCCTAAAGACCATCCCCATCTCTGGTTTGGGCAACTTTATGGGATGAGTGATCACATTAGCTTTAATCTTGCAGATCAAGGCTATAAGGTGTCTAAGTACCTGCCTTTTGGCCCGGTAAAAGATGTATTGCCCTATTTGATAAGACGTGCCGAAGAAAACACCTCTGTGGCTGGTCAAACTCATCGAGAACTAGAGTTGATTCAACGCGAGAGAAAAAGGAGGAAAATCAATTAAGGATTAACGGTCATTGTTTGGATATAAACCGTCTTTTCGCAGTTTTCAACTTTAAATGCAATGCTTTTATTGTTGAAGTATCCAGTTAAAGCATAATGCTTGCAGCTATCCCTTTTTGTATCACTTTCACTAAAATCAACCGAAGCGTTTTTTAATATAGATTGAACCGTTAAACTATCTAAAGTCATCCCTGGAAGGAGTGAAGTTTTGGTTTCCCAGCTTTTTTCAGAGAGATTGTTGATTACCCTTGCCTCTGGTCCATAATTACACTGGGTGCGTTTTCCGTTAAATAAGAAAAATAAAATCACCAGACCTGATGAAAAGCCTCCTAAGTAATAGCCTAAACGGTATAAAAATGACATATGCGCTAAGTTAATATTATTTTCCTGGTCGTTGTGTCGATCTTTTCAATGGTCAATGAACAACAATCTGTGGGTAGCAGGGAATGGATGTTTTCTGACCATTCTATCAAACATAGGTGACCAGAATACAGGTATTCCTCTGCGCCAAAATCATAGGCTTCTTCTTCGTTTTCTATGCGATAGCAATCAAAGTGATACAAGGGCTTATTGTCTACAGTGCGGTATTCATTGATCAAAGAAAAGGTGGGGCTTGAGACTACATCTGGGCACTTTAGCGCTTTGCAAAGCGCTTTGATCAATGTTGTTTTCCCTGCGCCCATTTCTCCGTTTAGCAAAACAATATTGCTGTTTATTTGCGTGAGGAGTTCTTTTGCGACTTCATCAATTTCAGAAAGAGAATATGTTTTTTCCACACCTTATTTTTTCGGCATCAAAAATACAAAAGGAATTAACATTTCTTCCATAGAAATGCCCCCGTGTTGATAGGTGTTTTGAAAAAGGTTTGCATAATGATGGTAATTCTGTGGATAAACAAAGTAGTTTGCTTCTTTCGCAAAGATGAATTTACTGTTGATGCTTAGGTTAGGGAGTTGAGCAGCCTTTGGGTCATTCACCTCGAGTACTTTTTTCTTAGGGTACTTGAGGTTTCTTCCGGTTTTATACCGCAAATTAACACTGGTTTCTTTATCCCCAACGACCTCTAGGGGAGAAGTGACATTGATGGTTCCATGATCTGTGGTTAAAATGATGTTGTATCCCTCTTTTTGGGCTACTTGTAGCGCTTCTAATAAAGGGGAATTTTTAAACCAACTCTCTGTTAAAGAGCGGTATCCTTTATTGTCTGAGGCGAGTTCTTTGATGATTTCCATTTCAGATTTTGCATGAGAAATCATATCGACAAAATTGTAGACAACCGTTAAAAGCGTTTCATGCTTATTTTTTCTAATGGTATCACTTAGGGATCTTGCAGTTTTTAGATTCGTTACTTTTACATAATTGGATTTAAAATCGGCGTGAAGTCGTCCCAATTGTAATTCCAGCAAGGCTTCTTCATAAAGATTTTTACCTCCTTCTTCATGATCGTCTTTCCAGTACTGCGGGTAGTGCTGTTTGATTTCGGCGGGGGTTAGCCCCGCAAAAAATGCATTTCGAGCGTACTGTGTTGCGGTAGGGAGAATGCTGTAATGAACCGATTCTTCTTCTTTTTGATAATACTTAGAGAGTAATGGTTCAATGGTTTTCCATTGATCCCAGCGCAAATTATCAATCACTAATAAAAGGGTGGGAGTCTCTTTTTGTAAGCGTGGAAAAACCTTGTGCTTAAAAACTTTATGGGAAAGAAGGGGAGCTGTTTCCTGCTCTTCCATCCAGTTTAAGTAGTTTTTATCGATAAACTTTCCAAAGAGCGCATTCGCTTCTTTAAGTTGGTTTTCAAAAATTTCTGACATGCTAGAGTCGTCTGAGTTTTGCAACTCTAATTCCCAGAAAACAAGCTTTTTGTAGAAGTTAGCCCATGCGTCAAAAGTGTTAATATCCATTAACGCTAAACTTATTTTTTGAAATTCCTTTTGATAATTAAAGGTGGTTTTTTCTGTAATTAAGCTTTGGTGATCTAATGTTTTTTTGAGGGAAAGTAGGATTTGATTTGGGTTTACCGGTTTGATAAGGTAGTCAGAAATTTTGGAGCCTATGGCTTCTTCCATGATATGCTCCTCTTCATTTTTAGTGACCATAATCACCGGTAGGTTTGGGTGCTCTGTCTTTAATAAAGTCAAGGTCTCTAGGCCATTGAGACCTGGCATATTTTCATCTAGCAAAACGACATCAAAGTGCTGCTGTTTAACAAGCGATAAGGCCTCTTGGCCATTTGTGCAAGGATGCGTTTCATAGCCTCGCGATTGTAAAAATAAAAAGTGGGGTTTGAGTAAATCGACTTCGTCATCTACCCATAAGATTTGGATTGTTTGCATATTCGTATATTTGTAAAAACAGCTACACTTGAAAGCCAAAAAGCTTCCTGTCTTAAATGATCCAATTTACGGATTTATTGCAATCGAATCCGGAATAATTTTCGAATTATTAGAGCATCCTTTTTTTCAACGTTTGCGTCGCATTTCTCAAATGGGCCTCTCTTATTTAGTCTACCCCGGGGCAAGGCACAGCCGATTTGAACATGCCTTAGGCGCCATGCACTTGATGAACAAAGTTGTCGCCGTTCTTAGAAAAAAGGGGATCGATATCTCTGACAAGGAAAAAGAAGCCTTGAGTATTGCGATCTTATTGCACGACATAGGTCACGGCCCTTTTTCTCACGCCCTAGAAGAAAGCCTTTTATTAAATACGCATCACGAGACTTTATCCCTGGCCTATATGGAGTTGCTCAACAATCAATTTGATGGTCAACTGTCTTTAGCAATTGATATTTACAATGGAAAATGCCCCAGGAAATTTATGGGGCAATTAGTAGCGAGTCAGCTGGATATTGATCGTCTTGATTACCTAAAAAGAGATAGTTTTTATACAGGCGCTACAGAAGGGAATATCAATACCCAGCGCATTGTTGAAATGTTTAATGTTGTTGATGATGAACTAGTGATCGAAGAGAAAGGCTTGTTTTCTGTAGAAAAGTTTATCCTTGCGAGACGATTGATGTACTGGCAAGTTTATTTGCACAAAACTGGTGTTGCAGCAGAGCTATTGCTTGCGAATATGATGGAATATGTTAGGTCTATGGTTATTGCAGGGAAAATAAAAGAGATTCCCAAAGAGCTACTGTATTTCTTTTCAAGACAAGATAATACAACAATCGATCATGCATTGTTAGAACGTTTTAGTCGTTTAGATGATATAGATATTTTGGCTTGCCTAAAAAAATGGCAAGATCATCCCGATCAGATTCTTTCTTCTTATGCGTCGCGCATTATTAACAGAAGATTGATGAAGGTCAAATTTCAAGATGATCCCTTTACAGACAAACAAATTGAAAAGAGAAAGGATAAATTAATCCGCCAAGGGTATAGCAAAGCCTATGCAGACCTTTTTGTTTTTTCGGGCAGCATTAGTACCAGGCCTTATTCGTTAGAAAAGCCGCCCATTAAGATTCTGTTAAAGTCAGGTCAAGTCAAGCCCTTGGAGGTATTTTCGGACTTATTTAAAGGAGGAGCATTTACGACTTTGGAATCAAAAAGTTATCTATGCTATGCAAAGGCTGAATAGTCTTCTAATTTTTATATTTTTGCACTAATGAAATTTACGGCTGCACAAATCGCGTCCATATTAAATGGGACAATTGATGGAGATGCTTCTATTGAGGTTTCTCAACTGTCAAAAATCGAAGAGGGAACAATGGGTTCCTTAACTTTTTTAGCCAATCCTAAGTATACTCCTTATATCTACAATACAAATGCCTCTCTTGTTATTGTAAACAATGATTTTGTTGTAGAAGAAGAGATTACTCCTACACTTATCAGAGTGCCAGATGCTTATCAAGCTTTTTCTACTTTATTAGAATTTTATAACAAGCAGAAAGCGGCAAAAGCAGGTATCGAGAAAACAGCCATTATCGGGAAAGATTCTACCGTTGATAATTCTGCTTATGTCGGGCATTATGTGGTCATTGGTAAAAATGTTAGTATAGGTAAAAATGTATCCATTCACGCTCATGTTGTTATCGAAGATGATGTAGTAATAGGAGATGATACGGTTATTTTTCAGCACTCTACGATACATTCCGCTACAAGCTTAGGGAAGTTTTGTGTTGTACATGGGGGATGCATCATCGGATCAGATGGCTTTGGTTTTGCTCCAAAAGAAGATGGTACTTACAAAAAAGTGCCTCAAACAGGTAGGGTGGTAATTGAAGATCACGTAGATATTGGCGCGAATTCTACCATCGATAGAGCGACCTTAGGCGAAACAAGAATTTGTCGAGGGGTAAAACTCGATAACCAAATACAAATTGCGCATAACGTAGAAATAGGCGCAAATACGGTCATTGCAGCACAATCTGGCGTAGCTGGATCTACAAAAGTAGGTAGTAATTGTGTGATCGGTGGGCAAGTAGGTATTATAGGTCACTTAAAAGTGGGCGATAATGTTAGAATACAAGGTCAATCTGGTGTTACCAGTAACATTAAAAGCGATCAAGCCCTTTATGGTACCCCAGCAATTAGTTATAAAGATTATATCAAATCATACATATTTTTTAAACGATTCCCTTCAATCGTAAAAAGATTAGAAGCCCTAGAAAAGCAACCTCATGAATAGTTTTCAAACTACTATAAAAAAAGAAGTAACACTAACAGGTGTAGGTCTTCATACAGGAAAGAATGTAACCCTTAAATTTACTCCCGCAGAAGCAAATAGCGGTTATAAGTTTATTCGCTATGACTTAGAAGATTCTCCAGTTATAGAAGCTGATGTTCAATGGGTAACAGATACGCAAAGAGGAACAAACCTTGAAAAAAATGGTGTTAAAATCAACACTTCTGAACATGTGTTATCTGCCTTAGTCGGTTTGCAAATTGATAATTGTACCATTTATTTAGATGCTCCAGAGCCTCCTATTATGGATGGTTCTTCTATCCATTTTGTCAATGCTTTAAAAGAAGCAGGAATCACAACTCTTGAAGTTGAAAGGGATGAGTATATCGTAAAAGAAGTCATTAATTTTAAAGACGATGCGACTGGCAGTGAAATGACAATCATTCCATCTGATACCTATCAAATCACCACAATGGTAGATTTTGGGACTAAAGTCTTAGGTACACAGAACGCAAATCTAGATCGGTTAGAAGATTATGAACAAGAAATAGCATCTTCTAGAACCTTTAGTTTCTTGCACGAGTTAGAGATGCTCTTAGAAAATGGTTTAATTCAGGGAGGAGACCTAAACAATGCTATTGTTTATGTCGACAAACCATTGTCTGAAGAAACAATGGAAAGACTTAAAAAGGCATTTAATAAAAAGGAAATAGCCGTTCGACCTAATGGGGTTTTAGACAACCTTTCCTTACATCATCCTAATGAGGCCGCTAGGCACAAATTACTTGATGTCATCGGTGATCTAGCCTTAATAGGGCAACGCATTCGCGGAAAAGTAATTGCTCACAAGCCTGGACATCGCATCAATGCTGAGTTTGCTAAGAAGTTAGCCAAAATCATCAAGCAAGAAAAACGCCTAAATGTTCCCACGGTAGACATGTCTGTTCCACCCTTGATGAACGTTACACAAATCATGAAGATGCTTCCGCATCGCCCACCGTTCCTGTTAGTGGATAAAATCCATGAATTATCAGAATCTCATGTAATCGGGTCAAAAGGCGTCACCATGAATGAACCTTTTTTTGCCGGACATTTCCCAGGTGCTCCTGTAATGCCTGGCGTATTACAAGTAGAAGCTATGGCTCAAGTAGGAGGGGTGTTGGTATTAAATACAGTCCCAGATCCTGAAAATTACTTGACTTTCTTTATGAAAATCGACAATGTTAAGTTCAAGCAGCCTGTTCACCCTGGGGATCAATTGGTGTTTAAATTAGAGTTGATTACTCCTATAAGAAGAGGGATTTGTCATATGAAAGGATATACCTTTGTCAATGGAAAGTTAGCCACCGAAGGTGAATTAATGGCTCAAATAATCCGAAAAGAAAAAGTATGAATCAACCCCTAGCTTATGTGCACCCAGGTGCTAAAATCGCTAAAAGTGTGGTGATCGACCCTTTTACTACCATCAATAATGATGTTGTAATTGGAGAAGGCACATGGATTGGATCGAATGTTACCATTATGGAAGGTGCACGAATCGGTAAAAACTGTACTATTTTTCCGGGCGCAGTTATTTCTGCACCACCACAGGACCTTAAATATAACGGAGAAGAAACCCAAACCATTATTGGGGACAATACCACCATTAGAGAATGTGTTACCATTAACCGCGGAACGGTTGATCGTCAAAAAACAGTCATTGGGAAAAATTGTCTGATTATGGCCTATTGTCACGTTGCCCATGATTGTGTGGTAGGTGATCATTGTATATTTTCAAACAACAGTACCTTAGCTGGGCATGTACATGTCGGGAATTATGTTATTCTCGCAGGAATGACGGCTATTCACCAATTTTGCACCATCGGGGATTATGCCTTTATTACTGGTGGATCTTTGGTAAGAAAAGATGTCCCACCTTATGTAAAAGCTGCCCGTGAGCCTTTATCTTATGTTGGCGTTAATTCTGTCGGATTGAGAAGAAGAGGTTTTAGCACAGAAAAAATTAGAGAGATTCAATCGATCTTTAGAATATTATATCAAAAAAATTACAACAATACACAAGCAGCAGAAATTCTCGAAGCTGAAATGGAGGTGAGTCCAGAAAGGGACGAAGTTCTTGATTTTATTAAGAATTCACATCGAGGAATCATGAAAGGCTACTTTAGGAAAAACTAACACCCAATTATGGCAAGTACATCAGATATTAGAAAAGGACTTTGTATTAAATACAACAATGATATTTATAAAATCATTGAGTTCCTTCACGTAAAACCAGGAAAAGGGCCAGCTTTTGTTCGAACAAAACTCAAAAGCGTTTCTAACGGAAAAGTGATTGACAACACTTTTTCTGCAGGGCACAAAATTGAAGATATTCGGGTTGAAACCAATAAATTTCAGTTCTTATACAATGAAGGGGACACCTTCCACTTCATGAATAATGAGGATTACAACCAAATCAGTATCGAAAAAAACATTCTTGATCGACCAGATTTAATGAAAGAAGGCGAAGTAGTCACCATTTCTATCAATACTGAAGACGGTATGCCTCTATCGGTCGATATGCCAGTTAGTGTAATTTTAGAAGTAACACACACAGAGCCAGGTGTAAAAGGAAATACGGCAACAAATGCAACAAAACCCGCAACAGTAGAGACAGGTGCTAGAATTAACGTTCCTCTTTTTATTAATGAAGGGGACAAGATTAAGGTTGATGCCGAAAAAGGAACCTATTTAGAAAGAATCAAAGAATAAACATAAAACAAACCAATAAAGGATTAAATAATGAGCGTATTAGTAAACAAAGACTCAAAAATTATTGTACAAGGATTTACCGGAAGCGAAGGGACATTCCATGCCACTCAAATGATTGAATATGGGACAAATGTAGTTGGTGGTGTAACTCCTGGAAAAGGAGGGCAAACTCATTTAGACAAGCCTGTATTTAATACAGTTGCAGAAGCAGTTAATCAAGTAGGAGCAGACACCTCAATTATTTTTGTACCACCAGCATTTGCTGCAGACGCAATTATGGAAGCTGCAGATGCAGGTATCAAAGTAATTATTACGATTACAGAAGGAATTCCTGTAGCTGATATGGTCAAGGCAGCAGATTATATTAAAGGAAGAGATTGTACGATGATTGGTCCTAACTGCCCAGGGGTAATTACTCCAGGGGAAGCAAAAGTGGGAATTATGCCAGGCTTTGTCTTCAAAAAAGGAAATGTTGGGATTATCTCTAAATCAGGAACCTTAACATATGAGGCTGCCGACCAAGTAGTACGCGAAGGATACGGGATTACAACTGCAATCGGTATTGGTGGAGATCCGATCATTGGAACAACGACTAAAGATGCCGTAGAATTATTCATGAATGATGAAGAAACAGAATGTATCGTCATGATTGGTGAAA